>NZ_JAIQXV010000003.1:0-300000 GCF_020166415.1 Deinococcus multiflagellatus
TTGCATGAGCTCTGGGAATAGGGAGATGGTGCAGGGTGGACCTTCTGCTTGGCAGGAGCGCACGGCGATCAGACCCGCCAATTTCTATCGCCCGGCGCTCGCTTGATCTGGACTGTCCGGGCCAGCAGCCATTTCCAGGCCATGACGAAGTATTACGAGCTCATGGGGTGGGGCACGTATGACACAGCGTATGTCGATGATCACCAGCCTTACCCAGAAAGCTGGGGCGATGCCCCTCAGGGTGTTGCAGACGGGGGTTGACCAGAAGCGTAAAGCGGCGTGAAGGCGATGACACTCAGCCCCAGGGCCAGATCGTCGGCCCGTTCTTCGGGCGTGTCGCCCCAGGTGTCCACGGTCACGGTGGTGGCACCTGCCGCCCGCGCGGCCTGACACACCGCCAGCAGCAGGGCGCGGCGCAGCGGGCCGCCGCGCCAGTCTGGGTGAACACCGGGGCTGCCCACGGCAAGCTCATGCCCGTCCAGCCACGCGCGGCAGATACCCAGGGGTTGGCTGGATGAGGCCAGCGCCACGCGGCTGAGGTCCTCGTTCACGCCCCCTGCGCCCGGCTGCACGTCCGCTTCTGTGGCGAAGGTATGGCCAATGCGGTCGGCATACGTTCGCTGCGCGGCCAGCCGCTGGGAAGGGCTGGACAGGTCGGCCAGGGGCAGCAGGGTAACGCCGTCGGGGGCACAAGGCAGCCCACCGGGCAACGGTCCACTGAGCTGGGCGTAGGCGCTGACCTCGCGCCAGCCCAGGGCCTGCAGGGCAGAGGCTGGCAGCAGGGCCTCGTCGGCGTAGGCATATAGCGGCCCGGTCGCCTGCGCCGCCCCGAGCAAAAGCCGTGCAGCCTCATGTTGCTCAACACCAGCCACGGCGCCGCCCAGCACCTCCTGCCCGTGGGCCGGTGAGGGGCGCAGGGCAAGGGCCCCCAACAGCGCGCCGCCAGGCGACCAGACCGCCCACGCTCCACTCAGCTGCGGCCCCAGTGCGCTCAGGTCAGCCCCCAGCACCTGCCCCACCAGCGGCAACGCGGCGTCGGTGGGCAGGGCGTCCAGTCGCAGGGGCACGCGCCAGTCTAGGCTGCAGGGAGAACCCGCGCTGCCGCAGTTGTGCCCCTCCTCGACGTCTAGACGCCTTGACCCCTCAACCTCCGGCTGCTCCTCACCGCCTCCCGCCTCCTGCTCCCCGCACCCCACCTTTATCTTCCCGTCAGATTGTGCCGGCCCCGAACGGGGCGCCGCTAGACTTTGCCCCATGAGTGAACCGCTTCCGCTGGATCATGGGCACCTGCAAAAACTGGTCACGGCGGACCTCGTGCGCCCCGATCACCTGCTGGGCGCGCACCCCACCACAGAAAACGGGGTAGAGGGCGTGCGGTTTGGCGTCTGGGCCCCCAATGCCCACCATGTGAGTGTGGTCGGCGACTTTAACGGCTTCAATGGCTTTGACCATCCCATGCAGCGCCTGGATTTTGGCTTCTGGGGGGCCTTTGTGCCGGCGGCGCGCCACGGGCAGCGCTACAAGTTCCGTATCACCGCCCAGGACGGCCGCACCGAGGACAAGATGGACCCCTACGGCACCTTTTTCGAGGTGCGCCCGGCCACCGCCAGCATCATCTGGAACCAGCCGTTCACCTGGACTGACGACCGCTGGATGGGGGCCCGCGAGCCGGGGCTGGAGCGCCCGGTCAGCATCTACGAGGTGCACCTGCCCTCGTGGGCGCGGCGCGACGACGGCTGGTTCATGAATTACCGCGACCTTGCCCACCGCCTGGGCGACTACGTGCAGTACATGGGCTACACCCATGTGGAACTGCTGGGGGTCATGGAGCACCCCTTTGACGGCTCGTGGGGCTATCAGGTCACCGGGTACTACGCGCCCACCAGCCGCATGGGCAGCCCCGAGGACTTCAAGTATTTCGTCAACCACCTGCACAGCCTGGGGATCGGTGTGATTCTGGACTGGGTGCCGGGGCATTTTCCCACCGATAACGCGGGCCTGGCGCACTTTGACGGCGGCCCGCTGTACGAATACGCCGACCCCCGCAAGGGCTTTCACCAGGACTGGAACACCTACATTTTCGACTATGGCCGCAACGAGGTCGTGATGTTCCTGATCGGTTCGGCCCTGAAGTGGCTGCAGGACTTTCACCTGGACGGCCTGCGGGTGGACGCCGTGGCCAGCATGCTGTACCTGGATTTCTCGCGCACCGAGTGGGTGCCCAACATTCACGGCGGGCGCGAGAACCTCGAAGCCATCGCCTTTCTCAAGCGTCTGAACGAGGTCGCGCACCACATGGCCCCGGGCTGCATGATCATTGCCGAGGAAAGCACCTCGTTCCCGGGCGTGACCACCCCGGCGCCGTTTGGCCTGGGCTTTGACTACAAATGGGCGATGGGCTGGATGAACGACAGCCTGCGCTACTTCGAGCAGGACCCGCTGTGGCGCAAGCACCACCATCACGCCCTGACGTTTTTCAACGTGTACCGCACCAGTGAGCACTTTGTGCTGGCGATCAGCCACGACGAGGTGGTGCACCTGAAAAAGAGCATGGTGGCCAAGATGCCGGGCGACTGGTATGCCCAGCGCGCCGGCTACCGCGCCTTTCTGGCCCTGATGTGGACCACGCCGGGCAAGAAGCTGCTGTTCATGGGCCAGGAGTTCGCACAGCCCACCGAATGGAACCACGACGCCCCGCTGCCCTGGCACCTGGCCGATGTGCCCGACCACCGGGGCGTGATGAATCTGGTGCGGCGCCTGAACGGCCTGTACCGCACCCGCCCGGACTGGCATGTGGGTGACACCAAAGAAGAAGGCATGCTCTGGCTGAGCGCCGACGACACCGAGAGCAGCGTGTACGCCTTTGTGCGCCGCGATCCGCAGGGGGGGGCCTGGAGCGTGGTGGTGGCCAACCTGACCCCGGTGTACCGCGAAGGCTACCCGGTGGGCGTGCCGCAGGGCGGCGCCTACCGCCTGCTGCTCTCTACCGATGACGGCGACTACGGCGGCTTTGGCACCCAGCAGCCCGACCTGCTGGCGAAGGAGGAAGGGTGGCACGGCCAGACCCACCACCTGCGTCTGAACCTGCCCCCCAACAGTGTGCTGGTGCTGAGCCCGGCCCACGAACTGGCCGACGGAGAAGCTGCGGAGGCCGAAGCGGTAGAGGTGGCCTCGGCTCAGCCGTAACGCGGGGCCTGGGGCCGCCGCGCCTTAAGGCCCCGTACCCGTGTGCGCCGTGACAGCCCCGAGAGGCCGGGCTTGCCACACTGCTCCATGACCGAGTCGGGGCTGGGGGCCCAGGAACTGGCCCGCCTGCTGGTGGCCGCCGAGGAGCGCAAGCTGGGCGACCCGGTGCAGGGCGCCGCACTGGCCCGCGAGGCCCTGGCGCTGGCCGAAGCCCTGGGGGACACCCGCGCCCAGGCGCTGGCCCTGACCATGCTGGGCGCCAGCGCCATCTACCGTGCGGATTACCCGGGGGCCCTGAGCGCCCTGGAACGTGCCCAGACCCTGGCCGACCCCCACTTCCCCGATCTGCTGGGCAACAATGCCAACGCCCTCAGCGTGGCTTATTTTCGCCTGGGCCATTATCCCGAAGGCATGGAACACGCCCTGCGCGGCCTGCAACTGGCGCAGCTGCACGGGGACGGGGTGCTGGAAGCCAAGGTGCTGTCCAACATGGCGCTGATGGCCTGGGAACTGCAGGACCACGAGGACGCCTTGGCGCTGCACCAGCGGGTGGCGGGGGTGCTGGCGGCCCTGCAGGCGGCAGGGGAGGGCGGGGGCATGCCCGCGCTGCAGGGTGCCATCAACGACCTGAATATCGCCATTGACCATTACCACCTGGGCCACCCCGAACAGGCGCTGGCCCTGGGACAGGCGGCGCTGCCCACCCTGCGCGCCCTGGGGTTGCGCCAGCCCGAGGCCGTGGCCCTGACCTACCTCACCCTGACCCTGCTGGACCTGGGCCGCCACGAGGACGCCCGGCCCCTGTGCGAGGCGGCGCTGGAACTGCACCGCGCCGGCCAGGAAAAGGATTTCGAGGCCTACACCCTGCTGGCCCGCGCCCGGCTGCACGGCCACGCGGGCGACCCGGGGGCCGCGCAGACCGACCTGCGCGCAGCCCTGGCGCTGGCCCAGAGCGCCGGGCTGCGCGGACGCGAGGCCGAGGTGCATGCCGCGCTGGCCGAACAGTACGAAGCGGCGCGCGACTTTGAAGCCGCGCTGCACCATCACAAGCGGTATGTGACGCTGGAACGCGCCCTGCACGCCCAGACCCTGGACCGCAAGGCCAAGGTGCTGGCGGTGCAGGCCAAGGTGTCGCTGCTGCAGCGCGAGGCGGAACTGGAGCGGCGGCGCAGCGCCGAGCTGGAACAGCTGAACGCCGAGTTGCGGCAGGCCGAGCACCGCGCGCGCACCCTGGCCACCCACGACCCGCTGACCGGCCTGCCCAACCGCGCGCTGTTTCTGGAGGGGCTGGATCAGGCGCTGGGCCGCGCGGGCCCCGAGCCGCTGGCGCTGCTGTTTCTGGACCTGGACGGCTTCAAGGCGGTCAATGACACCCTCGGGCACGCCGCCGGTGACGAGTTGCTGCGCGAGGTGGCGAGGCGGCTGCGCGCGGGCGTGCGCGAATCGGACCTGCTGGCGCGGCTGTCGGGCGACGAATTTGTGGTGATGCTGCGCGGCCTGGACGAAGGCGGGGCCACGCAGGTGGGCGCGCGCCTCCTGGGGGCCCTGCAGGGGACGGTGTGGCTGGGCGCAGAGGCCGTGCAGGTGGGAGCCAGCTGCGGCTGCGCGCTGTACCCGGGGCAGGCCCGTGACCGCGAGGCCCTGCTGCACGCCGCCGACCAGGCCATGTACGAGGCCAAACGCGCGGGCAAGAACCAGTTGCGGGTGTACCGGGGCCCGTAGGGTGGACCGGCCAAATCAGAACAAGCAGTGTGGTCCCTGTGGCTCCCGTTATTCCAGCACCTCGTGTTTTACATTGCCCCTCAGAGGTGATGAGCGCGACAAAATTCAAGCAAGCCTTGCTGCACGGACCAGACCGTGCGCGCGGCTTGTCGCAAGGTTGCTTCGTCATGTGGCACTTCAAGCTGTGCCCGGACGCCCGCGAGCGGGGCTGTAATGGACAAGGCCTGCGTTCCAAGTTCGCGCGTGCTGTGTGTTCGGATCTTTTGTACTTTCCTCGAGAGGTCCTCAATAGACCGGAGGACGTCGGAGGCGGTGCTGCGCTGCACGCTCCACTCCTTGTAATTCAGCAGAGGGCGCCCCGCCTCCCGCATGCAGCGCAGGATGTTGTCCATGAGGCCGGGTTCGCCATCAAGAATCGCCATGCCCTGGCCAGTCTGAAGGTTGAATGGAAAGAACTCTCTTCGATCGAGATGCGCAATCACCCACTCTGGCGCAGAGCCATCCCAGAGATAGCGGTAGTTCACGAGCTCAGACATACCCGTAGCTTAGCCAGACGCTGGTCTGCCTGGAGTTGATGACTTGGTCGACACGTCCTGGTTCCGGGCCACGCACCTGCTCTAATGACCCCCATGAGCGCCCCTGACCCCACCCCGCGCCCGGGGCCCGACGCCCTGACCATGCTGAGTTTCGCCCTCCTGGGGGTACTGGCGCTGCTGCTGCTGTGGCCGCTGCTCACGGGCGGCGCCGCGCCCAGTCCGGCGCTGGTGGGGGGCCTGCTGCTGCTGCGGCTGGGGCTGCAGGTGCTGCGTGCCCGGCGCGACGAGCGCCTGCGCCGCCCGGCCAGCTGGGCGCTGGACCTGCTGCTGATCGCCCTGATTTTCGGGCAGCTCAGCCGCCAGCCGGGCGGGTAAGTGCAGGCGCGAATGCGCTAGCCAAGCGTGTCTGCCGCGTTTGGGGGCGCGTGGAGACAGCGCCCGCGCGCCCAGCCTCCCCTCGCGTTCTGGACAGGGCCAGCACCACCCCTCGCGCAAAGCAGGCTCCGGGGGGCACAATGAGGGGCGTGACCTTCATCGGGCTGCTGGGGGCGGCGCGGCGACTGGGCACGCGGCCGCCTTACCGGCTGCGGGGCCAGTACACGCGTCTGCTGGACACGGCCCTGGAGGTGCAGATCGTGGCGGCCAGCCGCGCCCAGGCCGAGCAGGCCGAACACGACGCCCTGAGTGAACTGGAGCGCCTGGGGCGCGTGCTGGGCGACACCGATCCGCAGAGCGAGTGGCGACGCTGGCAGGCGCACCCTGAAGGAACACCGCTGCCCCTCAGCCTGGACCTGACGGCGGTGCTGCGCCTCGCGGACCACTGGCGCGTGCGCAGTGGGGGCGCCCTGCACCCGGGCGCTGGGGTGCTGAGTGACCTGTGGCGCCACGCGGCGCATGCCGGCCGGGAACCCCCACCGCAGGAGGTGCAGCGGCTGGTCAGCTCTTTGCAGGGGCCCCCGTGGACCCTGCACGCCGATGGCCGCGCCACCCTGCACGCGCGGGCGCCGCTGGCGCTGGGCGCGCTGGCCCGGGGATACATGGTGGACCGCGCGGCGGCCGTGGCCTCGCGGGCGGCGGGGGTGCGCCGGGTGACCATCCGCGCGGGCGAGGCCCTGCGGGTGCTGGGCCCTGGGCCCGTCACCGTGGCGGTGGCCGATCCCTTTACCGCCATGGACAACGCCCCGTGTCTGGCGCGCGTGCGCGTGCAGGGCGGGGCGCTGGCCATGCGCGGCGCGGCGCGCCCGGGGCAGCCGGTGGGCGAGCCCCCGTTCCGGCCGCTGGTGGACCCCCGCACCGGGTGTCCCGCGCCCCAGGTGCCCGGCCTGACCGTCACGGCCCCCGACGGCGCCACTGCCGAGGCCCTGGCCACGGTGCTGGGCGTGGTGGGCGTGCGCAGCGGGCTGGCCCTGGTGGATCAGACGCCCGGCTGCGCGGCGCTGGTGGTGACCCCGGACGGCCAGCGCCACCGCAGCCGCGCGTGGCCCCGCCAGAGCCCCCGGGATGATCAGGGCTGGTAGGGGGACGGGCCCCCAGCTTGGTTTGAAAGTGGAAGCGCCGGACGACTTGCCCTGCACTCTGAATTGCAGCGTTGGGAGTCCCCTTCTCGCTTGAGAGGAGGCTGGACGTGTGGGGAAACCGCGCCCGGCGAGTGAGCCCTCGGGCGACGGGCCAGCCCTGAAGACGGCATTGGCGCTCGGGGGGCCTTCTGCGGCGCGGCGCCCGTCCACATCGCCGGGGCTATCCTGCGCCGCATGAGTGCGCCCCACCCCCTGACCCCGGAACAGGTCACCGCCTTTTACGATGCTCACCGCACGGTGCGGCAGTACGAAACGCACCCGGACGGCTCGCCGCTGCCGCTGCCCGCCGCACACCTGGAAGCCATCCTGCACGCCGCGCAGCGCGCCCCCACCGACGCCACCGCGCAGCTGTATTCCCTGATTCGCCTAACCCGCCCAGAGGTGCGCGCCCGCATGGCCGAGCTGACCACGAACGCGCATATCGCTGCGGCGTCGGAAGCCTTTGTGGTCTGCGCCGACGTGCGGCGCACCGGGCGGGTGCTGGAAACGGGGGGGCGCACCCCCGGGCACTGGCCGGCCATTGCCGTGCACTTCGGCATTGGCGACGCGGTGATGGCCGGCACCAACCTGCTGACCGCCGCCGAACTGCTGGGCTACCAGGGCTGCTGGATTGGCGGGGTGCTGAACGGCCTGGACGGCATTCTGGACCTGCTCAAGCTGCCCCCCGGCGTGCTGCCGTTTGCGGGCCTCACGGTGGGCCGCCCGGCCGAAACGCCGCCCCAGCGCCCCCGCGTGCCGCGCCCGCTGGTCATTCACACCGATGAATACCGCGACGGCACCGAAGCCGAGCTGCAGGAGGCCGTGGCGATCATGAACCCCATTGCCGCGCGGGGAGGCAAGCCCGGCGACTGGGTGCGGCTGCTGAACGCCTACTTTGGCGCAGGGGGCAGCATGGAGGCGCGCGAGGTGCATCTGGTGGCCGCCCTGAAGAGGCAGGGACTGTGGGCCGGTAGGGGCGAGGCTCATCCGCCGTCAGGTGACGCCTGATACGGGTGGTGCATGAAACGCCGATGGCTGGGGCTGGGAATCTTGTGGGTGGCTGGGCAGGCGGCGGGGACGTCCTGCGTCTTCCAGGCCTTTGATCAGGCGGTCAAAGCGGCCGAGGTGGTCGCGCTGGTGGAAGTGGAGCGGCATCTGCCCCGGACCGGCACCGGGTTTCCCTCGGTGTTGGATATGCAGGTGCGGGTGCTGGGCACGTATGTGGGCCAGCCGGGGGCCACGCGGCTGACCGTGAGGGGTGATGACGGCATGTCGCCTTTCCCGTATGTCACCCAGTACCCCGTGGGTACACGCTGGGTACTGGCGTTGACCCGCAAGGACTGGCGAACTGGAGCACCTATGCCTGCCGGTCGTTACTCACCTGTGGCCTGCACCGGCCTGGGCTTGCTGGTCAGTGGCCCGGTGGCCTACGGCGTCCTGACCCGGTACGGTCAGACGGGGCCCGCTGATGTGCTGCCCCTCAAGCAGCTTCCGGCCTGGATAAAGGCCTTGAGAAACGCACGCTGAAGCGCCCCTAGAATGCTCGCGTGAGCGCCCCCAAGCCTGCCCCTGACCTGACCACCCTGGCCGCCCGCGCGGGCGAGGAGGCCCGCCCGAACCGCTCGGCGCCGCTGGTGGAGCCGATCTACCAGAGCACCGTCTACGCCTTTGCCGATCTGGACGACCTGGACCGCGCCATGAGCGGTGAAGAACCGGCCAGCTTCTACTACCGCAACGGCACGCCCAACGCCGCCACGCTGGAACGCGCCCTGGCCGCCCTGGAAGGCACCGAGGCCGCCCTGGTGGCCGGCAGCGGGATGGCGGCCATCAGCGCGGCGCTGCTGGGGGTGCTGCGTTCAGGCGACCACATCATCACCGACGCCCGCGTGTACGGCGTGACGTACGCCCTGCTGAAGGAGGAGTTTCCTCGCCTGGGCATCGAGGTGTCCTTTGTGGACGCGTGCAACCACGAGGAGGTGGGCGCCGCCTTCCGGGCGAACACCCGCGTGCTGCATGTGGAGAGCCTGACCAATCCGCTGATGACGGTGCCGGACCTGCCGGCCCTGGCGGCGCTGGCCCACGAACGCGGCGCCCTGCTGAGCGTGGACAACACCTTTGCCAGCCCCGCCATGCTGCGGCCTGCCGAACACGGCGCCGATCTGGTGACGCACTCGGTCAGCAAGTACCTCAGCGGGCACAGCACCGCCTTCGGGGGCGTGGCGTGTGGGCGCGCCGACCTGATCGCCCAGGCCCGCACCCGCTTGCTGCGCCTGGGCGGCACGATGAGCGCCTTTGACGCCTGGATGACCCTGCAGGGCCTCAAAACCCTGGGCCTGCGCATGCGTGCCCACAGCGGCAACGCGCAGGCGGTGGCCGACGTGCTGGTCAACCACCCGCGCGTGAAGGCGGTGTACCATCCGGGGCTCAGCGACCACCCGCAGTTTCACCTGGCGATGGACCTGTTCCCGAATGGGTTTGGCGGCATGCTCAGCGCCGAGATCGAGGACGCGCCCGGTTTTGTGAAGGCCCTGGCGGGCCGCATTCCCCTGGCCCCCAGCCTCGCGGACGTGGTGACCACGCTGTCGTGGCCCTGGGGTACCTCGCACCGCCCGCTGCCTGAAGCCGAGCGCCGCCGCCTGGGCATCACGCCGAATCTGCTGCGCCTGAGCATTGGGATTGAGGATATTGGCGACCTGCTGGGCGAGTTTGAAGCGGCCTTAGAAGGTTGATGGTTGAAGGGTAAGAGTTGATGGAAAAGGAGGGAGGCCCGGAACACTTGCGTCCGGGCCTCCCTCCTTTTTGATCGGCCTTACGCCAGGGCTTTGATCACTGCGTTCGTAAACTCTTCCGTGCCGGCGGTGCCGCCCAGGTCGCGGGTGCGGGGGCCTTCGACCAGGACCTTGTTCACGGCCGCGTCAATGCGGCGGGCGGTGTCGTGGTCGCCAATGTGGTCCAGCATCAACACGGCGGCCAGGATGGTGGCGGTGGGGTTGCTGATGCCCTGCCCGGCAATGTCGGGCGCGCTGCCGTGCACGCTCTCGAAAATGCCGAACTGGTCGCCCACGTTGCCGCTGGCGGCGATGCCCAGGCCGCCCACCAAACCGGCGGCGAGGTCGGACAGGATGTCGCCGAACATGTTGGTCATCACCATCACGTCGAACTGCTGGGGGTTGCGCACCAGCTGCATGGCGGCGTTGTCCACGATCATGGTGGTCGTGTTCAGGCCGTCCACGCCCGCCGCGTGGTCCAAAATGGTGTTCAGGAACAGGCCCTGGGTCACGGGCAGCACGTTGGCCTTGTGCACCACCGTCAGTCGCTTGCCGCGCTTCATGGCCAGTTCGGCGGCAAATTTGCCGATGCGCAGGCTGGCGTCCTTGGTGATCACGGTGTCGGCAATGGCGGTGTCGCCGTAGCGGCGCTCCTGCTCCACGTACAGGCCCTGGGTGTTCTCGCGGACAATCACGAGGTCCACGTTTTCGTAGGCGCCGGGCACCGGGCGGGTCTTGGTGGGGCGCACGTTGGCGTACAGGCCGTACTTCTGGCGCAGGTGGCGAATGGCGCCAAAGAACCCGGCGGGTTTCTCGCCGCTGGGGCTGGTGGCGGCGCCAAACAGGGTGGCGTGGGTGTTCTCCACGGCGTCGTAGGTGGCCTGGGGGACGCTGGTGCCGTGGTCCAGGTAGTACTCGTAGCCGGCTTCGGCGTGCACATATTCGGCGCTAAAGCCAGCGGCGTCGAGCACGCGGCGGGCGGCGGGGATGACCTCGTGGCCAATGCCGTCGCCTTCAATCAAGCAGATGCGGTAGGTCGCCATAACCTGAGCAGTGTAAGCCAGGGGTGGGAAACGCTTCATCCGTCCCCCACGCAGTGGCGCGTTACCCGCCGCGTGACGCCAGCAGTTGCCCTGCCAGCTCACGCGCCAGCAGCGGCCCCAGCAGGAAGCCCTTGCTGCCCAGGCCCCCCAGGCGCCAAGTCCCGTCCGGCTGGGGGCCCGCCTTCAGCCCCGAGAGCCGCGAGCCGGTCCAGCGGCCGGTGACCTGAGTGCCCCGCAGGTCACTCAGCGCCAGCCCCTTGCCCAGTAGCCAGCCCAGCGAGGGGAGGGGTAGGGTTTCGGGCTGCCAGTGTGGCGAGGGGGCCTCAAAGGTGGCGCCCAGCACGCCGCCGGTCCGCGCCGGGGCCAGATACGCCCCAAAGCTGACGGGCTGCCCCGTGACCGCGCGGTCTAGGGTCAGCAGCGTGCCCATGCGGTGGGTGGCGGCCTCGCCGGCCCAGTGCGTGCCCACCGACCCGCCGCAGACCACCACGGCGTCGGCGTGCAGGGGGGCGGCGTCCAGAAGCTGAACCTCGTGCCTGGTCCAGGCCACCGCCCGCCCCCGCACCACCCGCGCCCCCGAAGCGCGCAGCAGCGCCCCGGTGAGCGCCTGCCCGTCCACCCAGCCTCCCTGCGGCAGCGACAGCACATGCGCCCAGCCAGGAGCCAGCGGTTCGGGTGACTCTTCGGGCCTCAGCCACCTATGCGCCAGGTCAGGGGGCAGATTGCGTTCAAAGCGGGCACGTGCCCTCTCGTCTGGGACCGGCCGGAGCACCCCCGCCTGCCCGTGGGGAACAGGCCACCCCTGGCCTTCCAGTTCCCGCACCAGCGCCCAGGTGAACGCCATGCCCGCCAGCGCCCGCGCGTCCACTCCGCCCGACTGGCCCCGCACCGGATTCACCAGCGCGCTGGGCACATGGCTGGCGGTGTGCGCCCCGGCGTCCACCACGGTGACCGCCGCCCCGCCCCGCGCCAGGAAATAGGCCGCCGAGGCCCCCGCAATGCCCGCCCCCACCACCACGACGTTCAAAGCGGCCCTTCCTCCACTTCCCACGCCCCACTCTCCACGTCCCGCACCGCTCGCAGGCATTCCCGTTTCCCTGGCGCGCCGGGCCGCCGCTCTGCCCGCAGCCCCGCCGCCGCCAGCGCCCGGCGCACATGCCCCGCCGCGCTGTAGGTGCCCAGCACGCCGCCCGGCGCCAGGGCGCCCGCCAGCCGCGCCACAAAGTCCGGCGTCCAGACCTCCGGGTTGCGCGACGGCGAGAAGCCGTCCAGGTATAGGGCGGTGGCCCAGTCTCGGGGCAGGTCTGCGGCCAGCACATCGGCAAAGGTGACGGTCACCCGCACGCCGCCGGCCTCCACCTCCACCTCACCCTGCGCGCCGCCGGTCTCCGGCCACGCGGCCAGCAGGGCGGCCCAGGCGGGATGTTCAGCCCCCTGCCCGCCCTCGGCCACGGCGCGCAGCACCTCGCGCGGGGCGGGGTCGAATTCGTAGGCGCGGTAGTGCAGCGCCGTGCCGCGCGCCGCCGTGTCGGCCAGCGTGGCCCGGAAGTTCACGCCCACCCCGAAGCCAATCTCCAGCACCCGGGGCGCGGGGTGCCAGTGGGTGCCCGTGCCCTCCACAAACACATGCCGCGCCTGCGCCGCCGCGCCGTGCCGCGACCCATACGCCTCGCCGTACCGGGCATTGAAGGCCGTGCGCGACCCATCCGGGGTGGGCAGCAGGGCGTAGGCGGGCGGCTCATCGCGGGTCATGGGGGTCAGGATAGGGGGCGGGGGGGGTGTGGGGTGTGGGTCGTGGGTTGTCGGTTGTGGGGTGGAGGGCTGAGGGTCGAGAAGTCTAGGCGTCGAGCAGTCGAGAGGGGATTCGCTTTTCTCGACTGCTCGACCCCTCGACCCTCTGGCGCGCACCACCCCCCTTCCGCCATCTGCCATGCGCCATCTGCCATCTGCTCTCCGCCATCTACCCCCCCAAAAACCCTTACACTCCACCCAACTACCCCCCATCCGCTGCGGCGTGCGTTCGCTGGCTTTCCCTCCTTTGCCCCCGGGGCAGCCTTCCCGGGAAAGGTCTGGTGATCCTCATGCCTGTTCGCGTTGTCAGTCTGGCGGGCCACAGCGGAGCTGGAAAAACCACGCTGGCCGAGGCCCTGCTGTTTCGCAGCGGGGCCATTTCGCGCGCCGGGCGGGTGGAGGACGGCACCGCTCACAGCGACCACACCGAGGCCGAAAAGGCGCACGGCTTTTCCATTCAGACCGGGGTGCTGCGCCTGAACCACGCGGGCACCGACCTGACGGTGCTGGACACGCCGGGCTACGCCGACTTCGTGCGCGAGATTCGCGGCGGGATTCGCGCCGCCGATTCGGCCGCCGTCGTCGTGAGTGCCCTGGGCGGCGTGGAGGTGGGCACCGAGCGCGTGTGGGCCACCGCCGACCGCTTCGAGATGCCCCGGCTGGTTGTGGTGAACAAGATGGACCGCGAGCGCGCCGACTTTTTTGCCGTGCTGGCCGACCTGAGGGCCAGCCTGAAGGGCCCGGTGGCCGCCGCATGGCTGCCGCTGGGCCAGGGCGCGGAGTTTGCGGGGGTGGTGAACGTGCTGACCGGCGAGGCCAGCCCCCCACAGGCCCTGCCGCCCGCCCTGAGTGCGCCCCTGCGGGAAGCGCGCGAGGCCCTGACCGACGCGATTGTGGAAACCGACAACGACCTGATGGCCCGCTATCTGGAAGGCGAGGAGGTGGGCCCAGAAGAGTTGCAGGCCGCCTTCTGGCGCGCGGTGCACGCGGGCACCCTGTACCCGGTGCTGCCCGTGAGCGCCCTGAGCGGCGTGGGCATAGACGTGCTGCTGGACCTGATGGTGCAGGGCCTGCGCTCGGCCCGCGAACGGGGCCCGCTGACCGGCGTGGATGGCCAGACGCGCGAGCCGCTGCCCGACGCCCCCTTCAGCGCGCGGGTGTGGCGGGTGTCGGTGGACCCCTTTGTGGGCAAGCTGGCCTACATTCGCGTGTGGAGCGGCACCCTGCGCCCCGGCGACCCCGTGCGCAACACCACCCAGGGCACCGATGTGCGCCCCATGCACCTCTATGTGCCGGGCGGCAAGGACCTGACCGAGGTGCACGAACTCCCGGCGGGCAGCATTGGCGTGCTCACCAAACTGCCCGACCTGCACGCCGGGGACACCCTGGCCGACCCTGCCCAGCCCATTCAATATGACCCCCTGTGGCTGCCCGAGCCGGCCCACACGCTCGCCATCCACCCCGTCACCCGCGCTGACGAGGACAAGCTGGGCGCCGCCCTGGCCCGCCTGCGCGAGGAAGACCCCACGCTGCTGTACAGCCGAGAGCCGCAGACGGGCGAGCAATTGCTCTCTGGCATGGGGGACATGCACCTGGGCATCGCCGTGGAAAAACTGGCGGCCCTGGGCGTGAACGTCAGGACCAGCACGCCGCGCATTCCCTACCGCGAAACCATTCATGCCGCGTGCGAGGCGCAGGGCAAGCACAAGAAGCAAAGTGGCGGACACGGCCAGTACGGCGACTGCCGCATTCGCATTGAGCCCGGCGAGGGCTTTGCCTTCCGCTCGGCGGTGGTGGGCGGCGCCATTCCCGGCAAGTACATTCCCAGCATTGAAAAAGGCGTGCAGGACGCCATGCAAAAGGGTTCGCTGGCCGGCTACCCCCTCCAGGACGTCCACGTCACCGTGCTGGACGGCAGTTATCACGATGTGGACAGCAGCGACATCGCCTTTCGCACCGCCGGCAGCCTCGCCCTGAAAAATGCCCTGGACGGCGCGCGCCCGGGGCTGCTGGAGCCGGTGTATCAGCTGAAGGTGCGGGCGCCCGCCAGCTTTACCGGCGACCTGATCAGCGACCTGCAAACCCGCCGCGCCCGCGTGCAGGGCATGGACACCAGCGGCACCGTGATTACCGTCACCGCCATCGTGCCCCAGGCCGAGGTGCAGACCTACAGCGCCGACCTGCGCTCGCTGACGGGCGACCGGGGGGCCTTCAGCGTGAAGGCGCACGGCTACCAGCCGGTGCCGGACCATCTGGCGAAAAAGATCATCGAGGAGAGGAAGGGCGAACTGGCCGGGGCGTAGAGGGGCTCAGGCTTCTGGCCACATCACTCGGCACCGGTTGAAGTGGCGCCCTTCCACAACTGGAGGGGCGTTCTTCGCCTTCTCAAGCGGCGTGGAGGGACTGACGATGGGGGTCGGCGTTGGGCTGATAACGGCCGCCCTGTACCCCCCAGCACCGGGGTGAAGGGAGGGCATGTCCGCGCCGCGCCAAGAGCAAGGGGGCAACCTCATGTCGCATGGACCGACTGGGTGGCTGTCCTCAGCGCTCAGCCGCCCCTGCCCGCCCGGCTGGACGCCCCCTGACCCACGGGCCCCGCCCCGGCGTAGCATCCGCTTCATGCCCCTGCCCGTGATTGCTGATCTGCGCTCGGATACCGTCACCACGCCCACGCCGGCCATGCGTGAAGCGATGGCCCAGGCCCCCGTGGGCGACGACGTGTACGGCGAGGACCCCACTGTGAATGCCCTGCAGGCCGAGGTGGCCCGCCTCACCGGCCACGAGGCGGGGCTGTTCATGCCGTCCGGCACCATGACCAATCAGGTCGCCATTGCCCTGCACACGCGCCGGGGCGAGGAAGCCATCTGCGCCGAGGGCTCGCACATCTACGAGTGGGAACTGGGCATGATGGCCACCTTCAGCGGCGTGGTGCCGCGTTTTGTGCCCGCGCCGCTGGGGGTGCCCGCCCCCGAGGATGTGCGCGCCGCCATTCGCCGCAGCATTCACCAGTCGCCCACCGGCATGATCAGCCTGGAAAACACGCACAACAAGGCGGGTGGCACGGTGATTTCCCCTGAAGTGCTGCACCAGATCCGCGCGGTGGCCACCGAAGAAGGACTGCCCTTTCACCTGGACGGCGCCCGCGTATACAACGCGGCGGTGGCGCTGGGCGTGGAACTCCGCGAAGTGACGGGCATGTTCGACACCGTCAGCGTGTGCCTGAGCAAGGGGCTGGGCGCGCCGGTGGGCAGTGTGCTGACTGGCTCGGCAGCGGCCATGAAGCAGGCGCACCGCTACCGCAAGATGATGGGCGGCGGGATGCGGCAGGCGGGCGTGCTGGCCGCCGCCGCGCTGGTGGCCTTGCGAGAAGGCCCCGCCCGGCTGGCCGAAGACCACCGCCGCGCCCGCGTGCTGGCCGAGGGACTGGTGAACGCCGGCTTCCGCGTGAATCTGGCCGCCGTGCAGACCAACATCGTGTACGCCGCGGTGCCAGACGCCGCCCAGCGGGCCGCCACCTGGGCCGAGCAGGGGGTGCTGGCCAATGCCCTGGGCCCGGATTCGGTGCGGTTTGTGCTCCACCACCAGATTGACGACGAGGCACTGGCCCGCGCGATAGGGGTGCTGACGGCGTAAGAACACCCACGCCAGAACAGCCCACGCCTGGGGGAGGAGCGTGGGCTGGTCTGGTCCCTGCCGCGCTGTTCGCCTCAGCCCACGCCGTCCGACCAGATAACCACCCAGGCTTCGGTTCCCCCAAGTTGTTCCAGCGCCCCCAGACGGTGGTTGCCGTCGCGCACGGAGAGCACGTCGCCACGGCGCTGCACGATCAGCGGGGCAAAGCGGGCTCCCCGCTGGTGGGCCTGCATCAGCGCGTCAAGCCGGGCGGTCCACCGCTCGGCTGGCTCGGGGTATTCCATCCCGGGCTCCGGGCCACAGGCACGGCGCAGTGCGGTAATGGCCACCGGCAGCGGGCCTTCCCACTGGCGAGGGGCCAGCCCCAGATTGCCGCCCGGTTGGCGTAGCCAGGTGTCCACCCACGCGCCAATCTCTGCGGGCTGAAGGCCGGGAACGGTAAAGAACTCGCCGGCGGTCATGCTGAGCAGGAGTCTGGGCCCTGAACAGCAAAACGTCCATCCCGGGACTGGCCTGGGATGGACGTGGCAACGGTTGGCTTCAGCCCAGGTCGTTCAGAACTTCGGCCAATTCTTTCTTTACGCAGGTGAACATCGGGGTGTCCTGCAAGGTGTACATGCTGGCTTCGGTGTAGCGCAGGCGGTGCACCAGATCCACGAATTCTTGCGGGTGGTCGGAGTCGAAGCTCACCACAAACTCCTGGTCGTCAATGCCGTAGGAGTAGCTGGTGTTGATCCGCACGCCCTTGAAGGGGCCGCTGGCGTAGATGTGCTCGTCCATCATGCCCTGGCGGCTGTGGGGGGTCAGGTCGTACCACGCCCGCGTTTTCACGAAGGGGTAGATGAACAGGAATTTGCCCTGCCCCGGCAGGATTTCCAGCCCGTGCCCGCTGCCCTCCACGCGGTTGACATACTGGCTGCGCTTGTTCATGGACACGAAGTTGTAGGGCTGCGACAGGTAGCCCATCAGGCGGGTGCGGTTCAGCCGGGCCTGGGCGTCCTGAAACTCGCGCACGTCAAAGGCGATGCGCCACAGCATGAAATCCACGTCGCCGCGCACGCCCACCAGCGAGTAGGGGCGCTGAATCAGGCCCTGCTCGGCCTGTGCGTCGTCCACCCAGCCCTGGGCGGCGGCCAGGAACTCGGCCTTCAGTTCTTCGCGCTCGGCGTGCGGTAGGCGGCGAAAGGTGGGGTCCAGCTTGAAAAAGGCGTAGTTCAGAAACTGGCGCTGGGCGCGGTCGGGTTCCCTCTGCGTCACCTGCCCGCTGGGGTCCAGGTCCACCATCATCTTCGGGCGGCCACCGGGGGCGCCGCCGGGGCGGCCAGCCGCCGCAGGCGGCGCGCCTTCTGGCCGCTGACCCTCAGGGCGCTGACCTTCAGGCCGCTCGCCGCTCACCTGTTCACCACTCACTGGGCCACCACCTGACCGCGCAGGTCATGGGTCATGCCGAAGTTGGCGCGGTAGAGCGTCTGAATGCCTTCGAATTCCTCGTCGGTGAGGGGCGCGGCGTCAAAGGTGGCGGCGTACTCGCGCAGGCCCTCTTCGGAGTAGATATTGGGCAGCACGCTCGCCATCGCCGGGGAGCGCAGGGCGAACTGAATCGCCAGCTGGCCAATGGTGCGGCCCTTGCCCTGCACAAAACCTTCCTGCAACTGCTCCACCTTTTTCAGGCCATCTTCCATCCAGGCCTTGCGGCGGGCGTTGGTGGTCATGCGCCAGTTGCGGTGGTCGCCGGGTTCAAATTCGGTGTCCAGGCTCATGTAGCCTTCCAGCAGCCCCGAAGCGTGCGGCACGCGGGCCATCACGCCCACACCCACCTCCTCGGCCACGGGCAGAATCTGCTCGCCCAGCGCCTGTTCCAGCAGGTTGTAGATGATCTGGGTGGGCGCGCGGCGGTCGCGCACGCTGGCTATGCCCTCTTCAATCTGGCGCTCGTGCTGGGCCGGGCCCAGGGCGGTGCCGTAGGCCAGAATCAGGCCCTCGGCCCTGGCCCGGTCCAGTTCGGCCCACAGGTCGTCGCGCAGGATGGCGTCCATGCGCGGGTTGTGCAGCTGGTAGTAGTCAATGCGGTCGGTGCCCAGCCGCTTCAGGCTGCCTTCCAGCGCGCGGCGCAGGTGGGCCGGCGACCAGTCGTGGGGGCGCTCCTGCTGCCCGGGGCGGTCGGGGTGGTTGTAGATGTCGTAGCCGAACTTCGTGCCAATCACGATCTGGTCGCGCAGGTCCCCCAGGGCCTCGCGCTGCAACTCCTCCGCGCGGCCCGAGGCGTAGGTGTCGGCGTTGTCAAAAAAAGTGATGCCCAGGTCAAAGGCCCGCCTCAGCAGCGCCTTGCCCATCGCCTCGTCCTTGACGCCCCACCAGGTGGTGCCCACCGTCCACACGCCAAAGCCCACCGCGCTCACGGTCAGGTCGGTGCCCAGCAACTTGCGGTATTCCATGTCCGGCACTATTCCACCGCGCCCCGGGGATGGTTGACCCCGAACGACCGGTCAGGCAGGCGTGGGGACCGGAAAGTGCAGGTGGCCCGACGGCACCGCCACCGCCACCAGGGGCCGCACGCGGTCCAGGCCCGGGTGCAGGGCCCCGGCGTCCACCACGCTCAGGCGGGCGGGTTGCACGCGGCCAGTCAGGCCCACCCGGGTCAGCCACCAGCCGGCTCTGCCGTCCAGCCGGGGCTGCGCCAGCGTGCGCCAGGGGGCGGGAACGGGCGCCGTGGACACCGGCAGCGCCGGGCCAAAGCCCTGAAAGGCGAGGTGGGCCAGCGGGCGGCCCTCCTCCTGAATGCGCACCTGCCCGCGTTCCGGCGTGCCCAGCCACTCGAAGCGGGCCAGCGTTTTGGGAATGCCCCAGTTCGCCCGGCCCCAGGCCACGCTCTGCGGCGTGCTCACCGCAATGCGCGTCACCTGTGGGCGTGGCCCGGCGGGGCTGGGGGCGCCCAGGGCCACCCACATCACCTCGTCGTAGGGGCCCACGGGCGAGTGGCTGTAGCGCACCAGCAGCAGCGCGCCGGGCTGGGGGCGGGCATAGACGGCCATCCAGGCGCGGCCACGCAGGTGCCAGGGTGGGGGAGCCATGCCCCGAGCGTACCTTCCCGGGCGGATACCCTGGGGTCCATGCTCAAGCACGTCTCCTTCCTGACCCGCGACCTGGCCGCCGCCGTGGCCTTTTACACCCGCCTGGGCGGCGTGGTCGAAAAGCAGCTCACCACCCCCGAAGGCTATGGCCGCGCGGTGGTGCGCCTGGGCACGGGCCGCCTGCAGTTTTTCGAGGTGGGCGGGGAAGTGCCCGCGCCCCACTCCCACTGGGCCGAGCACATCGCCCTGCATGTTCAGGGCCTGCGCGCCCTGCTGCCAGTGCTACGTGCCCAGGGCGTGCCCGTAACCCGCGACCTGCAGCCCAGCCCCGGCGGGCGCGACATGGCCTTCGTGCAGGACCCGGACGGGCGGCAGGTGGAGCTGCTGGAAGGGGGAACGGTTGATGGATGATGGGTGATGGAGAAGGACCGCCCGCGCGCCGGGGCTAGTCGGCCCGAGCGGCGCTTTGGACGGCGTTTTTGCCGCCCCGCGCCGTGGTCGGCGGCGGGGCGGCGCAGGGGATTGGGCCAGCGGCCCTTGCCCTAAGCGGCGCTGAACCCAGCGGGCCCTGCAGGGCGCAGAAGGGCCGTTCGGCTCAGCGGTTCAGGGCGTTCTGCAACTCGGTAAAGGCGGCTGGGCGGCTTAGCACCCGCCAGTTCAGCACGCTGTCGCCGCTGAACTCAGGCTTGGCACCGATCTGGCAGGCGCCTTTGACATTGACCTTGCGCATGATGGGCCACACCACGGCCGCCGCTCGCCCGGCCACATCGCGCCGGGGCACCGGCCCCACGATGCGCGAATCTTCCGAGCCAGTGGCGGTGCGGTTGTCGCCCATCACGTAGTAGTGCCCCGCCGGCACCGTGAACTCTTCCTGGTCCTGGACCACGTTCACACTCTGCATGAACCCACGCTCACCAATGCGGCTCGACTGCGCCAGATTCGCCACCGGGCTTTCCGTGTCCCAGCAGCCCTGGGCCTTCCAGAAATCGGTGGTCCAGCCTGAATCCAGCTTCACGCCGTTCACGCTCACCTCGCCGCCCTGAATGCGGATCTTGTCGCCGGGCAGGCCGATCAGGCGCTTGATCAGAAAGGGCCGGTAGGTCCACAGGTTCAGGGGCGCGGCCTTGGTGAGGTTTTCAATCTTGGCGCTGGCCTCGCGCGGGGGCTTGAAAATCAGGATATCGCCGCGCTTGAACTCGCCAATGCCCGCCTTGTGCAGCCACGTTTCGTACTTGGGCACAAACACGCGCTCGCGGTCACGCAGGTTGGGCATCATGCTCACGCCGTCCACGCCCACCAGCGTGGCAACAAACTGCGTGATCACCACCGCGAACACGATGGGTTCCAGCACTTCCTTCCACAGTTTCTGAAGGGGGCTCAGGGCGGGCTTGTCTGGTCTGGTCATGCACCGAGCAGCATAGCGCCCGGCGGGCCAGGGCCGGGGGGGCCCCCCTACGTGCTGGGGCGCGGCGCCGGCTGCAGGGTCAGCAGGCGCGCCAGGTTGGCCTGCGCCGCGTCCCGCCCCGCCGCAATGGCCTGGTCGCTGCGGTGAAAGGTCATCAGGTCAATGTCACCCAGCTGCGGGCGCAGCTGCACGTCCGGGCGGTAGAGGTTCACCCGGGCGTCGGTCAGCTGCGCCTGCATGATCTCCACGGCCCGGCGCAGGGCGCGCACCGGCCCCAGGGTCGCGCCCCCCCGGCGCCAGGGCAGGGTGCGGCGCCCCTCCAGTTCCAGGGGGTCGGGCGCCGTGACGTTCACCGCCAGCACCTGCCGCGCGCCCAGGAACAGCGCGGCGTCCACCGGCAACTGGTTCAGAATCCCGCCGTCAGACAGCAGCATGTCCTCGTAGGGCACCGGCTCCAGGGCGCCGGGATAAGCGGTGGTGGCGCGCAGGGCGTCGTGCAGGTTCCCGCGCGTGAGGTACACCGCGCGCCCCGAGAGCAGATCGGTGGCGGTGATGGCCAGCGGCGTGGGCAGTTCTTCGAACGTTTCGGGCAGGTGCTGCGCCAGCCAGGCACTCAGGGTGGTCTGCCGGATCAGGCCCGGCGTGGGCCGCAGGTCCAGCAGGCGCCGCCACGACACGCTGCGGGCCAGCCGCTCCAGTTCGTCGGCGCGGTAGCCGGCCGCAATAAAAGCCCCCACCAGGCCGCCCATGCTGGTGCCGGCCACCACCGCGGGGCGCAGGTCGTGGGCTTCAAGCACCTCCCACACCCCCAGGTGCGCCAGCCCCCGCGCCCCGCCGCCCCCCAGGACCAGGCCGTAGCCTTTCATGCCCTGGCCCGCGCAGCGCCGCGCTGGTGTGGCCTGGCGCGCCTTCCGGCACAAACGGGGTGGCCGGACATGGGGCCGCGACAGCGCCGAGGGCGAGACCCATCCAGTTTGGTTCTGGACGGGCCAGAGCGGGCAGGCAGCTGGATCATGCCCTCGATTCTGACAGTGCAGCCCGGGGGCTGGCGCCCGGGGCCGCCCCAGGGGCGCCCACGCGGTGTCTGCGGCGCGCCGCTGTGCCCAGTGCGCCGCTGCCGCTGGGCCGCTGCCCCCGGAGGGGAGAAGCGCACCCCCCCCAAGGTGGTGTAGTTTGAATTGATGCCTCTGGCGGGTCAGGTGGTGGGAGACGGCGTGCGACTGGTCCGGCCGGTGGGCCGTGGGTCGCACAGTCTGGTGTACTTCGCCGTGGACCGTACGGGGCAGCCCTGCGCCGTCAAGATCTTTCCGGCCCACCTGCAGGGCTACGCCGACCGGGAATACCAGCACGGCCACCACCTGGACCACACGCGGCTGGTGCGCGTGATGGCCCGCACCACCGTGGACGGTCAGCCCGCGCTGGTCAGCACCCTGGCGCGCGGCGAGGTGCTGTTTGGCCGCTACGGCCAGCGCCCGGCCGCCACCACCGAGCGCCGCCCCTTTCTACTGACCCTGGTGCATCTGCTGGACGCCCTGGGATACCTGCACGGCCTGGGGCTGGTGCACCGCGACATCAAGCCTGAAAACGTGATGGTGGAAGACGACGGCAGCGCCAAGCTGGTGGACTACGACCTGTCGGGCCCGGCCTTCGAGGTGTTCAGCACGCCCACGCGCCTGGGCACCGCCGCTTTCCAGAGCCCCGAAGCCCGCCGGGGCGAGCCGCTGGGCCCCGAAAGCGACCTGTACGGGGTGGGCGTGCTGCTGGGCTGGGGCCTGTACGGCGCCCTGCCTGACCCTGAAGAGCCCTACCCCCTGACGAGTGATCCCCTGGGCGCCCTGCACCTGGCCCTGACCCACCCCGAGCGCCGCGAGCGCCCCGGCGACGCCGCGCAGGTGCGCCAGGAACTGCTGCGGCTGGCGAGCCTGCCCTACTGAGGGCGGTCAGAGGAGAACAAATCAGGGTCGCCCCAGGGTGAAAAGAGGCTGTCTCTGCACAGGGCAGGGGGTGGGCGGCCTGGAAGGGTGAGCCTAATGAACGGGCTGACAGCGGTCATCCGTTCCGCCCTGGAGAGAACAGCACCCCCCTCAACGCCACGCCAACCGCTGTCTGTCGCGGTCACTCGCTTCGCTCGCCCCACATCACCTGAAGGTCAACCCTTCAGGTGATGTGGTTACCGCTATGACGCCATGAGCGCGGCTGGGCAGGCTGTTCAAAGCGGTGGCGGGGGCAGCGTCGGTCGGGCCGTGTTGGGCGCTGAACCCAGTTGCCTCCCGCTGCGGCGCCGCTCCGCGGCTTCGCTGCAGGGCCAGGCAAAAACAGCGGGGTCAGTGGGCCGCGAAGCGCGGGCACAAGTCCGGTTTCTGGGTGCCAGGTGGGGCCGCCGGGCGTCAAGCTGGCAGCCAGCCCACATGCCTTCACCCTGGTGCCATCAGAAACGGGCCGCCTCCGCGAGAGGCCGCCCATTCCCGTCCACTTCCGCTCAGCGCAGGATGCGGGCCTCATGGGGGCGCAGGGGCGCGCCGCTGGCGGGCATGTCGCCCCAGCTGCTCAGCAGGGTCTGGCCCCCGGTCAGCTCGCCCAGGTCCTGGTGTTCGCCGCTGAAGTTCAGCAGCACCGTCAGGCGCTCGCCGTCGCCCTCGCGCACAAAGGCGAAAACGCCCTCGCCCGCGTCCACGCTGCGGTAGGTGCCGCCCACCAGCGCCGGGTGGTCGGCGCGCAGGCGGGTCAGGGCGCGGAAGTAGTGCAGGTCGCTGTGGGGGTCCGCTTCCTGGGCGGCCACATGGCGCTGCGCGGCGTCGTCGCCCAGGGGCAGCCACGGGGTGGTGCCGGGCGCACTGAAGCCCGCGTTCTCGCCCGCGTCCCAGGGCATCGGCGTGCGTTCGGGGTCGCGGCTGGCGCCGGGCACATCTGGCTGCTGCAACCCGGCCGGGTCCACCATGCGCTCGGGGGGCACCGGCACGTTCTCCATGCCTATCTCGTCGCCGTAGTACACGGTGGGGGTGCCGCGCAGGGTCAGCAGCAGGGTCTGGGCCACGCGGTACTGCGCTGGCCCCAGGCGGGTCTTGAAGCGGTGCTGGTCGTGGTTGCCCAGCACCCAGTTGGGCCAGGTGCCCGCCGCCCGGCACGCCGCGTCGTAGCGGTCGGCAAAGGCGCGTACGGCCTCCGGGCGCCAGGGCATCAGGATCAGGTGAAAGTTAAAGGGCAGGTGCACCATCTGGGCGTCGGCCGTGCCGGCGTAGGGCAGCAGCTGCTCTATGGGCAGGTAAATCTCGCCCACCATCATGCGGTCCTCGAATTCATCGAGCACCGCGCGCATCTGCCGGATGTACTCATGGGTTTCGGGCTGGTCCTGGGTGTAGGGGTGCAGCAGGCGCCAGTGCTCGGGCTGGCCTTCTTTCCACTCGGGGTTCTCGGGCTCGTCCAGAAAGCGCTCGTCCTCGGCCAGCAGCCAGATCACGTCCACCCGGAAGCCGTCCACGCCCCGGCGCATCCAGAAGCGCAGCACCTCGAACATGGCCTCTCTCACCAGGGGGTTACGCCAGTTCAGATCCGGCTGGGTGGGCAAAAACTGGTGCAGGTAGTACTGGCCGCTCGCCTCGTCCAGCGTCCAGGCCGGGCCACCGAAAAAGGACTTCCAGTTGTTGGGCACGCCGCCGCCCGGGGCCGGGTCGCGCCACACGTACCAGTCGCGCTGGTCGCTGTCTTTGCCGCTCAGCGCCGCCTGGAACCATACGTGGTCCGAGGACGTGTGGTTGGGCACATAGTCCAGCATGACCTTCAGACCCAGGCGGTGGGCCTCGGCCACCAGCGCGTCAAAGTCGGCCAGGGTGCCGAACAGGGGGTCAATGTCGCAGTAGTCGGCCACGTCGTAGCCGAAGTCGCGCATGGGGCTTTTGAAGATGGGGGAGAGCCACACCGCCTGCACCCCCAGGCTGGCCACGTAGGGCAGGCGCCGCGTGATCCCGCGCAGGTCGCCCACGCCGTCGCCGCTGTCGTCCTGAAAGGAGCGCGGGTAGATCTGGTAGATGATGCCGCTCTGCCACCACTTCAGTTCGCCGCTCAGGGAGGGGGTCATGCGGGCAGGGTAACAGGTGAATCCAGCGGGCTGAATCGTTTCAGAAGATGGTGTCTAGACAGAAAGGTGGGGGCCCTCGCGGGCGGCTTTACTCGCCCGGGGTGTCGTTGCCCAGCCGCACGGTGACGTCGGCGCCGGGGGCTCCGGCGGCCTGCGAGACGGCGCCGTGGCCCACGTCCTGCAGCACCCGCGCGGCGGCCTCGCCGGTGGCGGTGGTGGTGGCCGGCGCACGCGCCTCGTTCACGATCCAGACGTTGCTGTAGCCCAGGGCTTCCAGGCGGGCTTTCAGGCGCCGGGCGCTGCCGTCCGGGGCGTCGGTGTTGACCACCGCCACGCCCAGTGAGCGCGGGTCGTTGGGGTCGCGGAAGTGCTTGGCGAGGGTCGTTCGCAGCGCAGCGCGGTCCACCGCCCAGGTGCCGCCGGCACCGAAATCGCCGGGCACGCTGAAGGTTTGCAGCTTCACGCCGCCCAGGGCCGCGCCCAGCAGGGCCGCCACCTGCGCCCGGCTGAGGTTGGTTTTCATGTTGCGGTCCGCCGCGCCCACCATGGCGGGCAGGCGCCACCAGTGCAGCGGGTTTTTTGCCTGCGCGGCCAGGGCCCCCAGAAACTGCTGCTGGCGGGCAATGCGGCCAATATCGCCCAGGTTGTCCTTGCGAAAGCGCAGGAAACCCACCGCCTGTTCGCCGTTCAGGCGCTGGCGGCCCGGCTTCAGGTCAATGTGCAGGTGGCCGGCGTTGTCGTCGTACTTCATGGGCTGCTGCACGTCCACGGTCACGCCGCCCGCCGCGTCGGTCAGCGCGGGCAGGGCGTTCAGGCTCAGGAGGGCGTGGGCGTCCACCCGCATGCCCGTCAGGCTCTCGACGGCGCGCACCAGCATTCCGGGGCCGCCATGCGCGTTGGCGCCATTGATCTTGCCCCAGCCGTAGCCCGGGATGTTCACCCAGGAGTCGCGCGGGATGCTCAGCAGGTTCACGCGGCCGTCCGGCCACGCCTGCGCCAGCATGAGGGTGTCGGTGCGGCCATTGTAATTTTCGGGCTTGGCCGGGTAGGGCCAGACTGGGGCCGTGTCGTCGTAGTTCACGTCCACGCCGGCCAGCAGCACGTTCACGGGGCCATCCGCTTTTTTGGGTAGGGTGCCGTAGCGGCTCAGAAAGGGAACGGCAGGGGCCAGCAGGGCGCCCACACCCGCCAGGGCAACCAGAACAACAACAGCGGCACGCACGCTGCCGAGCATAACGCCCGCGCGCATGGGCAGGGTCACTCCGAAGGGGCAGAGACGGGGCGCACGAGGTGCGTGTAGGTCCCCCCGGCCAGCTGCCGTGTGCCCACCGGGCGAAAGCCGGCGCGGGCGTACAGGCGCGCAGCGGGATTGTCGGCCTCCACCAGCAGCCCCACCCGGGGCAGGCCCAGCCCGGCGGCCCAGTGGGCGGTGTGCGCCAGCAGATGGGCCCCCAGGCCCTGGCCCCGGGCGGCCGGCACCACGGCCAGCGTGTCCAGGTACAGTTCGCCGGGGGTGCCCTCACTCTCTATATCGTCCGGCTGGCCCAGGGCCTGCAGGCGGGCGCGCCAGGGTTCATCCAGCGCCCAGGCGTTGGCCCCGGGGTAGGCCACCGACAGACCCAGCGGCTCGCCTGCCCGCTCCAGCACCCGGACGCGCTCCAGACTCAAGCGGTGCCCAGGCTGCGCCCAGTGGGCCTGAATCACCCGCGCCGCCGATTCATCGCTCTGCGTGCCCGTCAGCGCCCAGCCGATGCGGCCAATGGTCGCCTGAATGAGCGGCGCGGCAAAGGCGGCGTCGTCCGGGGTGGCCGGGCGGACCATGGGCGGGGAGGACGGCATGGGGCAAGAATACGGGTCTGGCTGCGGGCAGCCCGAGGCTGCACGGCGACCCCAGCAAGCACCGGCCCCCACGAGGAGAGCCGGCGCAGGCAAAGCGGATCAGTTCAGGGTGATCTTGGTGGCGTTCAGGGTTTTGCTGGTCTCGTCAATCTTGCCTTCCACAGCGACCTTGGCGTCAGCGCGGTCGGTGCCGAAGAATTCCTCGGCGGTGGTGGCGCCGCCTTCGTACACGGTCTCCGGCGAAACCTTGACCGCGTAGTTGGCGTCGTTCTCGTTCAGGGTAAAGCTCTGGCCCGTGCCGTTAAAGTCGGTCACGGTGCCTTCCAGCCCGTTGCCCATCGCCATGTCCATCTCTTCGCTCGCGTTGGCGTCGTCGTTGTTGGTCAGGGTGCTGTCGGCGCCGGAATCCGCCGGGTCGTTGGCCGCGTCGGTGGTGTCGGTCGTGGCCGTATCGGTGCTGGTGTCGGCGGTGCCCACGTCGCTGGTGTCGGTTGAGGTGGTCGTGGTCTCGGTGGTGGTGGTCGCGGCGTCGTTCTTGGGCGCGCAGGACGCGAGCAGGGCAGCGGTGAGCAGAACCAGCAGGGTCGGTTTCATGCCTGCCATCTTCCCGGCTAAGTGGGAACACGGCGTGAGCAGAAAGGCACTAAACCTTTACCTCCTTTGCGTTCAGTTCATAGCGGAGCCCACAGTCATTTTGCCCTTTTCACCGTAAAGCGCAGGGCTGCGGCGCCGGAACATGCGGCGGTTTCCCGGATGTGCTGGCGGGCCCCCGTGCGCCTGAACCGGTGCCTGATGGGGCGTTGGGGCAGACGCCAGGTGAGGGTCAGCGGCCAGCCCGCATGCCGCCCCCCTGCCAGACGCGGCGGCCACTCCTGCCGGTCTTGGGCCAGAGGCGGCTGAGCCCCTCACCCGGTTTGGCGCTCAGGTCACGACCAGCTGTCCGTCCTGCACATCAGCCGTGGCAACCCCGCCGCCTTTCAGGTGGCCGAACAGCAGGGCGTCAGCCAGGGGCTGCTTGAGGTGGGTGTCAAGCACGCGGGCCAGGGGCCGGGCCCCCAGCGCCGGGTCGTAGCCCAGGGCGGCCAGCCGGGCGCGGGCCGCCGGGGTGACCGTCAGCGTGACGCCCCGTTCCTGCAGTTGCGCCTGCAGCTCGCGCAGGAACTTGTCCACCACATGGTCCATGACGGCCGGAGACAGCGGCGCAAAGTGCAACGTGGCGTCCAGCCGGTTGCGGAATTCGGGGGTAAAGGTGCGCTTCACCGCCTCGGCTTCCTCGCCGCTGCGGCCCATGCGGGAAAACCCCAGCGCCGGGCGCGCGGCGTCGGCGGCGCCCGCGTTGGTGGTGAAGATCAGGATCAGGCCCCGGCCATCCACCTTCTTGCCGGTGTGGTCGGTCAGGGTGCCGTGGTCCATCAGCTGCAGGAAAAGGTTGTAGACGTCCGGGTGCGCCTTTTCGATCTCGTCGAGCAGCACCACCGCATGCGGGTGTTTGGCCACGGCGTCGGTGAGCAGGCCGCCCTGGTCAAAGCCCACGTAGCCGGGCGGGGCGCCGATCAGGCGGGCCACCGTGTGCGCTTCCTGGTACTCGCTCATGTCAAAGCGCGCCAGATGAATGCCCAGGCGCTCGGCCAGCGCGCGGGCCAGTTCGGTCTTGCCTACGCCCGTGGGCCCAGCAAACAGAAACATGCCCTGGGGCTTGTTCGGGTCGCGCAGCCCGGCGCGCGCCAGCTTCACGGCATTCGCCACCGCCCCCACCGCCGCGTCCTGGCCGTACACCCGCGCCTTCAGGTCTGCTTCCAGCGTCGCCAGCGAGGTGACTTCCTCGGCCTTGACCGCCCCCAGCGGCACCCGGGCCATGCGGGCCACCGTGGCCTCGATCTCGGGCACGTCCAGGCGCCCCCCCTGGCCACTGCTGGACCGGGCCGCGCCCGCCTCGTCCAGCACGTCAATGGCCTTGTCGGGCAGGAAGCGGTCGCGCAGGTGCCGCACCGACAGGCGCACGGCCGCCTCCAGCGCCGCCGGGGTGTAGGTCACGCCGTGGTGCGCCGCGTAGCGGCCAGACAGGCCCTGCACGATGGCCAGGGCGTCCTCCTCGGTGGGTTCGGGCACCTCCACGGTCTGAAAGCGGCGCCACAGCGCGCGGTCTTTTTCCAGGTGGCGCACCTCGGCGGGGGTGGTGGCCCCCAGCACCCGCAGTCGCCCCCGGGCCAGCGCCGGTTTCAGCAGGTTGGCGGCGTCCACGCTGCCGCCCTCGGTGGCGCCGGCACCCACCAGGGTGTGCAGTTCGTCAATGAACAGCACGGCGTTCTGGCCGTCCAGCGCGGCCAGCACCCCCTTGAGCCGCTGCTCGAAATCGCCCCGGTAGCGCGTGCCCGCCAGCAGCGCGCCCAGGTCCAGGGCGTACACGGCCGCGCCGCGCAGGAAGCCCGGGGCCTGCCCACCCGCCACCCGCTGCGCCAGCCCCTCGGCCAGGGCGGTTTTGCCTACGCCGGGTTCGCCCACCAGCACGGGGTTGTTTTTCGTGCGCCGCGCCAGGATGTGCACCACGCGCTCCAGTTCGGCCGCGCGGCCAATCACTGGGTCAAAGGCGCCCGCGCGGGCCTGGGCCGTCAGGTCGCTGGCGTAGGCGGCCAGCGGGTCGGGCTCGGCGTCCGGGGCGGGGGCCGTGTCCCCGGGGCCATCCACGCCCGCCACGCGGCGCTCGCGCTCGCGGCCGGGCACCTTGGCCACCCCGTGCGACAGGTAGTTCAGCACGTCGAGCCGCGTGACCCCCTGCGCTTCCAGGGCGGCGCGGGCGGCGCTGTCGTCCTCTTCCAGCAGTTCGGCCAGCACCCGGGCGCCGTCGGCCTGCTCGCGGCCCTTGCCGCTGGCATGCAGCTGCAGCACCGCGCCTTCCACCACCCGGTGCACGCCCAGCGTGAAATCGGGCTCGGCGTCTGGCAGGGTCTCCAGGTCGGCCAGGGCACCGTGCAGGGCGTCGCGCAGGCGCGGCACGTCCACGCCCAGGGCCAGCAGGGCGTCCCTGGCTTCGGGGTCGTGCGTCAGGGCCAGGAGCAGGTGTTCCTGGGTGACATATTCGTGCCCCGCCTCGCGCGCGTAGTCGGCGGCGCGGGCAATCGTGACTTGCAGGTGGTCTCCAATCATGTGCGCCTCCGGGGGCCGCGCGCTGGGTGCTTCATTCCGGCTCCGCCACCACCCGCAGCGGGTGGCCTTCCTGCCGGGCGTGGGCCGTGACCTGCGCCACCTTGGTCTCGGCCACGTCGCGCGGGTACACGCCCGCCATCCCCTGACCCTTGCGGTGCACCGCCAGCATGATCAGTTCGGCGTCCTGCTCGCCCTTGCGAAAGTAGCGCCGCAGCACCATCACCACGAAGTCCATGGGCGTGTAGTCGTCGTTCAGCAGCAGCACCCGAAACAGCCGGGGCTTCTCGGTGTGCGTGCGCTCCAGTGTCTGGGTCTGGCCCTGCTCCTCCCGGCGCGTCATGGGGCGAGTGTAGCGGCCCGTGCCCGGGGCGGGCAGGAACACGCCTTACGGTGTGGGCGCGCGGAAGAGCAAAGCGCCCCTCCCAGGGCGGAGGGGCGGGGAGAGAGGCGTGAAGTATCAGGCTTTGCCGTTGCTGCCGGGCTTGGGCCCCGTGCCCGCATTGCCCTGCTGGCCCTGGTTCGCCTGGGGCTGGGGGCCCTGGCCTGCTGCGCCTTGGGCTGGGGCGCTGCCCTGGGCCGGGGTGCTGGCGGGTTGGCCGGCGGGTTTCTGGGCGTTCTGATCCTGGGTGCTCTGGCCCGCACCCTGCGCGGCTGTCTGGGCTGCGGTCTTGGCCCCCTCGGCGGCCTGCTGCGCGCCCGCTTTCAGGTCGCTGTCGGCCTGCGCGGCGCCCGCCTTGGCCTCGGCCTTCAGGTCTTGGGCCTTGTCGCTGGCGGTCTGGGCCACGCCCTGGGCAGCGGCCCCGGCCTGCGTGGCGGCGCTGCTCACGGCCGTTTTCACGTCGCCGGCCACGTCCTTGGCCTTTTCGGCGGCGGCCTGCACCCCGCCCGAGGCGGCGGCGTCCTTGACCTCACCGGCTTTCTCGGCCAGCACGGCGCCCGCGTCCTTGGCGGCCTCCTTGGTCTTTTCCCAGCCCTTGGTCACGCTCTGGCCCACGTCGTGCGCGGCGTCTTTCAGGCCCAGTTCGGCCAGCTTGGCGTCCAGGGCGCGGCGGTTCTGCTCGCGGCTGAAGTAGTACGCACCGGCGCCCACCAGGGCACCCAGGACCAGCAGACGTTTCAGGGGAAAATGATGCTCTCTCATGAGAAAGAGCCTACGCCCCCCTCATCTGTGCGGGATGAGCCGCAATTTACAGGCGGTTCACGCCGGAGGGCCAGGGGAAGGGGGCAGGGTAGAGGTAGACCCCGGTCAAGCCGTTTATGTCAACGCTTTCATTCAAGCGGCGCGGGAAGGAAAATGAATGCCCGGCGTGGCGTGGGAGACCCGGTTTCTGTTCCTTGTGCCGTGCGGCACAGACGGCAGCCTGTCTGATGTGGCTTCCGGATGACAGCCCCTGCACTTCGGCGCTTCCACGCCTCTGCGTCCGCGTTGTTCCTTCGCCCTCCGTTCGGGTGCACCAGTGCTTCCAGAACGGATAAGCCGCAATCCCTATCCGTCCACCGGCAGGCCCAGGCGGCGGGCAAGGTCCTCGCTCAGAATCCAGTCTTCGGGTTCGTCCAGGCCCTGCACCTGCACCAGCACGCAGCCGCGCTCCAGATAAAAGGCCACGATCTTGGCCCAGGCTTCGGCCTCGGATCCCGCTTCTTCCTCAATGTCTTCCAGGGTGCCCCACAGGTCGCCGTCCACCTCGGCGCTGCGCAGGGCTTCGGCGTGGCCGCTGAGCACCCAGGCGTCCACCACCTCATCCGGGGCGTAGGTCTGGCCCGGCTGGCGCAGGTCCAGGCGGTCGCCACGCTCGTACAGGCCGGCCAGAAAGGCGTCCCAGGCGTCGGGGCTCAGGGTGATCGGGGCGCGGGCACTCACGCCGGTCAGTGTACGCCGCCTCTGCCGGGGGCAGCCCAGGGCGCACCGGCGCGGTCCTTTGTGAACAAAACCGCCAAAAACCCCATAAGAAACGGTGCAGGCACCCTTCTGGGCGGCCGGTAGACTGCGGTATGACCGCACCGTCTGCCCTTCTTGCCACGCTGCGCCGCTTTCTGCTGCTGATCCTGCTGTTGCCCCCGCTGCTGGGGCTGGCCCACGCGCAGTCCGGCGGCGGGTTTGGGGGCCGCAGCTCTGGCAGTTCGGGCGGAGGGTACGGCGGTGGCGGCTACAGCAGTCCCTCGCGTGGTGGGGGGTACGGGGGCGGCTACAGCGGTGGGTACGGCGGCGGGTATGGCGGCGGCTACAGCGGGCCCATCATCATTGGTGGCGGCGGCTACGGCGGCGGCTTTGGGTACGGCGGGGGCGGCGGCTTTGGCTTGATCGGCCTGCTGATTCTGGGCGGCGTGGTGTTCATGGTGGTGGGCGCCATGCGCCGGGGGCTGGGAGGCGGCGGCGCGCGTGGCCTGGGCGCGGTGAGCGGCACCGCGCAGGCCCTGAGCGTGCAACTGCTGCTGGCCGAGGGCGACGAGGTCAAGCGCGCCCTGGCCCGCGTGGCCCAGACCGGCGACCCCGACACCAACGAGGGCCTGACCCGCATGCTGCAGGAGGCCGCGCTGGTGCTGCTGCGCCACCCTGACCGCTGGGTGTACGGCCACGTGCAGCGTGCCCAGGGTTCGGCGGCCACCGCCGACAGTCAGGTGGGCGCCTGGGCCACGCAGGCCCGCGCCGCCTTTACCGAGCAGACCACCAGCAACTACCAGAACAACGACCCCCGCAGCGGCTACGCGCACCGCGAGGACTACACCTTTCAGCACGAGGCCGGCGACCAGTACCTCGCCGTGACCATCGCCGTGGCGGCCCACGCCCTGGCCGCCCTGCCCCCGGCAGGCGTGACCACCGCCCAGGAGGCCCGCGCCGCCCTGAGCGCCATCAGCAGTGTGACCCCCGGCGACCTGATCCGCGCCGAGGTGATCTGGAGCCCCGACGCCCCCGGCGAATTCCTCAGCGAAGACGAGGCCATCCAGAAATACCCTGATTTGACGCGGCTGTAAGAGAAAAGGAGGCTGGGCGCCCGGGAAAAGTGGGGGCGCCCAGCCTCTCGCTGTGATGGGGGAGGGGGAGAGGGGGTTTCAGCGGTGCCCCTTGGCCCGGTAGCGCACAAGACCCAGACCCCCTTCTCTTGCCAAACAGTCCACTCTAGGCCCCCAGCCGCCCACCGCTGTACGCCGTCCCACAAAGCGCCGCGCTGTCTCTGCCCACTGAACTGCACGCCAATGGTTGCCCCGCAAACTTGGGTATAACCGGCGTATGGACGACCAGACCCGCCAGAACCCGCCCAGCCAGACCGAAACCACGCCCGACCCGTCCGGCACGGCGGCCCAGGGCGCCGGACATCCCGCCGACCCCCGCCACAGCGAGGGCGAAACGGCCCAGACGCTCACCACGCGCCAGGGCCACCCGGTCACCGACAACCAGCACCTGCGCACGGTGGGCCCGCGCGGCCCGGTGACGCTGGAGAACTACCACTTTCTGGAGAAGATCAGCCACTTTGACCGTGAGCGGGTGCCCGAGCGCGTGGTGCATGCCCGGGGGGCCGGCGCCCACGGCGTGTTCGAGGCCTACGGCACGGTGGGCGGCGAGCCCATCAGCAAGTACACCCGCGCCAAGCTGTTTCAGGAGGCCGGCAAGCAAACCCCCGTGTTCGTGCGCTTTTCCAGCGTGATCCACGGGGGGCACTCGCCCGAAACCCTGCGCGACCCCCGGGGCTTTGCGGTGAAGTTCTACACCGAGGACGGCAACTGGGACCTGGTGGGCAACAACCTCAAGGTGTTCTTTATCCGCGACGCCATGAAGTTTCCTGATCTGGTGCACGCCTTCAAGCCCGATCCCGTGACCAACCGGCAAGACGGGCAGCGCATCTTCGACTTCATCAGCCAGACGCCCGAAGCAATGCACATGATCACCTTCCTGTTCTCGCCCTGGGGCATTCCGGCGAACTACCGCCAGATGCAGGGCTCGGGGGTGAACACCTACAAGTGGGTGAACGCGGCCGGCGAGGGCGTGTTGGTCAAGTACCACTGGGAGCCGCTGCAGGGCATTCGCAACCTCACCCAGGCCGAGGCCGAGCAGGTGCAGGGCAAGAACTTCAACCACGCCACCCAGGACCTGTATGACCACATTGCCGCCGGGCAATTCCCCCAGTGGGAACTGTGCGTGCAGATCATGAGCGACGGCGAGCACCCCGAACTGGACTTTGACCCCCTGGACGACACCAAGCTCTGGCCCGAGGACCAGTTCCCCTTCCTGCCCGTGGGCAAGATGACCCTGGACCGCAACCCCGAAAACTACTTTGCCGAGGTGGAACAGGTGGCCTTTGGCACCGGCGTGCTGGTGGACGGCCTGGATTTCAGCGACGACAAGATGCTGCAGGGGCGCACGTTCTCGTATTCGGACACCCAGCGCTACCGCGTGGGCACCAACTACCTGCAACTGCCCATCAACGCGCCCAGGAAGCATGTGGCCACCAACCAGCGCGACGGGCAGATGGCCTACCGCGTGGACACCGCGCCCGGCCAGAACCCGCACGTGAACTACGAGCCCTCGGTGCTGGGCGGCCTGCGTGAGGCCCCGCCCGCCGGCCAGCCGCACACCCCCCACGTCTCAGGCCAGCTGGTGCGCCAGAGCATTGACCGCACCAACGATTTTGGGCAGGCGGGCGAGCGCTACCGCGCCTTTGAGCCCTGGGAGCGCGACGAGCTGATCCGCAACCTCGTGGACACCCTGGCGCCGGTGGACCCCCGCATTCAGCAGCGCATGATTCAGCTCTTCACCCAGTGCGACGCCGACTACGGCCGCCGCGTGGCCGAGGGGCTGGCCCAGGCGCGGCCCCAGGACAAGCAGGCGCAGGCCGTGCAGGACGCCGAGCAGCAGAGCGAGCCCGCCCAGCCGTACTGAAGACCAAGCCGCGCCGAAACAGTCCCGCCCGCAGGCCAGGAGGCATCTGCGGGCGGGACTGTTTTGTTCTGGCCTCCTCTGGCCCCCGCCGTCCACCCCGGCTCTGCGAGGCCCCGCACGGTTGCCCAGGCCTTACCTGCCTATCCTGGCCCCTGATGGCCCGCCACCGCGCCGATTCCGCCTGGCCCCCGCCGCCCCGCGCGCCGCAGCGCTGCGCCCTGTGCGGGCGCGAGGTCCCGCAGCTGACCGAACACCACCTGTTGCCCCGCTCGCAAGGCCGCCGCCAGGGCCTGAAGGCAACCGAACTGCCCACCGCCCTGCTGTGCCCGCCCTGCCACAAGTTCCTGCACCGCACCTTCACCAACGCCGAACTGGCCCGCGACTACGCCGATCTGGACGCCCTGCGCGCCCACGAAGACGTGGCCCGCTTCGTGGCCTGGATTCGCAAGCAGCCGGCCACCAAAGCGGTGCGGGTGAGGTAAGAGGCCGAGGGCTATGAGCCATGGGCCATGAGCTTTGGGGGTTGTCCCCATGGCTCATGGCCCAGAGCTCATGGCCTTATTTCAGCGTGCCCACATACGCCGACACCGCCGCCAGATCCGCGTCCGTCATGGGCTTCAGGGCAATGCGCATGGCGTCGGGGTAGGCGATGCCCACGGGGGGCATGGCGCGGTAAGACTTCAGGGCCGCCAGGGTGGCCGCTTCGCCCAGCCCGGCGATGCTGGGAATGCCCAGGGCCTCGGCCCCCTGGCCGTCCTCGCCGTGGCACACCGCGCAGGCCAGGATGTTGCGGGCCGGGGCACCCTCCAGGTACAGCGCCTTGCCCCGCGCCAGCGGGGTCGCTGCGGCGGCGGGCGTGGTCGTGGCGGGCGGGGTGCTCGGGGGCGGGGTGGGCACGGGCGCAGTGGGCGGCGCCCCCGCCTGGGCGTAGTGCGCCGCCAAGTCCACGATGTCCTGGTCAGACAGGCGCGCGGCCACGCCCTGCATCACGGGGTGCCGCCGGGCGCCGCTGCGGTAGGCCACCAGCGCCGCCTGGGTCTGTGCGGCGGGGCGGCCGGTCAGGTCTGGCGCGCGGCCAGAAGGACCGTGACAACCGGCGCACGACGCGGCGAGGGTGGCGCCCCGGGCCGCGCTGGGCGCTGCCGCGTTCAGGGCGGGGGCAGACGCCGGGGCCGTCTGCGCGAACACCACCGAGGCCAGCAGCAGCGCGGGCAGACCAGCAACAGTAAGGCGGACCGGCGGAGAGAACGTGCCCATAACCAACCTCCAGAAATAGGGGTGCGGTGACCTGCGGATGTGGCCTAGTGTACGGGCTGCGCGGCCGGGGCCGTGGCCGCCACCTGCGCCGGCATCCAGCGGCGCAGCAGCGTGGGCACCACCCAGGCGGCCGTGGCGACCAGCAGGGCGTAGCGCACCGCGCGCCCCAGCGGCAGATCTTTGATGCTCTCGGGCAGGGCGCCCAGGCCGAAATACACGGCGAACACCAGCATCAGGCCCACCACTGCCACGATCAGGCGCCCCGCGACATCGCGCGGGGGAGTGAAGGTGGGGCGCACCGCCCAGAAGCCCGCCAGCAGCCCCAGCCCGGCGCCCACCTCGCGGGGGCTTCCGGCCGGCATGAGCGCAGCGGCCAGCAGCACCAGGGCCGGGGGCAGCCAGCGGCCCAGCGCGTGGTCTGGAAAGTGGCCGCGTGCCCCCAGGGCCGCAAAGCAGACGCCCAGCAGCAGGCCCACAACCGTGTCGCTGGGGTAGTGCACATGCAGGGCGAGGCGCGAGAGGCTGATCAGGGCCACCAGCGCGGCGGCCACGGACCAGAACCAGGGCCGCCCGATCTGCGCCGCCATGCCCAGGTACAGCGTGGCGCTCATCTGCGCGTGCCCGCTGGGCAGGCCCGGTCCCCCGGCCGTGGCCTTGGCGGCTTCCGAGGCCACGCTGGGGTCGCTCCAGAAGGGGCGCGGCAGGTCCAGGCCGTATTTCAGGGCGGTGTTGGTCAGGTAGCTCAGGGCAAAGGCGATGCCCAGGTCCCGCCCCCCAGACGGCCGCACCAGCCAGGTGTACAGGGCCAGCGCCACGATAAAGACCTCGTCACGACCCAGGTTCGTGACCATCAACCAGAAACTGTCCATGAGCTTACATTGTGCCTGATTCCAGCGGCGGGGTAAGGGGGCTGGGCTAAGTGGCTGCCCACCCGGCCCCCCCAGCGCCGCCAGGCCCTGAAACGCGCCGGTTCAGGGCAGGGCGCGGTAAACTGCGGGGTATGACCCTTTCCCAGCCTGACGTGCTCCGGGCCGTTCAGCACAACTCCTCCAACGCGCTGGAACTGCGCGGCATCACCAAGCGCTTTCCGCTGGTGCTGGCCAACGACAACATCTCCATGACCGTGCAGTGGGGCAGCGTGCACGCCCTGTGCGGCGAGAACGGCGCCGGCAAGTCCACCCTGATGAAGATCGTGTACGGCATTCAGCCCCCCACCAGCGGCCAGATTGTCGTGGACGGTGAACCCGTGGACCTGAAAAACCCCAGCGAGGCCATCAAACGCGGCATCGGCATGGTGTTTCAGCACTTCATGCTGGTCGAGACGCTCTCGGTGACCGAAAACGTGATTCTGGGCGCTGAGCCCACCAGCGGCGGCGCCATTGACTACCCGGCCGCCCGGCGGCGCGTGGCCGAGCTGATCAAGCAGTTTGGCTTTGACCTGAACCCCGACGCCATCGTGGGCGAGCTGCCCGTGGGCCAGCAGCAGAAGGTCGAGATCCTTAAAACCCTGTACCGGGGCGCGCGCATCCTGATTCTGGACGAGCCCACCGCCGTGCTGACCCCCAGCGAAACCGACGAACTGTTCGCCTTTCTGAAAAACCAGTACGCCGCCAGCGGCAACGCGGTGATTTTCATCAGCCACAAGCTGCACGAGGTACTGCACATCAGCGACACCATCAGCGTGATCCGCGACGGCAAGATGATCGGCACCATTCCGGCCCAGGGCGCCACCACCGAGCTGCTGGCCCGCATGATGGTGGGCCGCGACGTATCGCTGAAGGTGCAGAAGCAGGCCGCCCAGCCCGGCGCGGTGGCGCTGGACGTGCAGAACGTGGTCGTGAAGGGCGAGCACCACAACGCCGTGGACGGCGTGAGCTTTCAGGTGCGCGCGGGCGAGGTCGTGGGCATTGCTGGCGTGGAAGGCAACGGCCAGAGCGAACTGATTGAGGCGATCACTGGCCTGAAGCCCTACGAGGGGCAGATCAGCTACCTGGGCAAGAGTGCCCGGGGCGTGCGTGAAGTGGAGGCCTCGGGCCTGTCCCACGTCCCCGAGGACCGCAACGAGCGCGGGCTGGTGCTGGAGATGACCACCGCCGAGAACTTCATTCTGGGCGAGCATGACCGCCCGCCCTTTGCGGGCCGCTTTGGGTTCCTGCGCCGCGACGTGATTGAGGAGAACGCCAAGAAGCTGAGCGAGCAGTACGACGTGCGCCCGCGCAGCGCCTCGCTGCCCGCCGGGCGGTACTCCGGGGGCAACGCGCAGAAGATCATCGTGGCGCGCGAGATGCGCAAGGGCCCCAAGATTCTGGTGGCCAGCCAGCCCACGCGCGGCGTGGACATTGGCGCCATTGAGTTCATTCACGCCCGCATCGTGGAGGCGCGTGACCAGGGGCTGGCCGTGCTGCTGGTCAGCGCCGACTTGGGCGAGGTGATGAACCTTGCCGACCGCATTCTGGTGATGTTTGAGGGCAAGATTGTGGGTGAGGTGGACGCGGCCAATGCCACGGAGACGCAGCTGGGGCTGCTGATGACGGGGAGTGGGGAGGATACGACGACGACCAAAGCGGGCTGGTAAGGCCGCACTGGGTTGGGGCGCTCCTGCTGGGTGGTGGGGGCGCTTTTGGTTGAGGGTGTTTGGGGGGAGGAGGGCGATTTTGTTTGCTTGTTTGCCCCACCCCCCCCAGCCCCCCTACCCCGGAGGGGCAGGGGGGAGCGACGTTCGCACTGGGCAAGAGTTTCTACTGGCGTCGGCTGGGGTTGCGCGACCAAGTGACGTGTCCGGCCTCGACGCCATCCGCTGGTAACGCGCAATGGCCCGCGCCCTTCGGGCACGACGGCCTCGTCTGGACCTGGGCGGTCAGGGGGCAAGGGAACTTGGTGCGGCCCAGAAGGTTCTACTTTTGAAAAACACAACGGCCAAATGCCGAAGCTGCTTTTCAAAGTAGAACCTCGTGCCCTCAGCGTCCCCACCCTTCACCCCTACGGGGCGAGCAACGGAAGCCGTCGTGCGCGCAGCGCGCGGGCGTGAGGCGATGGGCGGAGGCGGACCACGGCGTACATCGCGGGGCGAAGGAGGGCCGCCATAAATCGTCAGTCAACGTTGCCCAGTGCGAACGTTGCTCCCCCCTGCCCCTCCGGGGTAGGGGGGCTGGGGCAAACAAGCAAACAAAATCGCCCTACTCCCCCCCCGCCTTCCCCCTCAACTGAATCCCCGCACTCGCCACAACCACACACCCCATCGCCACCCACTGCACCCCCGTCAACCGCTCATGCAAAAACAGCAGCCCACTCAGCGCCGCCAGTGCCGGCTCCAGGCTCATCATCACGCCGAACACCTGCGCCGGAATCGCCCGCAGCGCGCGCATTTCCAGGGTGTAGGGCAGCGCGCTCGACAGCGCCGCCACCGCGAGGCCCGAGAGCAGCACGGCGGGCGACAGCAGGGCCGGCCCCGCCTGCACCGCGCCGAAGGGCAGGGTGACCAGGGCGGCCACCACCATGCCCGCCACCACCCCAGTGCTGCCCGGCACCCGGCGCCCCACCGCCCCGCCGGCCAGGATGTAGGCGGCCCACAGCGCCCCAGCCGTCAGCGCCAGCACGATGCCAATGGGGGACACCTGATGCGCGCCCTGGCCGCCAATGGGGGCAATCAGGGCAATGCCCACGCCCGCCAGGGCCACCCAGCCTACATCGGCGGCGCGGCGCGACAGGGCCAGGGCCAGCAGCAGCGGCCCCAGGAATTCCAGCGTGACCGCCAGCCCCAGCGGCAAAAAGCGCAGCGACTCGTAAAAGGCGAGGTTCATCAGGCCCAGGGCGGCGCCGTAGGGGGCAATGGCGGCCCAGTCGGCGCGGGTCAGTCGGCGCAGGTTGGGGCGGAACACGGCCAGCAGCAGGGCCGCCGCCAGGGTCACGCGCAGGGTGGTGGTGCCGGCCGCGCCCAGGGTGGGAAACAGCGTCTTGGCAAAGGCGGCGCCGCCCTGAATGCTCAGCATGGCCAGCAGCAGGGCCGGAATGGGCGGCAGGCTGAAGCGCCCCGGCACCGTGGCAGCCGCGCCGGGCGCGCCCGGGTCAGTCGGCACTCAGGGCCACCGGGGGGTCGGTTTCGCTGGGTTCGGGCAGGGCGCGGCGCACCTCGCGCATGGCGGAGTGAATGACCCCCAGCGCGAGGCTCATGGTCAGCAGGCTGGAAAAGCCGTAACTCACCAGTGGCAGCGGCACCCCGGTCACGGGAAAGATGCCAGCGGCCACGCACAGGTTCACGAAGGCCTGCCCCACGATCATGAACATGGCGCCAATGGCCAGCACACTGGCGCCGTGGATTTCTGGGGTCATGGGCCGCACCCGGCTGGCGAGGTGCGCCACGTCCAGGGCGGTGGCCACGATCAGCCAGTAGGCAAAGAGCAGGATGGTCACGCCCAGCAGCCCCGAACTGAAGCCCACCGAGGCCACGATCATGTCGGTGTGCTCGCCGAAGTACTCGTAACGGGGGCCGTCCGGGCCCTGCCCGATGATGCCGCCCATGCGCAGGTCGCGGTGGGCCAGCCCAATCTGGTCCAGGCCCTGGGTGGGGTCCTCGCCCCGGTTCTGGTGCCCGGTCAGCCGCTCCATGATGTAGGGGTTGCGCTCCACGTAGATGCCCGCCACCGGAATGGCCAGCAGCCCCAGCGCCAGCATGAAGCCGCTGATGTTGCTGATCCTGACCCCCGCCGCGTACATCAGGATGATGCCCAGCGAGAACATCAGCACGCTGCTGCCCAGGTCTGGCTCCCAGAACACCAGCCCCGTGGTCAGCACGATCATGCCCGTGGCGCTGATCAGCTTGTTCTGCACGCCTCGGCGCGCGAAAAAGGATGCCAGCATCATCACGAGCCCCAGCTTGGCCATCTCGGAAGGCTGAAAGCGGATCACGCCGAAATCCAGCCAGCGCCGGGTGCCGGAACTCTCGGCGGTGCCCACCCCGATAAAGTGCACCAGCACCAGCATCACCAGGGTCACGCCCCACACCCAGGGGCCCAGTTGCAAAAAGGCCCGGGGCCGCAGGCGCGCGGCCAGCAGCGTGAGCCCCAGCGCCAGCAGCGCCTTGGGGCCGTGGTCGAAGATCTTGGCGGGGTCCACCGCCGCCACGCCCAGCAGGCCCATGCTGATCAGCAGCACCTGGGCAATCAGCAGCTGCACGCTCACAGCTGGGCCTCCGTCCGGGCCTGGGCCAGCGCCTGGGCAGCCCGGCGAAAACTCTCGCCCCGGGCCTTGTAGTCGCGGAACTGGTCAAAACTGGTGCCCACCGGGGCCAGCAGCACCGTGCCGCCCCCTGGCAGGGCGTCCAGGCCCGCCTGCACGGCCGCGCGCATGGTGGCCTCGCCGTCCTCGCCGCCCACCACGCGGTAGGGCAGCCCTAGGGCGCGCGCCATCGTCTCGCCGTCCTCGCCAAAGGCGATCACCTGGGCCACCCGGCCCTGGGCCGCCTCGCGCAGGGGGGCCAGTTCGGCGCCCTTGTCCCGGCCGCCCACCAGCCACGCCACCGGGGGCCGGGCGCGCTGCAGGGCCGCTTGCACCGCCAGGGTGCGGGTGGCAATGGAATCTTCGATAAAGGTCACGTCTCCCGCCTGCGCCACCGTTTCAAAGCGGCCCGCCACCGGCTGGGCATGGCGCAGGGCGTCCCCCAGGACCGCTGGATCGGCGGGGCGCCCCAGGTGGGTCAGCAGCGCCTCGGCCGCCAGCAGGGCGGCGGCGGCGTTGGCGGGGTGAACCCCGGCAGGCAGGTCGCCCGGGTCCAGCACGGGCTGGCCGTCCGCCAGCACCAGCCGCGCAGGGTCAAAGGCGCGCACCTGGGCCCGGGTGGGCACGGCCAGCCCGGCAGGCAGCACCAGCACGTCGCCGGCTTCCTGCCCGGCCGTGATGTTGCGCTTGGCGCCGTGGTAGGCCTCCAGGGTGCCGTGGCGGTCCAGGTGGTCCACGCCCAGGTTGGTGATCACCGCCACCGGCAGGCGCAGGCCCGGCACGCGTTCCAGCTGAAAGCTGGAGAGTTCCACCACCGCCACCTCGGCGCGGTCCACCACGTCCAGCAGCGGGGGGTCAATGTTGCCGCCCTCCAGCGCCCGCAGCCCCGAGGCGCGCAGCAACTGGGCCACCAGCACCGTGGTGCTGCCCTTGCCAGCGGTGCCGGTAATGCCCACCATCGGCAGCGCTGGGCGGGCGCGGGCGGCCAGCACCACCTCGCCAATCACCTCGGCGCCGGCCGCGCGCAGCCGGGTCAGGTCCGGGTGGTCAATGGGCACGCCGGGCGCGGCCACCACCGTGCGGTAGGGGCGCGACGCGTCCCCCGGTGCCCAGCCCAGTTCCGCCATCAGCGCCAGATCCTCGGCCGCTGGGCGCGCGTCGATCCACTCGGCCTTTTTGCCCTCGCGGGCCAGAAAGCGCGCCGCCCCCCGGCCACTGCGCCCCAGTCCGTATACCAGCACCCCGTCGTTCACGCCCCCACCATAGAGCAGGGGCGGGGCGCGGCGCTTGAGAAGCGCGCCCACATGGGCAAGAATCGGCAAAGACACCCCCTCAGCCGCCCCCCCACTCACCGGAGGTTTCGATGCTGCGCCGCGCCGCCCTGCTGACCCTGGCCCTGCCCCTGCCCACCGCCGCCCTGGCCGGGGGTGCCGACCCCCTGCGCGTGGGCCCGGCCCTGACCCCGCCGCCCCTCATGGCCCCGGTGCGTGAGGTGGCGCTGGCCGCCGCCCCCGACGGCACCCTGCACCTGGGCGCGGTGGTGGACAGCGGCCGTTTTTCTTCTGGGCGCGGCACCTTTACCGGGCGCGTGGTGCGGGTGTGGCGCAGCCAGGGCGGCGCGTGGCAGCCCCTGGGCGACGTGCTGAATTACCGCCAGCCCCGCCCGGCTTCCAACCTGAACCTCGTGCTGGATGAGCAGGGGCGCCCGGCCGCCGTGTGGAACGAGAACTACGGCGACAACGACGTGGTGGAACTGCGGGCGTGGCGTGAAGGCCAGGGCTGGACCGACTGGGCCGGGCGCTACCTGGGCGACGACCTGCCTTACGCGGCGCGCACCCGCGCCGTGGCGGCGTGGCAGGGCGAAATTGTGCTGGCCTGGGGCGAGTACCTGCGCAAGCCCGACGGCAGCCAGCTGACGGTGCGGCGCTGGGACCCGGCCCAGAAAAGCTGGGTGCGGGGGCCGGCGTTTAACGACATCCGCACGTTTTCCCGGACCCCGGCCCTGGCCCTGACCCGCAGCGGGCAGCCGGTGGTGGCGTGGCTGCAGGGCGAGGTCACCGAAAGCCGCGTGCTGGCTGCGCGCTGGACTGGGGCACGCTGGCAGCCCCTGGGCGGCGCCCTGAACGCCCAGCCCGCCTACGTGGCCTCTACCCGCATGGTGCTGGACGGCCAGGACCGGCCCACGGTGGCGTGGCTGCAGCAGGTGCAGGGCCAGGACACCCTGCTGGCCACGCGCTGGGACGGCGCGCGCTGGGTACCGATGGGCGGGGCGCTCAGTCGCCTGTACGCTTCGGCGCCGGCGCTGGCCACCGATCCGGCGGGGCACGCGGTGCTGGCCTGGGTGGAAGAGCGCCTCAGCGACGGGCTGGGGCAGATTCACGCGGCGCGCTGGGATGGGCGGGCGTGGGCGGCGTGGCCGGTGCTGAACCGGAGCCTGAAGCGGGACGCGCGGTCGCCGGCGGTGGCGGTGGACCGGCAGGGGCGGGTGACGGTGGCTTGGCGGGAGGATGTGGGGGGGCGGTATACGGTGCAGGTGCAGCGGTTGCGGTAGGGGGGTGGGGGCAGGTCTTCTTTGCTGGCTTGCCCCACCCCCCAGCCCCCTACCCCAGAGGGGCAGGGGGAGTTTTTCCGCTGCGCTCGGCAAACGTTGACTGGCGGTGTGGAGCGGCCTTCCTTCGCCCCGCTGTGTACGCCGTCGCCCTGCTCCGCCCATCGTCGTACGCCCGCGCCCTTCGGGCACGACGGCTTCGTCTGGACCTGGGCGGTATGAGGGCAGGAAGGCTTGGTGTGCCCCAGAAGGTTCTACTTTTCAAAAGACAAAAGATAGGGCGATGTTTTGACCCTCTCCCAACGGGAGAGGGCCTTGCGCAGCAAGGGGTGAGGGGGTCTCTCGCTCAGACGCTGGCGACTTCGGGTTCTGCGGGTGTCTCGGTCAGGATGGCAGGCGCGGTCACACTCAGGCCGGCTTCGGCCTGTGCCCAGGTCATAAACGCATTCAGGCCACGGTGGAACATCACCGGGCGCTTTTCGCGTTTGCCCAGCTTGCGGGGTTTGCCAGTCTTGGGGTTCACCTCGGCGGGCAGTTCGGGGACCAGGGCCCAGTTCACGTTCATGGGCTGGAAGCCCTTGGGGTTGGCGCTGGCGAGGTAGCGGGTCAGGCCGCCCAGCATGGATTCGGCCGGGGGGGTCAGGGGCGGCAGGCCCAGGGCCAGTCGGGCGGCATTGGTGCCGGCCAGCCAGCCGGTGGCGGCGCTTTCCAGGTAGCCCTCGGTGCCGGCCAGCACGCCTGCCACAAATTTCTGCGCGTCGGCGCGCAGCTGCAGGGTGGAGTCCAGCACCGCCGGCGCGTTCAGGTAGGTGTTGCGGTGCATCACGCCGTAGCGCACAATCTCGGCGTTTTCCAGCCCTGGAATCAGTTGCACCACCGCTTTCTGGTCGCCCCACTTCAGGCCCGTCTGAAAGCCCACCAGGGACCACATGCGGCCCTCGCGGTCTTCCTGGCGCAGCTGGGCCACGGCGTAGGGCCAGCGCCCGGTGCGGGGGTTGTCCAGGCCCTTGGGGCTCATGGGGCCAAAGCGCGGCGTGTCCACGCCCCGGCGCGCAATTTCTTCAATGGGCATGCAGCCCTCGAAAAATTCCAGCTTCTCCCAGTCGTGCGGCGTGTGGGCGCGGGCCTGCTCCAGCGCCCCAAAAAACGCCAGGTACTCCTCTTTGGTAAAAGGGCAGTTGATGTAATCGGCACTCTGGTCGTAGCGGCCCGCGCGCCACGCCACGTCCATGTTGATGCTCTCGAAGGCGATCACCGGGGCGGCGGCGTCATAAAAGCTCAGGCGCTCGCTACCCGTCAGCTGGGCAAGGTCGGCGGCCAGCGCGTCCGAGGTCAGGGGCCCGGAGGCGATCACGGCGATGCCCTGGGGCACAGCGGTGACTTCCTCGCCCCGCACCTCAATCAGCGGGTGTTCGCGCACCGCCTGGGTCACGCGGGCGCTGAATTCATCGCGCTCCACGGCCAGCGCGTTGCCGGCGGGCAACTTGGAGGCGTCGGCGGCCCCCACAATCTCGCCGCCCACGGAGCGCAGTTCGGCCTGCAGCAGGCCCTTGCTCTGCAGTTCGCCCTCGCCGCCCAGCGAGTTGCTGCACACCAGTTCGGCGAAGTTGCCGCTGCGGTGCGCGGGGGTCATCTTGACCGGGCGCATTTCATACAGGCGCACCCGCACGCCCAGCCGCGCGGCGGCCAGCGCCGCCTCCGAGCCCGCCAGGCCTGCGCCCACCACCGTGATCATCCGCTCACTCATCAAGCAGCGAGTGTAGGGGAAAGGAGGGCGGGGATTTGTGGGGTGGGGAAGGGCAGGAGGGGAGGGCCATGCGGCACACCTTCGATTTGGTCGGAGAGCCGCCGCCGCTCAACGGTGCGGTGGTTCAGGCGTTGATGGCCGAAGAGTTCCGCTCTACAGATTTGGTCTGTTCGCCCCATATCGTGTGGCTGCGCCTGGAAGGCCAGTGGTGGCGCATGGCCCCATGCTGGCCTGGCCGTCATCGGACACAGCGCCCCTGGCCTGGGAAGTGCCTGAAGAGGGTCTGTTTGCGCCCCTGCGCGATCTGGGAAATGAAACGGGGCTCCGGGGGCAAACACTGGCGGGCTGGTTGTATGGCGTCAGGCAGACCACACCCAGCCTCTCACTGCAGTTTCAGGACGGACGGCAGATCAGCTTCTTCGGGAGTGATCACTCATGGCGCGAGTTTGAAGTTGTGCAGTGGACGCTTGACCCGGGCCAGCTCTGATTACCGCTCCGGCGTGCCGCCCAGGGCCGCCTTTACGCGCGACAGGCTCTCGTAGGCCAGGATGCGTGCGGCCCACAGGCGGTCAGCCGGCAAGGGCAGCGTTTCGTCAAAGCGCACCTCGGGGGCGGGCACGCTGAGCACGTTCACGCCCTGGGCCCGGAACAGCGCGGCGGCGCGGCGCGAGTGGCTGGGGCTGGTCACGAGCAGCACCCGGGTCCAGCCGCGCGCCTGGGCAAGGTCGCGCACGCGGGCCGCCTCGTCGCGGGTGGTGGTCACGTTGGTCAGGGTGAGCACCTGCGGACCCGGCGAAGGCACCAGCGCGCGGAGGTGCGCCTGGGCCAGCGTGCTGATTTTCGGACAGCCCCGGGCCCCGATCAGCCCGGACTGTTCGGACACGGTGACCACGGGCGCGTAGCCCGCCCGCCACAGTTCCAGCCCCCGCACCAGGCGGCTGAGGCTGCTGGGCTCCAGGGTGCGGGTGCCGCACTGCACCCCGCCCCCCAGCACCACAATGGCGTCGGCGGGCTGGGGCCCCTGGGCCAGGGTCAGGGCAGCCAGCGGCGCGCGCAGCACCGGGGTCAGCAGGCACAGCCACAGGCCCAGGGCCAGCGCGCCCGCGCCCAGCCGCAGCGCGCGCCACGCGGGCGGCCACTCCCCGACCAGGGCGCCCACCAGCACCAGCCCGATTAGCAGGCCCACCGGCGCGCGCACATCGCCAAAAAAGGCCGCCAGAATCCCCAGCGCCGCCCCCAGCACGCCGCCGCCCACACTGCCCCGCCACTGCGCCCGCATCTGGGGCAAGTCTACCGGGGGGCGGCGCCTATACTCGCCCCTGATGCCGCGCCGAATTCTGCTGCCTGTGCTGCTGCTCCTGGCTGGGGTGCTGGCCGCCGCCCTGCTGCTGGCCCCGCGCCTCCTGCCCCCGGGCGAGCAAAGCCCGGAGGTCCGCTTCGTGCGCGAGATGACCCAGCACCACACCCAGGCGGTGGACATGGCCATTCGTATCCGCGAGCGCAGCCGCGACCCGCAGCTGCGCACCATTGCCCTGGACATGCTGCTTTCGCAGCAGGAGCAGATTGGGCAGATGCGCGGCTGGCTGACCATCTGGGGCCGGCCCTGGGGCGGCGAGGGCATGAGCGCCGAGCACGCCCGCATGATGGGCATGGCGACCCCCGCCGAGGTGGCGCGCATCAGCACCCTGCCGCCCCGGCAGAGCGAGGTGCAGTTTCTGCAGCTGATGACCCGGCACCATCAGGGGGCGCTGGCAATGGTCACGCCGGTGCTGGAGGCGCGGGTGCGCCCGGAAGTGCGGGCCCTGGCTGCCCAGATTCAAAATGCCCAGGCCGCCGAGATCCGCCTGATGACCACGCTGCTGAGAGAACGGGGCGCCCAGCCGCTGCCCGCGCCGGGGGGCATGGACATGGGGGGCCACGACCACAGCCGTCCGTAGAAAGCTGAATGGGGGCGGATCAGAACCGGCGGCGCGGGAGGATGAAGAGGCCGGTTCCATCATCCACCGTTTCCCCCTGGCCGTGCAGGTCGGCCGCCGGGGGCGCCCATCTGTCTGACGGGGTTTTGCCTCTGCCCTGGCCGAGGCTTCGTTGGCCCCGGCCACTCGGCTTCCAGGCCCTACCGGCGCACGCGGCGGGCGGGTTCGCTCTGGCCGCTCTGCTGGAACATCACCTGCTCGGCCTGCCCCCCGGTGACGGGGCCGAACACCAGTTCGGCGCCCACGGCTTGCAGCAGGAACCGGTCGGGGGCCACCGCGATCAGTGGAAAGATCTGGTCGCTGACGGTCACCCGCAGGCCCGCCCCCTGACGCCGCACCTCAAACTGCTGGCCGTCCGCAAAGGCGTAGGTGCCCACGTAGCGGTCCAGCACGGCGGCCGGCACCGAGACCACCCTGGGCTTGACCGGCAGCGTGTAGGGCTGACCATGCACCAGGGCCGCCAGATCGTCGGCCATGAGGCCCACTGGGGCTGTGGAAACGTTGGACAGCACCGTAATGGTCAGGTCCTCGGCCGGGTAGGTGCGAAGAAGGGCCATGTAGCCGTCAATGTTGCCGTTGTGTTCGGTGCGCGCCGGCTCTGCCCCGCTGGCCGGCGTGATGAGCCAGCCGTAGCCATACCGCGAGTCCTGACCCGGGGCCACCGGGACCGCCGGGGTGAACATCTGGGCGGTGGCGGCCTTGGAGAGCACCCGGCCTCCCTGCAGGGCGTGAATCCAGGCATCCAATTCGCGCGCGGTGCTGATCAGCGCGCCCGCCCCCGAGGCCACGCTGGCGTCCACATGGTCGGCGTTGGTGTAGGTGGTGCCGTCAAAGTCGTAGCCGGACGCGCGGCCCGCGCGCAGGGGCTGCGGGGCGTCGTAGTCGGTGAGCTTCAGGCCCGCCGGGGCCAGCACCTGCTGGCGCAGAAAATCGGCGTACGGCTGACCCGAGGCCACCTCCACCACCCGGCTCAGCAGCACGTACCCGGCGTTGCTGTACTGAAATTTGGTGCCCGGCGCAAAGTTCAGCGGCTGCCCCGCAAAGCGCGCGATCAGGGCATCGAGGGTGTGGGGCAGGGCCTTGAAGGTGGCAAACGCGTCGCGGTCGGTGTAGTCGGCCACCCCGGCGGTGTGGGTCAGGAGCTGGTGCAGGGTGATCTCCTGGGCGTGCGGGTAGGCTGGCAGAAACCGCGAAAGGCGGTCCCCCACATTCAGTTTGCCCTGGTCCTGCAGCTTCAGGATGGCGGCGGCGGTGAAGCTCTTGCTGATCGAGGCGATACGGAACAGCGTGTCCGGGGTAACGCGCGCTCCCAGTTCCAGGTTGGCCTGCCCAGCCGTGCCCGCGTACAGGGTGCGCCCCCGCTGGGTGATCAGCACCGTGCCCATAAAGCCGGTGGCCTGGGCCTGCGCCTGCACGTACGCGGCGGCGGCCTCGGGGATGCGGGCGGGCGTGGCGGCGCCGGCTGCACCAGCGAGAAGAAGAAGGGCCGTCAGGGGAAGATGAAGGGTCATCACGCGGCACAGTCTGACTGCCCGCCGTCTGGGCGCCGCCCCCAGAAAGCAGCAGACCGAAAGGTGGAGGGTGGAAGGGTCCAGAGTGCGCCGTCACCCAGCGGCGGCCTGTTCAATCCCAGGGGCGAACAGTGGCCCCTCAATGCCGCTCGCCTCGGCAAGCCTTTGGAGAGTTCTAGAGCAGATGACCTAAAGATGATGTTGGGTCTCGACCCGCTCCCCTCGTGGGACTCGAAGAGCGGCGCCGCAGCGAGGGGAGAGGGGTCTCTGGTCAACCGCTCTAAAAATCTGCGCAGCGTCGCTCGCCAAACACGCTGTTTCAGCCCGTCCCCCCTTACGGGAGACTCGCAGAGCTGCCCCGCGCAGGCTGAGAGGAGGGCACAGGCCAAGCGTTCCAGACGACGTTTCCGCCCTCTCACCTCATCAGGCTTGAAAACGTTTCGCCTCCTTGCTCAGAGGTTTTGATGGTATTGACCTGGGGTCCCTCTACCTTCTGCGGTCCGTTCAGGCCGGGGCCCTTACCCTTACCAGCTGTCCTCGTCCCAGTCGTCGCGTTTGTTCTCCCGCCGCTCCCGGCGGCGCTCTTCCTTGCCGTTCTTGCGCTTGGGGCGGGGGGGCAGGGACAGCACATAGGGCCGCTCGGGCTGGCAGGGGGCCGGAACCTCGCCCAGCGTCTCGCCGGGGTCGGCGGTGCGGAGGTTGCCGGCCACATGCAGGTGGCGCTCGCCGCAGTAGGGGCAGCTGTCCACCACCCAGAACATCACGCGGGTGCCCGGCATGTCGCGCAGGGTCACGAACGCGGGTTGTGGGGAACGCCGATCCTTCTTGGCCACGGAGGCAGCTTACGGCCCGGCCGGGCGCGCATCTGTGGGCAAGCCCGGGTTTGGGTGGGGGAACACGCAACGCGCTTCCCCGCTCCCCGCCCAAAGCCCTTTACACGTCCTCGTCGCCCTCTTTCATGTAGGTCACCACGCTGCGGCAGTGGGTCAGGCCCGCGCGGGCGTACAGGGCGCGGGCGGGCTTCATGTGGTCGTGGGCCCGCACGCGCAGGGTGCGCAGTTCCGGGCGGGTGTCGGCCTCGGCGGCGGCCAGGGCCAGCAGGGTCAGGCCGTAGCCCTGGCCGCGCTCGGCGGGGTGCACGGCCACGTAGGTCACGTCGGCGCGGGCGTCCTCGGCGTTGAATTCCAGCTCGGCAAAGCCCACAGGTTGCTCGCCGCGCAGCAGGGCGACCAGCCGCACATCGGGGCGCGCGAAATGTTCGTCCACCTGCTCCGGGGTCCAGTTCAGGCGCTCGGCCCAGGTGTCCTCGCTGGCGCGGAACAGCTCGCGGTAGGTGGCCAGCGGCAGGTGGTGCACAATCCGGTGCCCGGCCGGCGCGCAGGCGTGCGGGGTCAGGCGCGACAGCGGGGCGCTGTAGAAGTCGGTGGTGTGCATGGGGGCAAAGCCGGCGGCCTCCAGGGCTTCCCGCACCGGGAGGTTGTCGCGCGCGGCAAAGGCGTACACCGGCAGGCCATCGGCCCGCTCCAGGGCGTGGCGCAGCAGCGGCCCCACCTGCCCGCCGTCGCTGATCGGTCCTTCCATCACCAGCCCGTCCCGGAAGGGCGACAGGGCGCAGTAGGCCAGCACGCCCTCCTCGTCCGCGTCCACCAAGCAGGTGCAGTCCTCGCATTCCACCTTCAGTTCGCCTTCGCTGCGCGCTTCGGGCGAGAAGACCTCGCGCTCGGGGGCGTCGTCCATCCAGTTGAGCAGCGCGAGGACATCGGGCACATCTGTGGCCAGCATGGGGCGGATCATGGCAGGAACCTCCGAAGAAAAAAGGCAGAAAGAGGAGGGGCAGAACCAAGCACACTGTCGAACCAGACACAATCAGGGTAGCCACCCGCCGCCGCGCCTGTCTGCGCCGGGCCTCACGCTGCGGGGCCCGGCGTGCGTGCTATGCTGCGCCCATGCCCTGAACAGGGTACGACGCCCCCTTCCCCACAGACACGAACCGCGTGTTTGAGGGGCCTTTTCTTTTTGAGCCCCCTGTTCAGGCGCGCTTTTCCCGGAGGTGCTTCGCCGTGACCAGACACCGTAGCAGAAGCCCAGGCGCGCCCAAGACCGGCGGGCCGCCACAGGCCATCAAACTGGGTGAAGTGCAGGCCAGTACGGACCTGCTGCAACTGCGCGCCCAGCTGTCTCGCGCCGAAAAGGCTGCGCGGCGCACGCCGCCTTCGCCCCCACCCCGGGCGGCCAGCCCGCAGGCGCCCCTGAAGCCGCAGCGGCAGGCCGAACTGGCGGGCGTGAGCACCGACGATTTCAGCCTCGCGCGCGCCCACGCCCGCTTACGCGACGCCGTGTACGACGGCCGCTATCACCTGTGCCCCCACGCGATCAGCCACGCCCGCGCCGAGGGCTTTCTGGAACACGACGTGCTGAACGTGTTGCTGACGGGCCGGGTGCGCGCCGTGTACACCGAGGAACGCCGCTGGCTGGTGTGCGGCTATTTCGAGGCCTGCGGGGTGGCCCTGCCGCTGCATGTGGTGGCCGAGCCGCACGGGGACGGCCATGTGGATATCGTGACGGCCTTTGTGCCCAAGCACCCGCACCACATCATCAGCCGCGCCCGGCTGGCGCTGATGCTGCGTTACGACGAGCAGATCGTGCGCGCCCGCACCGCCCACGCCGGCAACCGCGTGGGCCACCGGGGCAAGGGCCGCAAAAAGAGCGCGTAGCAGGGCAGGCCGCACATTGGGCCGCCGGGTGACGCTTCATCGCCCGGCGGCCCGCGTGGTTGCCGCTCAGCGCACGCTGGACATGAACAGGTTGTAGATCGCTCCCTGCCACTCCGCCTGCCCCTGAAGCTGGAAATGCACCTCGGTCAGCAGGACTGGCTGCCCGGCCGGGTCCACGAAGCGCAGCGCGCCTTCATAACGCAGATTCAGCCAGCGTTCCACTATGGGAATGACTCTGTGTGCCGTGTCCGGCTGTTCCAAGAGGCGCCGGAAACTGGGAAAGGACACCTGACGGCCACTGCCGGCCTTGGTGTGCCCCAGGTGGGTGGGCCGGGCCGTGGAACCACAGCCCGGGCAGGTGATGGGCAACCCCACCTGCTGCTCGTAGATCAGCCAGGACGCATGGCAGTCCGGGCAGCTCAGGATGGCGCTGGGCTGGTCCTGTGGCAGAGGCTGGAAAGGCACAGCGTTACGGTATCCGGTTCGGCCTGACCGTGGATTCCAGATTCAGTGTGGTTAGGGCAGAGCCCATGACAGCGGCTGCCAGTTCCGGCCTGGGGCCAAAAAGCGGCCCCTCAATTTCGTGGGCGCCGCTGTCCTTCCCCGACGCCCACTTTGTTCGCCTCGGAGCTATTGAGGGGAACCCCCGGGGTGGCTCTGGGCTCTGCTCTGAGTGCCATCCAGACAGGTGGCTGTCCTGGTCGCGCTCTTCGGCTGCCCCGGTCAGCGGCCCAGGGCCACGCGCATGCCGCGCAGTTCGTAGCCCTGCACCACCTCATTGAACGTGACTCTGGGCGGCGAGACGAGGCGCAGGTCGCGCCACATCAGCAGGCGGCGCAGGAACACGTCGCTTTCGCGGATGGCCAGAAAGGCCCCCGGGCAGCGGTGGTGGCCGTCCCCAAAGGCCAGCACCGGGGGCTGCACGCCGCGCGGCAGCGGGCGCCCCGGGCACAGGGTCGCCGGGTCCGCGCCCGCCACGGCCGGGTCCTCGTTGGTGTCGCGGATGTTCAGGGCCAGCAGGCGGCCCGCCGGAATCACCTCGCCCCCCACCGTCAGGTCGCGCACGGTGCGGCGGTAAAGGGTGGACACCACCGGCTCGACCCGCAGAATTTCGTGCAGCACGGCGTGGCGCTCGCGCTCGGTGCCGTGGACATAGTGCCAGCGCAGTTCGGGCTCGCGCAGCAGGTGCCACGCGGCCACCGTGATGAACTCGCGGGTGGTCACCATGCCCGCCGTGCCGTAGGTGAGGCACTCGGTCAGGATTTCCAGGTCGCTGTAGTTCTGGTCCAGCAGATGGCTGATCAGGTCGTCACGCCGCTCGCGTCGGCGCCGGGCAATGGCGGGTTTCACGTCCAGCAGGTAAAAGGCCAGCAGGTGGCGCTGGTCCAGCACCTGCTGCAGCCGCGAGGCCCCTTCGCCCCGGGGCCGGTCCCCTTCCACAAAGGTGGTCACGCGGCGGTGCAGCCCTGGCAGGGCGCTGTCGGTGAGGCCCACCACCTGCGCGGCCACGCGCACAGCCATCGTCAGGCTCAGGTCGTCCACGTTCGCCTCGCCGGTCCGGGCCAGCTGGCCCAGCAGGTCGTCGGCCAGGGCGGCAATCATGGGGTGGTAGGTCGCCACGGCGGCGGGGGTGAAGTACCGCGCGGTGTCGCGGCGCATCTCGTGGTGGGTGTCGCCCTCGGTGTACAGCACGGGTTTGTTGCGCAGCACGCTGGCGCCCTGCAACTGGTCGGCCCCGAAGCCGGCCTGCACCACATCGTCGCTGCGCAGCACCTCGCGCGCGGTCTGGAAATCGTGAATGTGGTACGCCTCGCCCTCCAGGCGCAGGGGGGCGCCGGCGCGGGGCGAGGCTGCAGGCAGGCGGGTCAGGCTGCCGTGGCCAAAGGGGCACTGGGCGGGGGTGGTCATGATCGGTCCTCCGGGGAAAGGGCGGCGAGGCGTTCGAGCGCGGCCGTCACCGGGTCAAGGTCGGTGTTCAGCGTGGTCAGGGCGGGGGCGGTCACGGCCTGCACGGTCTGCATGGCGCTGGCCCAGATGGCCTGCCCCAGCGGCTCAATGTGCAGGGCGTGCGAGCGGGCGTCCCCCGGGTCGCGGCGGCGGGCAATAGCGTGCAGGTCGTCCAGGCGGCGCAGGATGCGGGCCACCTCGTAGCGGGGCACCTTCAGCTGCCGGGCCAGTTCGGCCGGGGTGATGGGCCCCGCCTGCACGTAACTGAGCGCAATGAAGGTCCGCAGGTCCAGGCTGTGCTGGCGCTCCAGCGCCGCGTGCAGCCGCGTACTCATGACCTGCCACACGCCCCAGTACGCCGCCAGAAACCGCAGCGGCTGGGCCTGCAGGTCCGGGGAAGGGGGAGGGGAAACGGACATGATTGCATTCTGCAACTATTTCTTCAGAAGAAGCTGAGAGGAGGGTGGAGACAGGGCTGGCGATTTTCGCTTCCTGGCTCAGCGGGCACGCGGCCGATCACCACACAGAGGCGTCAGCTGCGTGTGGGGCAGAGAGCGGGACGCGGCGGGGTTTTGGCCCCCGCCGCGTCCCTTTCCCGCCTGACTTAGTGCCGGAAGTGGCGTGAACCCGTGAACACCATGCTCACGCCCAGTTCGTTACAGGCGGCAATCACTTCGGGGTCACGCTTGGCGCCACCGGGTTGCAGAATGGCGCGCACGCCCGCCCCGGCAGCCAGCCGCACCACATCGTCAAAGGGGAAGAACGCCTCCGAGGCCAGGACCGAGCCCTGGGCGCGGTCGCCCGCGTTGGCCACCGCGCGCTCGGCGGCCCAGATGCGGCTGACCGCCCCGGCCCCCAGGCCCACCGTGACCCCGTCCCGGGCCAGCACCACCGCGTTGCTGCGCGCGTGCTTGACCGTGGCCCAGGCAAAGCGCAGATCCAGCCATTCCTGCTCGGTGGGTTCGCGGTTGGTGACCACCTCGGTGCACAGGTCGTCCCAGGGGCGGGTGTCGCGTTCCTGCACGGCAAAGCCGCCGGTCAGGGGCCGCACGTCCAGTCGGCTGACCCCGGCCGTGGGGCCCGCCACCAGCACACGCAGGTCCGGCTTCTTCTCGGCGAACCACGCGGCGGCCTCCGGGCTGACCTCGGGGGCGATCAGCACCTCCAGGAAGGTGCCGCGCATGGCCTGCGCGGCTTCCAGGTCCACCGGGCGGCTGAGGGCCACCACGCCGCCGAACACGCTGAGGGTATCGGCGTCCCGGGCGCGTTCCCAGGCGGTGCGGGCGCTCTGTGCCAGGGCCACGCCGCAGGGGTTGGCGTGCTTGACCGCCACGCAGGCCACTTCGTGGCCGGGCACCGCCGCTTCCTGCTCGCTCAATTCCTGGCACAGGGCCCAGGCGGCGTCGGCGTCGGCGTAGTTGTTAAAGCTCATGGGCTTGCCGCTCAGCAGCCGCGCGTCCAGCACCGGGCCCTGCGCGGCGCCCAGGCGGTAGATCGCGCCGGGCTGGTGCGGGTTTTCGCCGTAGCGCACCTGCGCGGCGCGGGTCAGGTTCAGGGTCAGCGTCTCGGGCAGTGCGGTGGGCAGCTCATCCGACGTGCCTTCCAGATAGGCGGTAATGGCGGCGTCATACTCGCTGGTGTGGCGGTAGGCCTTGGCCGCCAGCCGCTGGCGCTCGGCTGCGCTCACCTCGTCCTGCAGGGCCACCGGGTAATCGGCCGGGTCCACCAGCACCAGCACGCCCGCGTGGTTCTTGGCCGCCGAGCGGATCATGGCAGGCCCGCCGATGTCAATGTTCTCGATCACCTCGGGGAAGGCCGCGCCGCGCGCCACCGTTTCCCGGAAGGGATAGAGGTTCACGCACACCAGATCAATGGTGCCAATCCCGTGCTGTGCCAGTTGGTCCAGGTGTCCGGGCTCGCGGCGCGCCAGGATGCCGCCGTGCACGGCCGGGTGCAGGGTCTTGACCCGGCCGTCCAGCATCTCGGGAAAGCCGGTCACGTCGCTGACCTGCCGGGCGGCAATGCCCGCCTCGACAATGCTCTGGTAGGTGCCGCCCGTGCTGAGAATTTCCCAGCCGCGCTCGGCCAGCTGGCGGGCAAATTCCACCACGCCGGTCTTGTCGCTCACGGAAAGAAGGGCGCGTTTGGGGGGGTGGGGTGTGTGGGTCACAGTGCTCTCCAGGGCTGCAGGCCCCGCCCCGGCGCCGGGGGGGCCAGAACGGGCTTCAGAGGGTGACCCAGGCGCGCGATCAGGAGTGGGGTGTGGGGGCTTCCCCGTGGTCTGTCCACGTTCTGCGCCAGTCGCCCCCAACGCTTCAGCGGGTAGTGTAACGCGCCCCCCAGGCGGGGGCGCTCCGCAGTGCTGGACAGGGCGGCCAGAACAGCGCGGGCGTGGGGGAAGGCTCAACCGGACGCCCACACCCCGGGGCACAGGAGGGTGTGGGCGCTGCAGCTCAGGTCCAGTTCAGTTGCTGTTGCCGCTGCCGTCTGGGGCCGGGGCCGACAGGGGGGTGGGGGCCGGCGCCGCCTCGGTGCCCCCCAGCAGGCGGCGCAGTTCTTCGATCACCGCGCGTTCGCGCTCGCTGACCTGCTCGCCGCCAATGCCCAGAAACCCGCCTTCCTTGGCGGCCAGGGCCACCTGCTCGGCCACGCTCAGCAGCAGGTGCCGGTAGGCGGCGGCGTCTTCGGGGCTGGTCTTGGCGCTCACCAGCCACGCGGCCTGCCGCACGCCCTGCAGGCTCTGCTCACGGGCCTCGTCCATGTTCCGCGCCCGCTCCTGCCGGGGCACGGTGCCTGGGTCCGGCGGCGTGCCCAGCAGGTCAGCGGCCATGGCTTCGAGCAGCGGGGTGCGCCCGGCAGCGCTGAGGCCCTGGCGCACGGCCAGCCCCAGGGCTTGTCCTTCGGCCAGCAGTCCGGTCACGCCGCTGGGGCTGGCGGCCATCACGGCGGCGCCCGCCCGGCCGGGGCCGTTCATCACGGTGAACCATTCTTCGCCCGAGAACTTGTCCTTGAGGCTCATGGGGCTCAGCCTACGCGGCCCCGCCCTGGGCGGGCTTGGGCGTTTATTGACCTTCCCGGGGTTTCATGCCGCTCAGGTCAAAGCGCACGGGTTCGGTGTCTTCGGGCACGGGGCGTTCATCGGCGGCCAGACCATGGCCGCCGAACATGCCCTGGGCGCTCAGGCCCTGGCCCATGGGGTCGCCGCGCTGCTCGTCCGGCCGGACCAGAGGTTTGATGCGAAAGGCCAGCACGATCAGGGCGGTGGGCAGCACGAGGAACAGCAGAACGCCGGTCATAGAACCTCCGGGGGGCAGGTGACCCTGCACACCCATGAAAAGGGCGCGCTGGCCCAAGGAGAGGAGACAACGCGCCGGACAAGGAGGGGCCCCTCAGCAGGGCGTGGGTTCGGCTGGCGTCTCAGGCCCTTGCAGGTGAGACTGCGCCCAGGAGCCAATGGCGTCAATGACGCTTTGCAGTTCCAGGCCGGCTGGCGTGAGGCTGTAGACGCTGCGGGCCAGCTTGCCGTGGCTGTCCTCGGTCCGCTTGTGAATCAGGCTGAGGTGCTCTAAGTGCTCCAGGCGCTGGGTCAGGGTGGCGCTGTTGCAGCCGCCAACAGCCCGGGCAAGTTCGTTGAAGCCCTTTTCACCATTCAGCAGGGCGCGCACGATATGCAGCACCCATTTTTCCTGCAACACCCCGATGGCCCGGTAAACCGGGCAGAAACCAGTGTGTTCCATGCTCATGCCCAGAGTGTACACAGATGCTGCTGATCAAATCATGACGGAACACACACCGCTTGACATTTCAAAGCAGTGGGGATAACCTCCCAGCATGACCGCGATTGCCACCAAACCCCTGACCGTCACCGAAGCCATCGAAACCCGGCGCAGCATCCGCAAGTACGTGCAGGAGCCCATGAACCAGGACGACCTGCGCGAAATCCTGCGCCTCGCCAGCCTCGCGCCCAGCGCCTGGAACGCCCAGACGTGGCGCTTTGCCGTGGTGCAGGACCCCGCCGTCAAGGCGCAGCTGCAGGAAGCCGCCTACGGTCAGGGCCAGGTGACGAACGCGCCCGCCGTGATCGTGGTGTACAGCGACATGGAAGACACCCTGCAGACTGTGGAAGACACCGCCCACCCCGGCATGGGCGAAGCGGGCCGCACCGGCCAGCGCACCACCTTTGACCGCGTGTTCGGCAGCCAGGACGTGGCCCAGCGCGGCCAGTGGGGGCTGAGCCAGGCCAACATCGCTTTCGGCTTTCTGATGGTCGCCGCCCGCGGCCTGGGCTACGACACCGTGCCTATGCTGGGCTTCCAGCCTGAGAAGGTCAAGGAAATCCTGGGCCTGCCCGAGCACGTGCAGTTTGCTGGCCTGCTGCCCATCGGCAAGCGCGCCGAGGACGGCTTCCCCCACCACCGCCACAGCGTCGAGCGCCTGACCAAGTTCTACTGAGACTGGCCAGGAGGTCCGGGCCCGCGCGCGCGGGCGCCTCTCGGGCAGTAACAGCCCGTCCCCACACCCGGGGGCGGGTTTTGCCGTTTGCTGAAGGCATGAGCCCCGCTTCATTTGCCGTCATCGTGGAAGAACATGGAGGCCCCGAGGTGCTGCGTTGGCAGGCCCGGCCCCTGCCCCAGCCCGGCCCAGGTCAGGTGCGGGTGCGCGTGGAGGTCACCGGCGTGAACTACGCCGATGTGCTGTCCCGGCGCGGCGGCTACGGGCCCGGCGCGCCGCTGCCGTTCGTGCCTGGACTGGACGCCGCCGGCACTGTGGACGCGCTGGGTGAAGGCGTGACCGACCTGACCGTGGGCACGCGGGTGGCCTGTTTCACCGCCGGGGGCAGCTACGCCACCCACGTGCTCGCGCCCGCCGCGTTCTGCCTGCCGCTCCCACCCGGGGTCGGCAGTGAGCAGGCCGCCGCACTGGTGCCGCTCTCCACGGCGTTCGGGGTGCTGCAGGCGGCTGGGGTGCAACCGGGTGAAACGGTCCTCATTCACGCGGCTGGGGGCGGTGTGGGGCACCTCGCCGTGCAACTGGCCCGGGCCCGGGGCGCGCGGGTGCTGGCCGTGGTGGGCGACCCAGGCCGCGCCGAATTCGTGCGTGGCCTGGGCGCGGACGCCGTGGTGAACCGCCACACGCAGGATTTTGCCGCCCTGACCCTAGACCTGACCGGTGGCCGGGGCGCCGACGTGATTCTGGATTCGGTGGGCGGCGAGACCGCCGAGCGCGGTCTGGGCTGCCTCGCCCGGTTTGGCCGGCTGGTGACCTACGGGCATGCGGGCGGGCGCCCCGGCCTGATCCCTACCGCGCCTCTGCACGGCGAGGGCCGGGCCGTGATCGGGTATTCCGGCGGCACCCTGCGCCAGCACCGCCCCGAGCAGGCCCGGACCGTGGCGCTGGCGGCCCTGGAGGCCCTGGCGCGCGGTGACGTGCGGGTGCACACCGGCCTGACCCTGCCCCTTCACCACGCGGCCGAGGCCCACCGCCGCGCCCAGGCGGGCGCCGTGAGCGAGCGCCTCACGTTGATGGCCCCTTATACGGATTCCGTCCATTTCCGTAACATCCAGAAAAGAACTGGATGTTCCTCCAATTCCCGGAAATCCGTACCCTTTCCCTCTCCCTCCGGTCGGAAAAATTCCGTCAGGTGTGACGGAATTTTTCGGAAGCCGTATTAGGCCAGCACCTGAACCTGTCCGCCCTCCACCCGCCAGACCCGGGTGGCCACCCGCGAAATCAGGGTGCGGTCGTGGCTGGCCAGCAGCACTGTGCCCGGAAAGGTCAGCAGGAAGCCTTCCAGGGCTTCAATGGCCTGCACGTCCAGGTGGTTGGTGGGTTCGTCCAGCACCAGCACCTGGGCGCGGGTCACGCTCAGGCGGGCTAGGCTCAGGCGGGTGCGCTGGCCACCCGAAAGGGCGTCCAGGGCAAAGGCGGGGCCACCCGGCACCTGCAGCCCAGCCGCCACTTCGTGCAGCTGGTGGGGGCTCAGGTGCGGGTTGGCGTCCAGCAGGGCGTCGCCCACCGTATGCAGGCCGCGCAGCTCCTCGCCGCCCTGCTCAAGAACGGCCCGGGTGAGCCCCGCGCCCCAGTGCACGGTGCCCTGGGCTGGCAGCTCGCCCAGCAGCGCGCGCAGCAGGGTACTTTTGCCGCCGCCATTGGGGCCGGTCAGGGCCACGCGCTCACCCCGGCGCACCTCCAGGTTCACCCCGCTCAGCACAGGCCGCCCGCCCCGCGTGACGGTCAGGCCCTGGGCGCGCAGCACCTCGGCCGGGCCAGGGGGCGCTGGGGGCAGGTTGAGCCGCACCACCCGTCCATCGGCGTAGGGTTTGGCCACCGCCTGCTCGTCCAGGCGGTCCAGCTGTTTCTGCATGGCGCGGGCGCGGGCCGAATGAATCTGCTGGGCACGCCCGGCCTTGTGGCTGGACAGAAACTTGTCGTTGTCGCGGGCGCGGCGGCGGTTCTCCTGCACGGCGCCCTTGCTGGCCTGCCGGCGCCGCTCCTCGTCCAGGGCGGCGCGCTTGCGCTGGTAGGCCGCGTGGTCGCGCGCCTGGGCCTCGCGCAGGGTGGCTTTCAGTCGCATGGCCTCGGTGTAGGCGCCGGGGTACTCGCGCAGCTCGCCGCGTTCCAGTTCGGCCGTGCGCGTGGCCACCGCGTCCAGAAAGGCGCGGTCGTGGCTGGCCAGCACGAAGGCAGCGGGCGAGGCCCGAATCCAGTCTTCCAGCCACATGGCCCCCGCGCTGTCCAGATGGTTGGTGGGTTCGTCCAGCAGGTGCACGTCGGCGGGCGAGAGCAGCAGCCTCGCCAGCAGCACACGCCGCGTCTGCCCGCCCGACAGCCGGTCAGCGGGGGCGTCGCCGCGCAGGTCTAACCCCGAAAGCACCGCTTCGGCCCGCGCCTCGAAGTCGTAGCCGCCCGCCACGCGCCAGTGTTCCTCGGCGTCGGCAAAAGCCTGAAGCGCCTCGCCCTGGCCGCCGTCCAGGGCCAGGGTCGCGGCGGCCAGGGCGAGGCGGGTGCGCTGCAGTTCGGCGGGGGTCACGGCGTCCAGCACCGTGCCCTGCAGTTCGGCCTGCTGGGCCAGCAGGGCCACCCGGCCCGTGCGGGTCACGGTGCCCGCGTCCGGGGTGTCCAGACCGGCCAGCAGCCGCAGCAGCGAACTTTTCCCGCTGCCGTTGGCGCCGATCAGCGCCACGCGGTCCCCGGGGCCCACGTCCAGATCAAGGTTGTCAAAGATGGTGCGGTCGGCGTAGGAACGCGCGATCCCTGCGGCCTTCGGCATAGGTTGTCTCCCTGAATCAGTCAGGCCCCGCACGCCCGCACAGCGGCGCGGGCAGGGCAGCTCTCAACACGTTTGTTCAGGGATTACCAACGCAAGGGCAGCAGGGGTCCTTTGAATGGGCGAAGGGGTCAAGCCGCCGCAATTCGCCAGGGCAGGGCCTGGGGGTGGGCGCGCTGTCCCCAGGGTACGGTCCGCCGCCTGAAAAGGGGTGCGCCGAGTGGCTTAGCTGGGGGCAGGAACGTGGGTCATAGTTTTCGGCAGCAGGGCCATGCAGCGTGATGCAGCGCGGGAGGGACAGCTCTGGGGGCTGGAAATTGGGCGGGGAGGCACCGGAGGCTTGGGACTCGGAGGGCTGCTCATACGGAACTCAATGGATTGCATACCCGTCTGGGCCGCGCGGTGGCCCCCTCACCCTTCCGTCGCTCCGCTCCTCCCTCCCTCTCCCACCAGGGGAGAGGGGCACGCCGAACCAGAGCAGGTCGGGTGCTGTCTTGCTGGCCTCCTTCGCGCCCTTCGGCACCGCCTTACAGTGAAGCCGTGACCCCTCCACTGCCGCGTACCTCTCCCGAAGCGCAGGGCCTGTCGTCGCGCGCCGTGCTGGCGTGGCTGGACGCGCTGGCCGAAGGCGGCCTGGAACTTCACAGTTTCATGTTGCTGCGCGCAGGGGCGGTGGTGGCCGAAGGGCACTGGGCCCCCTACACCCCGGCGCGCGTGCATCATCTGTATTCGCTGAGCAAAAGCGTGACGGCGATGGCGGTGGGCTGTCTGGTGGCGGATGGGCGGGTGCAGGTGGAGGACCGGCTGGTAGACCATTTCCCGGACGCGCTGCCGGAGACCGTGTCGCCCCACCTGGCCGCCATGCGCATTGAAGACCTGCTGACCATGCGCAGCGGCCACGCCGAGGACATCACCGGCGCCCTGATGGCAGCCCAGGATGGCGACTGGGTGCGGGCCTTTCTGGCGCAGCCCGTGGCGCACCCGCCCGGCACCGGGTTCGTGTACAACAGCGCGGCCACCTTCATGCTCTCGGCGCTGGTGCAGCGGCTCTCGGGGCAGCCCCTGCTGGACTTCCTGCGCCCCCGGCTGCTGGGGCCGCTGGGCATTGAAGAGGCGCGCTGGGCTGCCAATGGGCAGGGCATCCACCTGGGCGGCTGGGGCCTGCACCTGACCACCGAAGGCATAGCGCGCTTTGGGCAGTTCTGCTTGCAGCGGGGCGAGTGGGCGGGGCAAGCCCTGCTGCCTGCCGCGTGGGTGGACGCCGCCGTGCGGGCCCATGTGCCGCCCGGCGACGACCCCGGCAGCGACTGGGCCCAGGGCTACGGCTACCAGTTCTGGCGCTGTCGCCACGGCGCCTACCGGGCCGACGGCGCCCTTGGTCAGTTCTGCATCGTGATGCCGCGCGAGGGGGCGGTGCTGGCGATCACCGCCAACGTCGCTGACATGCAGCGCGTACTGGACCACGTCTGGACCCACCTGCGCGGGGACATGGGCGCCGGGGCGTGCCCTGAGGACCCCACCGCGCTGGCCGCCCTGCGTGCCCGCTGCGAGGGGCTGCACCTGCCGCTGCCCGCGCCGGGCGCCCCTGGCCCCACGGCACCCCAGGAAGCGACCTACGTGTTCGAGGCCAACGATCTGGGCCTGACCGCCTGCTGGGTGGTGCTGGGCCCAGGGGGCGGCACCCTCACCTTCGCTGACGAGCGGGGCAAGCACCCAGTATCGGTGGGCTGGCTGGACTGGCACGAGGGCCGCACCACCGCGTGGCCCGTCAGCGAGGAACCCATGCTGGGCCGGGCGGTGCCCACGCGCGACGGTGGACAGCTCGTCACACTGCTGTGGCCAGAAGCCGGCTTTCACTGGAGCGTGACGGTGAATGAGGCGGCCGGCACCCTGACGCTGATGCCGCCCGCCACGATGGGCTTTGCTGACCGGCCCCTGCGCGCCGTCCGGGCCGATGTGCTGGCCTGATAAGGCACTCAGGTGCGCTGGAGGCAAGGGGTGGGCGGACGCGTCAAGCGGCATCGCAAACTCGGAGAGTTCCGCAGGAGAGCGAACCCGAGACCAGGCGAGGCAACGGCGATGAAACAGCAGCCCTCCGCTCTTCCCAAGAGGCTTCGGCATCTGTGTCGTCCCGGATGAAGGGGTGAAAGGCGCCTGAAGGCCCGGCCCTGTGCACCGCCGCCCTCTCCCCGCTTATTCCCGCTTTCTCACCAGCAGGGCCAGCAGGAACACCGCCGTATTCACCAGCACAATGGTCGCGCCGGGGGCTGTGTTCAGGAAATAGCTGAGATACAGCCCCGTGACGCCGCCCGCTGTGCCCAGCAGCGCCGAGAGCGCCATCATCTTTTTCAGGCTGCGCGACAGCAGCCGGGCCGCCGCGCTGGACGTGATCAGCAGGCTCACGCTGAGGGTGGTGCCCACCAGCTGCACGGTCAGGACCACCACCAGGCCAATGACGATCAGCAGCAGGCTGTCAAGCCGCCGCACGGGGAGCCCCACCGCCCGCGCTTCGGTGGGGTCAAATGAGGCCAGCAGGAGTTCCTTTTGCAGCGCGCCCAGCAGGCCGCCCACCAGCGCCGTCAAGGCCAGCGCGCCCCACAGATCGGCCGGGGTCACGCCCAGCGGGTTGCCAATCAGAAAGTTGCTCAGGTCGGTGGTGAAGGTGGGCACGCGCGAAAGCAGCACGATCCCCAGGGCGAACATCCCCACGAACACAATGCCAATGGCGCTGTCCTGTTTCAGGCCGCTGCGCCGCCCCACCGCGCCAATGCCCAGGGCGGTCAGCACGGCGGCCACCAGCGCGCCCAGCAGGAGGTTGCCCTTCATCAGAAACGCCGCCACGATGCCCGGCAGCACCGCGTGGCTCATGGCGTCCCCGATGTAACTCAGCCCGCGCAGGACCACCCAGGCGCCCACCAGCGCGCAGAGCACGCTGACCAGCGTGACGGCCAGCAAGGCGCGCACGAAAAAGCCGAATTGCAGGGGGTCAGTGAGCCAGTCCATAGGGGGGGGTGGGGAGTGGGGAGTAGGGAGTGGGAAAAAAAGAAGGGCGAGCGTGGAACGTGGCGCGTGGTGTGTGGGAAAGGCCAGCAACAGGGGGGCGCGCGGGTGCCCCACCATCAACCATCAACCTTCCTCCATCACCGCCCCTACGCATGCGTGGGCCCCAGGTGGCTGGTGCTGAAGGTGGCTTCAATGTTGGCGGTGGTGTACACCTGCTCGGGGGTGCCATCGGCCACCACGCGGCGGTTGACCAGCACCAGATGGTCGCACCAGCGCCGGGCCTGTTCGAGGTCGTGGGTGACCATCACCACGGCGCGGCCCTTGTCGGCCTGGGCGCGCAGCAGGGCCATCAGCTGTTCCTGGGTGGCGGCGTCCACGCCGGTCAGGGGTTCGTCCAGCAGCAGCAGGTGGCCCTGGCGCGCCAGCATGCGGGCCAGCAGCACCCGCTGGCGCTGCCCGCCCGAGAGCGCCCCAATGTGGCGGCCCCGCAGCTCGTACACGCCGGTTTCCTTCAGGGCCGCTTCCACGATCTGCCGGTCCTTGCGCCCCGGCCAGCGCAGCCAGCCCAGGCGCCCGGTGCGGCCCATCATCGCCACGTCCCACACGGTCACCGGAAAGGCCCAGTCCAGGGTCTGCTGCTGCGGCACGTAGGAAATGCAGCCGCGCGCGGTGTGCCCCGGGTCAAAGCGCACCGCGCCCTGGGGGTCGGGCAGTAGGCCCACCAGGGTTTTGAGCAGCGTGCTTTTGCCCGCACCGTTGGGGCCAATCACCGCACTGAACGACCCCGCCTCAAAGCGCACGCTGGCCCGCTCCAGGGCGGTGTGCGCGCCGTAGGTCACGGTCAGATTGTCCACGCCCAGCATCAGACCAGCATACTCCCCGGGCACTTGATGTTGCGAGTGCAGAATCAAGAAGAAAGCAGAACGTCGCCCGGCTTCTTGCGTGGCCGGGCGATGGGGTGCGGGGCAGGGCGCCTAGCGGGCCTGTTTCAGCGCCCGCACCATGATGTCCACGTTGGCGCGCAGGGCTTTCAGGAAGGTGTCGCCCGCGCTGCCTTTGGGGCCCAGGGCGTCGGTGTACAGGGGCGGGGCCACCACGGCGCCGGCCTCGCTGGCCAGGGTCTGGGCCAGGCGGGCGTTGACGGTGTTCTCGGTGAAAATCACGCGGGCGCCGGTCTTTTTCATGGTCTGGGCCAGGGTCGCCAGTTCGCGGGCGCTGGGTTCGCGTTCGGTGCCCAGGCCGGGAATCACCGCGCCCACCACCTTCAGGCCGTAGCGGCTGGCGAAGTAGTGCAGGCTGTCGTGGTTGGTGACCACCACCCGGCGCGCGGCGGGCACGGTGGCAAACTGTTTTTTCGCGTAGGCGTCGGCGGCGGCCAGCGCCTTGCGGTAGGCGGCGGCGTTCTTCGCGTACGCGGCCTTGCCCGCCGGGTCAAGCGCACTCAGGGCCTGCTGGACATTGTTCACGTAACCGGCCGCCAGCCCCGCATCCCACCACGCATGGGGGTCCAGCGCGCCGTGGCCCGCATGGTCACCGTGCCCGGCCTCATGGTTGGCCGGCTGGAGCTTCAGGCCCTGGGTCAGCAGCTTGACCGGCACTTTGGGAGCGCTGGCCTGCAATTTGGGCAGCCACGGTTCCAGGCCTGCTCCGTTGGCGAACAGCAGGCGGCTTTGCGCCAGGGTGCGGATCACGCCCGTCGAGGGCTGAAAGGTGTGCGTGTCGCCGCCAGGGGGCACCATCACGGTGACCTGCACGCGGCTGCCGCCCACCGCCTGCACAAAGTCGGCGATGATGCTGGTGGTGGCGCTCACCTGCAGGGGCGCGGCCTGGGCGCCGCCCGCCAGCAGCGCCGCCAAAATAAGGGCCCGCGTCATACGAGTTCGGTGCCGCGCGCGGCCCCCCGGCCCAGGGTGCGCAGCGCCGAGGCACTGAGCCACACGGTCTTGACCACGCCGCCCTCGCGGATGGTCTTCTTGTGCAGATTGGCCCGCTGCACCCGCTTGGTGACGCCGGTGGTCTTGCGGCCCACGCCGCCCTGGGCGCGCGCCTTGCCACGCCGGGCCACGCGGTTGACGACCTTGTTCTTCTTGCCGGTCAGGTAACATTCACGGCTCATCTTGAGTCCTCCTTATCATATCTGGTGGGGGAAAGGGGCGGCAGACCGAAGGCGTGCCGCAGGTCAACCCTGCAGGGCGCTGGTCAGGAGTGTGTCCAGCGCCGGGCCGTCCAGCGCGCGGCCAATAAAGACCAGTTCGCTGTGGGCCTGGACGGGGTCCAGCCACTCGCCGGCCTGTTCCAGCGCCAGTTGCCGCCCGGTGTGGTTCCACAGGGTCGCGGCGCCGTCGCCCAGGTTCACCCAACCCTTGGAGCGAATCACGTTGCGCGGCAACCCGGCGGTCAGCGCGCGGGTCAACTTGTCGGGGTCAAAGGGCCGCTCGGCGCGGAAGAGGTGCGTCTCCAGGCCATAGGTTTCCGATTCCGGCGTGTGCGCCCTGCCCAACTCGGCCATCCAGGCGTCCAGCCCACTGGCCTGGTCAAAGTCGAAGAGGCCGGTGTTCAGCAGAACCCCAGCCGGCAGCACGCCATGTGTGGCGTCCAGCACCCGGGCGCGTGGGTTGGTAATCCGCACGAGGTCGCGCAGCAGGCGCACATCCTCTGGCGCGGCGAGATCCAATTTGTTCAGCACCACGATGTCCGCGAATTCCAGCTGCTCGGCCAGCAGTTCGCCAAAGCCGCGCTCAAAATCGTCGCCGGGAATGGCGTCCTGACGGTTCCACAGCGCAAAAAACTGTGCGCTGTCCACCACGGTCACCATCGCGTCCACATGCACGCGGCCCAGCAGGTTGGGCAGGGCGGGCTGGCCGTCTTCGGGCTCCAGTTCCAGTTCTTCGGGGGTCAGGCAGAACGTCTGGGCAATCGGCAGCGGCTCGCCAATCCCGGTGGACTCGATCAGGATGGCGTCCAGTTCGCGCGTGCGCAGCAACTCGTCCACGGCGTGCAGCAGGTCGCCGCGCAGCGTGCAGCAGATACAGCCGTTGGACAGTTCGGTGATCTGTTCATCCGTCTTGACCACCAGCGAGGCGTCAATGTTCACGGCCCCGAACTCATTGACAATCACGGCGATGCGCTGCCCGTTCGTCTGGGTCAGCAGGTGGTTGAGCAGCGTGGTCTTGCCGGCCCCCAGAAAGCCGCACAGCACGGTGACCGGAATGGAGGTGGGGGGTGGGGTGGGCCGGGCAGGACTGTTCACAACTGATAACGATAAACTATTCTCAAATACATGACAAGGTTCTACACCGTTCGCTGCTGCCCCCTCACCGCCCAGTTCTGGTTTCTGGGCGTGGACGCCCGCCAAGGGGATCTGGCGTTGCGGGGCTTTTCCAAGGCACGCGCCGCGCAGGGCAGCAGCCGCTACACCCTGGGCGACCTGTCGCTGCACAGCGCCGGCCTGACCCTGCAGACACCGCGCGGCCCGCTGCACTTCAACCGCCGCACCCAGACCTTCACGCTGGCGGGGCAACATGTGCCGCTGGCCCTGGGACGTACGCAGGTGCGCGCGGCGCTGCAGGGGCACGAACGCTGGATTGAAGGGCGCTACGGGCCCGGATACCGCCCGGCCCTGGCCGACGAACTGCGGCCCCCGCGCCCAGTGCGGGCGGCCCTGCCGGCGTGGCAGGCGTGGCACCGGGGGTCACTGGCAGAGCCAGCCCCACTGGCGTTTGTGGGGGCAGGCGGCGGGGCCTTCTCCCGACCCACCCAGGCTGAGCCCCACCTGCTGGCGGTCAATCAGAGAGGCCCAGCCAGAGCACCCGTTCACTGACCTCTACCACGGGGAGAGAGAGTTGCCAGGACACCCGGCCTATCCCCATGCCTACGCCCAGCAGCACCAGCGTGAACACGGCCGCGCACCAAAGCCGCGCGCCCAGGCCCCGCCAGCGCCGCCTCTCCAGAGCAGGGCAGGTCAGAGAAGCCCCCAGACTCAGGGTGGCAAGCGCCACTCCCCAGTTCAGCAGCAGCGGCAGGACAGAGAAGGCGGACTCCCCGCTTGAACTTCCACCGAAAGGCGTGGAGGGCAGAGGAAAGCCGGACAGGCTCAGGGGGGCGAGACCGGAGGGGGAGGGGGAGGCCGTGTCAGCCACCATCACCCTGGGGCGCATCGTGACCCAGGAGGGGAGCACGAGGCTCAGGGGCAGCACCAACCGCCACCAAACTGGGCCTCACGGCTTCCATCTGGTCCGCAGGCAAATCGGGGAAGAGCCAACTTGTCCATCCCGCACCCGGAACCTGTTCTGCTCCTGCTCACTTTGCTCGGCTTGAATCGTTGAGAAAGGCGATTCAACCGGGGTTGATCTCACCGCACGTCCTTCAGGGCGTCCCGGGCCGCCTGGGCATCCCGGGCAATCTGCGCCTTCAGTTCATCCAGACCGCTGAACTTCTGCTCGCCGCGCAACCTTGTAAAGAATTTGATCTGCAGCTCCTGCCCGTACAGGTCGCCTTCAAAATCAAATAGATGCACCTCGAAGCGGCGGGTGCGGCCGTTCACCGTGGGTCGGAAGCCCACATTCGCCACGCCGTGCCAGCGCCCGTGGTCGCCCAGGGCCACCACCGCAAACACGCCCAGCGGCAGCGCCTTGCCGTCTGGCACCTGAATATTCGCGGTGGGCCAGCCCAGGGTGCGGCCCAGGCGGTCACCCTGCACCACCACGCCCTGCGCGTCGTAGTGGCGGCCCAGCAGGCGCCGGGCGCCCTCCACATCGCCTGCCTTCAGGTACTCGCGCACGCGGGTGCTCTTGATGTCCTCGCCGCCCAGGCCGTGAATAGGTACCACCACCACCTCGGGGGCCACGGTTTTCAGGTCTTCCACGCCGCCGGCCCGGCCCTTGCCAAAATGAAAATCCTCGCCCACCACAATCGCCTGCGGGCGCAGCGTGCGCAGGTCGTCCAGAAAGGCGTCCTTGGGGCGCGCGGCAAACTCGGAGGTAAAGGCGGCGGCAATGGTTTCATCCACGCCGTAGCGGGCCAGCAGGTCCAGTTTTTCCGGCAGGGTCGAGAGGAACTCCACGCCCTGGGTCAGCACGCGGGTGGGGGGATCGAAGGTGTAAACCACGCTGGGCACGCGGTGTTCGCGCGCTTTGGCCTTCAGCTGGGCAATCAGGGCCTGGTGGCCCAGGTGCATGCCGTCAAAGGAGCCAATGGCCACGGCCGTGGCGGTGTTCGGGCGCTGGGCGGGCGAGACATAGGTTTTCATGCGCGCGCCGCCAGCCGCTGCACGCCAAAGAGCGCCGCTGTGACCGTGGAGGCGCTGCCCACTAGCGAACCGTCTTTCAGGCCCTGCAGCACCTCGGCGGGGGGGAGCCACAGCACCTCAATGCCCTCCTCGTCCTCGTCGTGGGGCAGTTTGCTTTCACGCAGGTTCGTGGCCTCGAAAATGAGCAGTTCTTCATCGCAGAAGCCGGGGCTGGAATAAAAGCGGGTGAGCAGCGTCATGTCGCCGTCCAGGCCGGCTTCTTCCTGCAGCTCGCGGCGGGCGGCGGTTTCGGGCGATTCGCCCTCGTCAATCAGGCCCGCCGGGGCTTCCACGGTGTGCTGCCCGATAGCGCGCCGCTGCTGACGCACCAGTAGCATCTCGCCCCGGTCATTCAGCGCCAGCACCGCTACCGCGCTGGCGTGGCGCACGATTTCCCACTTGCCCCCCTGCACTTCCAGCCGCACGATGTGGCCGTCGTAGATCACCTGCGTCTGTTCACTCATCTTGCGGCAACTGTAATGCACGGGCCCCCGCCCTCAGCGTGCGCCGTACACTGCGGGGGATGATCACCCGGGCCCAGCTCGAAGCGCGCGAGGCCGCGACCCTAGCCCCCTACGCCGCCCTGAGCCGCGACGCCACGCGCGAGCACCCCGAGCCGGAAAGCGACACCCGCACGGCCTTTCAGAAAGACCGCGACCGGGTGCTGCACACCACGGCCTTCCGGCGCCTGGAAGCCAAAACACAGGTGTTTCTCTCGGCGGCGGGCGATCACTACCGCACCCGCCTGACCCACACCCTGGAGGTGGGGCAGGTGGCGCGCAGCGTGGCGCTGACGCTGGGCTTGAATGAAACGCTGGCCGAAACGGTGGCCCTGGCGCACGATCTGGGCCACCCCCCCTTCGGCCACGCGGGCGAGCGGGTGCTGAACGCCCTGATGCAGGCGCACGGCGGCTTTAACCACAACACCCAGGCGAGGCGCATCGTGACCGAGCTGGAGCGCCCCAAGTCCGAATACGCGGGCCTGAACCTGACCCTGGATACCCTGGACGGCCTGAACAAGCATGACCGCGCCGGCCTGTCCCGGCCCAGCCTGGAAGCGCAACTGGTGGACGCCGCCGACGCCCTGGCCTACACCGCCCACGACCTGGACGACGGCCTGCGCAGCGGCCTGATCACCCCGGCCCAGCTGTGCGCCCTTCCGCTGTGGTGTGAGCTGCTCGAAGGCGCCGGGCTGCGCGGCGACACCCTGACCGAACGCGAGCGCCGCACCCTGCACCGCCGCCTGCTGGGCACCCTGATCCGCGACCTGACCCACGCCAGCCACGCGGCCATTCAGGCCAGTGGCGTGCGCACCCCCGAAGCTGCCCGCACCTTTGCCGGCCCTCTGATCACCTACAGCCCAGGCATACGGGAGCGCCTGCGGGACACCAGCGCCTTTCTGCGCGAGAACCTGTACCGCCACTGGCGCGTGGAAATGCAGGTGGAGCAGGCCACCCGCGTGCTCACCACCCTGTTTGACGCGCTGACCAACCGCCCCAGCATGTTGCCCCCCACCTTCCGCGCCCGGGCCCAGGCAGGCGACCTGTCCCGCGCCGTGTGCGACTACCTGGCGGGCATGACCGACCGCTACGCGCTGGACGCCCACAGTTCTACTACCCCGCCCGCCACGCCCACGCTGTGGCCGCGCTAAGTGGCGGATCGGGGCGGGCGTTGACAGCCTTTGCCGGCCCTGCTACATTTATGCCCGCCTGCCCGAGAGGGCGCGGCCACGAAGGGCGCGAGTGTAGCTCAGCTGGTTAGAGCGCACGCCTGATAAGCGTGAGGTCCCCAGTTCAAGTCTGGGCATTCGCACCAAAGAGGAGAAACCCCGTCATAGACGGGGTTTCTTCGTTTTGACTCATGCATGTAAGGGGGCTCAAGGGCGCGACGCACTTTGCCCAGCCCAATAGTGGGGAATGAAAGCCGAACAGGTTGACTATGTTGCGCTTTCCCTCTTGAACAACTACATGCATCAGAAGTGGTTGAAGTGGCGACAGAAGAGAGAGGGGCGGAGCGGTATTTCTGCCCCTCTCCGGCGATGAGTGGGATTATCATCGGAAGGCTTAGGCTGTCTCTGGTAGTTTTATGTCTGAATTTGAGGGGCAAATTCAAGGAAGTGCGATAACATTTGGTATGTCTGCCGTTAAGCAGACACGCAGCTATAGACCACCTGCTTTGAGTTCAGCCTTAACCCCGATCTGATATATTGGTCGATATAAAAATTAAAAGGAGTAATTATGTTCGATATACCTGTGAGGTTAACCAGCCTTCTCTAGAGAGATACGGAGTTGTATGGGGCTATTTTGTCAAATTTACCTAATTTCTTCAAGATAGTGGACAATAGTCAAATCCCATTTTTTGGCGAATATACAAATCATGGCGTGCGGCACATAAATGAAGTTTTACAGACGGCCACTTCACTGATTACCGACGAGGCTTGGAATAAGCTAACTCCGGAGGATGCTGCGACTCTGATAGTCGCAATTCTTTTGCATGACTTAGGAATGCATATCACCGAAGAAGGCTTTATTGGTCTTTTGTCGAGTGATCAAATTATGACTGATTACGATAAGTCAACATGGCAGCAACTATGGATTGACTTTCTGGAAGAGGCAAAGAGATTTGATGAGAAAAAGGTGTATAGTTTATTTGGTGAAGAATATTCTGTAAAACCTCCTGTTGAAAATCATAAAAACTGGAGTTTATTTGATAAAATGCTCATCGGGGAGTTTTTGAGGCGCCACCATCCTAGACTGGCTCATGAAATTTCACATTTCGGTTTTCCTGCTCCAAAGGGACATGAAAGTCCATTAAGATTCGTCGGTATTCCGCAATATATAGCAGAATTTGGTGGAAAGATTGCGCGCAGTCATGGGCAAGAACTTCGTGATGCGCTGGAATACATTAATTATGAAGATAGAAGAGATTATAAGGGCATACATGCTCCTTATCTAATGGCAATAGTGAGGATTGCCGATTACATGCAAGTCCAACGTGAGAGAGCGTCAGGACAGATCTTGCAAATAAAAAATCTTTCAAGTCCCCTCTCCAGAGCGGAGTGGAGGGTCCATGATTCAATAGATGATATTAAAACTATTAATGAAGACCCGGAAGCTATAAAGATAAACGCTAAACCTAAAGATGTGACAACATTTCTTAAGCTTAAATCTCTCTTTAAGGGTATTCAATATGAATTGGACACTTCCTGGGCAGCACTAGGGGAGATATATGGCAGGTATGAGGAGTTATTGCCCCTTGGGCTATCTGGGCTCTCTATAAGGCGTATAAGATCCAATCTGGATAACTTGGCGCAATTTGAGGAGACTGTTTCGTATGTCCCAATGGAAATCAAATTAAAAACAGCCAATGCGGAGCTGCTTAATCTACTTATTTCTCCTTTGTATGGAAAAGTACCTAGTATAGGATTAAGAGAAATGCTGCAAAACGCAGTAGATGCTAGGCGTGAATTGGTTGATCATGTGAAGAGGGCGCAGATAGATATTACTCTTGTTGAACCAAACGGGGGCAATTTTGATATCGAGATAAAAACTTACGTTGATGAAGAAAGTAATCGTTGGCTTCTTATAAAAGATAGAGGCATCGGTATGACGAAAGAAATCATTGATCAATACTTTCTAAATGTAGGTGCATCTTTTAGAAATAGTGATTCTTGGCATAAGATGCACGACTCACCCGACGGAAGTAACTCGGTTTACAGAAGTGGAAGATTTGGTGTCGGTGTCCTTGCGGCATTTTTGCTTGGTCCGGAAATTCGCGTCAAAACTCGCCATATCTCACAGAGAAGAGATCAAGCGTTAGAATTCTCATTAACGAACGGTGATGCTTATATCGAGTTAAAGAAAATAAACGCGGATATTGGTACGGAGATAGCTATCAAGATAACTGATGATTTGGTTTGGAGGCAACTCCTCGAAGTGCCATTGCGCAATAGCGAATTGTCGTCTAGTGGAAATGATAGCTGGATTTGGTATTTTAATAATAATCCAAGCGTTGCGTGGTTCTCTGAAGAAGGTGTGCCCTATACTATAGGTCAGACTGCTCCTGACAAGACTGTGCCTAGTGAACGAGATTCAAATCCACCTCTGTGGCGCACTATCAATACAAAAGATTATCCGAAGATTCACTGGACGCATCATCATCGTGATGGTTTGATAGTTAACGGGTTTGCAGTATTTAGTACTAACGGATATTCTATTTCCTTCCCCGATTATGAATTGCCGAACCACCCTAGCCCTTCTTCGCAGCATTTTTTTGCATTTAAAAAACCAAGGTTAGCCATCTATGACCCGCTCGGGCGTATGCCGCTAAACCTTCAAAGATCTGCTTTGACGGGTTCCCGATTGCCGTTCGAGCAGGATTTAGTTCAATCAATCGCATTAAATATGATTGCACATGCAATAGTTAACGTTCCTTCTTATGAAGAAATGGTGGCATTTCTCGAATCTGGCACCTCCAAATTAATATATCCTGGAGTAAGATACGGCAGGCGTTATCAAAGAATAGACTTTTCCTTCCATCCGTTCTGGATTAGCAAGTCTGGCTTTGGATTTATGGATCCGGCTGTTATTGCTTTGTCTCCGTTGAGATTGTTTATCGTTGTGTCTCGTAGCGCTATTCGTAATATTCTGAATGTTGTCGGCGATGATGCGATGATAACACCAATATCAAGAAACTATGCCTTTGCGCGCAATATGTCATTTGTAAAGTACATGCTATATGGTGACTTGGCAGATGCCTTTAGTGGCCCTTATGCCCCTGTGAATTCTATTCGAGGCATACTTATTCTGGTCCCCGGCTATGTTTTCCATCAGCTAAATAAAAAGGGAGGAATGAGAAGAGAGATAAAAGATCAGATAACCACCCGTAGATTTAATAATGGCTACATAGCTATAATTAGAGGTAGTGTTACTATTGAAGATGAAAAGCTGATTGAGATAGTATCGCACCTAAACGCTGAAGAAGAAGAGATATTCGCCATGAGTATTCTTAACCCGATAGTGCAGAGTGATCTACGCCTCTCCAATTTTTTCAATGCTTATAGAAGTACTATGAAAGCACTAGTCATCCCTCATCATAAGAAAGATAGAATGTTGCTGGTATCTAGCACTGATTTGGAAGCCGCAGTGAATCTTTTTGAAAGTGAAAGTGGTTTGGTAGATTTAAATGGCAATACTGAAGAACTTGACGAAGAAAATGAAGATAGTATAGAGTCTAGCGAATCCTGATAAATGCGAATGAGTGCATAGCCTTGTAACTGCCGCTGTTTTCCTTAAAAACTTCTGATGTCGTGTGGTCTCAAATTTGTTGAAGATTCTACCGCTATGTGTTACATAGTTCAGGACGGTGTTTTTCAAATGTGGTGAGTTATCCCTGACCGTTGATAAGCATGAGGTCCCCAGTTCAAGTCTGGGCATTCGCACCAAAGAGAAGCCCCCGCCACGCGCGGGGGTTTTTGCGGTGTAGGACCAGCGAATACAGCGCCCCTCACGGGTAGGTCGCACTCAAAGCTACATGGAGCGAAAAGTCAAGCAGAAGTGCCTCTGGGGCGCGCGCAGGGCTCTGCTAGGGTGGCGCCGTACCACCACAGGAGGTTGCCATGAAGAAAGCCGTGCGTCTGTTTTTTGCTGTCGCCGTTCTTGGTGCGTCTGTTGCCGCAAGTGCCGCGTCTGTTGGGGGCGTGCAGCCGGCCACCGGGTGCGCGTGGATGAAGCCCCTGTGCCCCAAGGATCACGAGCAGTAAGAAGGGCCCAGCGCTCCGCCCCCGCTTCGGCGGGGTTTTTTCTTGAGCCCAGAAAGGTGTTGGGGCGTAGAATCTGGCACTGGCCTGGGCCTTGAGCCCACCCGTGGCCGAACCTGAAAGGCCCGGAAAAATGCCCAGTGTTACGCGGGCTGCCCCTGCCCCAGCACCGCGCGGATCACGTCGCTGATGGTCAGCACGCCCAACAGTTCACCCTCCTGGGTAATGATCGGCAGGCCGCGCACATGCAGGTCCAGCATGCGGCGCACGGCGTCGTGCAGGGGCACGCCTTCCATCAGGTAGCCAGTGGGCGGGCGCATCAGGTCACGTACGGTCACGCCGCCCAGCACGAATTGAGCGGCCAGCACGGTGGGCCCGTGCGAGGCCCCGGCGCGGTCAATGGCCGCCGCGATGTCCTTTTCGTGCAGCACGCCCACCAGTTGCTCGCCGTCCACCACCGGCAGCACCCGCAGGCGCGTCACCTTCAGCTTGGCGGCGGCCTCGGCGGCGGGGGAATCGGGGGCGGTGGTGACCACAGTGCGGGTCATGTGCTGATCCGCCAGCCCCCAGTGCAGGCGGGGCGCCCGCACCTCGGCGCGCAGAATGTCGGTCAGGGTCAGCATGCCCAGCGGCTCGCCGTCCTCGTTCACCACCGGCAGGCCGCCCACCCGGCGGTCCAGCATGGTCTGCAGGGCGGCGCGCAGGGGGGTTTCAGGGGTCACGGTGTGCACGGGCGCGCGCATGATCTCGCGCAGGCGCACGCGGCCCACCCGCGCGGCAAAGGCCCAGGGGCTCAGGCCCTCGGTGAGCGTGGGCAGGGCGCGCCGCACCTCGCCGTCGGTCACGATGCCCACCACGCGGCCGTCATGAACCACCGGCAGCCGCTTGATGTCCAGTTCTTCCATCGCCACCACCGCGGCCGTGAGGGGGTCGTGGGGCGAGATGCTCACGGCGCGGGGGTGCATGGCGTCCTGAACCCGGGTGGGCATGGTCATGGTGAAACCTCCTGCCCCCAGGGTGGCCCGCGCAGATTGCAGAGGCATTACAGCAGGAGTGGGGCGGGTTGAAGTTCCCCGCCCCACTCCCCAAGCTGCGCCCTCAGATCAGGCTGAGCTGTTCGCTGCCGTCCAGGTGCGCCAGGTGTTCGGGCAGGGTGCCCGGCTTGTCCATCACGATCTGCTCGGCCTTGTACGAGCTGCGTACCAGTGGCCCCGACACGACTTCCAGAAAGCCCAGTTGCATGGCTTCCTCGCGGATCTCGTCGAATTCGGCCGGGGAGACGTAGCGTTCCACCGGCAGGTGGTGCATGGTGGGCCGCAGGTACTGCCCGAAGGTCAGCACGTCCACGCCCGCCGCGCGGCAGTCGCGCATGGTTTCGCGCAGTTCCTCGCGGGTTTCGCCCAGGCCCAGCATGATGCTGGTCTTGGTGATCACGTCGGGGCGGGCCGCCTTGGCGTGGGCCAGGACCTTCAGGGTCTGGTCGTAGCTGGCGCGGATGTCGCGCACCGGGTGGGTCAGGCGGCGCACAGTCTCCAGGTTCTGGGCGTAGGTGTCCACGCCGCTGTCCAGCACCAAGTCCACGCAGTGGGGGTTGCCGCCAAAGTCCGGGGTCAGGGCCTCCACGCGGGTTTCAGGGTTCAGGCGCTTGATCGCCTGCACCGTCTTGGCAAAGTGGTAGGCGCCGCCGTCGGGCAGGTCGTCACGGTCCACGCTGGTGAGCACCACGTACTTCAAACCCATGAGTTTGACGCTCTCGGCCACGCCCTGCGGCTCATCCAGGTCCAGCTTGCCCATAGGGTTGCCAGTGTCCACGGCGCAGAAGCGGCAGGCCCGCGTGCAGATGTGGCCCATCAGCATGAAGGTGGCTGTGCCGCGCGACCAGCACTCGCCAATATTGGGGCACATCGCCTCCTCGCACACGGTATGCAGGCGGTGCTCCTTGACGATCTTGCGCACCTCGGTGAACACCTGCCCGGTGGGAATGGTCACTTTCAGCCATTCGGGCTTCTTGTCGCGCACCGGCACGCTGTCTTTGCGGTAGATGCCGTTCTTGATGAACTTGGGTTCTTTGGCGGTGGGGTCGGTCTGGGTCATGGTGGGGTCTCAGCTCCCGGCTGCGGCAAAGGTGGGCAGCGTCCAGTCGTAGGGGGCGAAGGTGGTGGTAAAGGCGCCTGTCAGGGCCGCCTTGGCGTCGGTCATGGTGGGTGAACCGGAGAGGCCGCGCAACTCGTACTCGCGCGCCACGCTGGTCATCTGGGTGCCGTGCAGGCCGCAGGGCACGATCAGGTCAAAGTGCTGGAGCTGCGTGGTCACGTTCAGGGCCAGGCCGTGCAGGGCCACATGCCGCTGCACCGCCACCCCGAACGAGGCGATTTTCTGTTCGTAGGTCAGGCCGTTGACCTCGCGCGGGGTCACGTACACGCCCGCGTAGCCGGGGTTGGGGCGGGCGTCAGGCAGCCCCAGGGTGTGCAGGGCGCCAATGGTGGCCTGTTCCAGCAGGCGCAGAAAGTCGGCCACCTTGCGGCCCACGGGAAAAATGGCGTAGGCCACCAGTTGTCCGGGGCCGTGGTAGGTCACGTCGCCGCCGCGCTCCACGTCCAGCACCTCAATGCCCTGCGCGCGCAGGTAGTCGCGCGTGACCACGATGTTGGTGCCTTCCTTGGCTTTGCGGCCCAGCGTCAGCACGGGCGGGTGTTCAACAAGCAGCAGCGTGGGCGGGGCCTCGCCCGCCACCACCTGCGCGTGCAGGGTTTTCTGAAGGTCCCAGGCGTCCCGGTACCCGGTGGTGCCCAGGTCCAGCACGGCAAAGGCGGGGTCGCTCATGGGGTTCATGGTACGCCGCGCAAGGCCCTTTTCACCGTGTCACAGGCGGCGGTCTGCCCACCATTGACCAGGGAGGCTGGTGAATGCCGCGCCCTGCGCTGGTCGCGCCCGTCCGGGCAGCGGGGACGGCGGGGCGGGCCCTGCGCCAGATGGCCGAGGGCGGCCTGGGGCCGGGGCCCCTACCCTGGGCCATGCCGGACCTTGTGCCTCCCGCCCTTCGGTATCAAGCCAGCTTTCTCGACGCCGTACGCGAAGCCCAGGAGCAGGGCAGCGGCCTGGGGGACACCCTCAACTGGAACCTGTCCGAACTGGAAGCCAACTTCCCAGCCTTTCTGGCCGCACTGCGCGCGTATGAACCCGGCAACATCTTGCCGGAGGGCTACGTGCACTCCGAGGCGCTGTGGCTGGTGCAGGGCGACACCTACCTGGGCCGCGTGAGCCTCCGCCACACGCTCAATGGGCGCCTGCGTGAATTCGGCGGCCACATCGGCTACGAGATCCGGCCCAGTGCCCGCCGCCAGGGCCACGCCACCCTGGCCCTGCGGCTGGCCCTGGTGCGGGCCCGCGAACTGGGCATAGCGCGCGCCCTGGTCAGCTGCGACGTGGACAACCTGGGCTCGCGCGCCGTGATTGAAGCCAATGGGGGCGAGTTAGAAGGCGAATTCACGGTGCCGGACCACGACAAACCCATCCGCCGATACTGGGTGCCCACCCCGGCGGCGGGCCCCTGGGCGTCTGACGCAGGTTGAACCGTTGGCAGAGCAGTGCACCCCGAACAGGAGAAAGACGCCCCGCCCGGTATGAAGCCAGCCCCCGGGCCTCTTCCGGGAGCTGGCGGATCAGAGAGAAACGGCCCTAACCCTGGCGCACTTCCTCGGCTTTTTCGCCCATCAGCTGGGCCAGTTCGTCCAGCGCCTGGGCCTGCTCGGCAGGCGGGGCGCCGCTGTCCCCCAGCCCAGCGGCCACCGCCTCGCCAATCCGAGTCAGGGCCGCCACCTGGGCCGGGGGGGCGTCGTCCAGCTGGGTCAGGCGGGTGACCACCTGCTCGCCAGCCTCGCCCAGCGCCTCGGCTTCCTCGTGGGCACTCAGCTGACCCAGGCCCGCCACCTTGTCGTGGAATTCGGCACTCACGCGCGACAGTTCGCTGACCTGCTCCAGGGTCTGCGCCTGCACCTGCGCGGCCTGCACCAGGGTATCCAGGGCGGCCACCTGCTGTTGCACCCGGGCATGAATGTCTTTCAGGCGGCGCACGTTTACCTCGTCCAGCGGGGTGTCGGCCACGTCGCCCAGCGCCTCACACACCAGGGCGTCCAGGGCCTGGGCCGCCGTCAGCTGGGCCTCGCCACTTTCCAGCAGTTGCCGCAGGGCGCGGGCCTGCGTGGCCTGTTCCCCGGCCGCGTCGCTCAGGGGCAGGGCGCGCAGCTGCTCGGTGGTCAGGTGCATCACCTGCCGCAGGGCGTCGGTGGCGGCCAGGCCCTCGCGACCGGCGCGCACAATGGCGTCCAGGGCGCTGCTCTGGGCCCAGCCGGCGGCGCCCACATGCTGCCGGGCACGCATTTCGGCCACCCGGCGGCGCTGCGCCAGTGAAGCTGCCCGGACCTCGCCCACCCGCTGTGCCGTTTCGCCGCCGTTCATCAAGGCTTCAGGGTGGCGTACCCGTCCGGCGCACATGGTGAGCTGGGTTGCGCTGGGCTTGCCCCTTGCCGCCACTGGGGCGGGGCGCGTATACTCTTCCGGTTTGGCCGCGCGGCACTTGCCGGGGCCAGTGCAGGAGTAAGAACGTCTCTGGCTGCCCAGCCGCAGCAGTGTGGGACGGTCCGCTGCCCAAAGGAGAGTCATCATGCAGAGCAGCATCAAAGTGAACCGTGGCGCCATTCTGCGCGCCGTCGAGCAGCCCCACATCAAGGCCGATCACCCCGAGTTCCGCCCCGGCGACACCGTGCGCGTGGAAACCAAAGTGGTGGAAGGCAACCGCACCCGCAACCAGGCCTTTGAAGGCGTGGTCATTGCCATCAACGGCACGGGCAGCCGCCGCAGTTTCACCGTGCGCAAGATCAGCTTTGGTGAAGGCGTGGAGCGCGTGTTCCCCTTCTCCAGCCCCCTGGTCGCCAAGGTGACCGTGCTGGAGCGCGGCAAGGTGCGCCGCGCCAAGCTGTACTACCTGCGCGACCTGCGCGGCAAGGCTGCCCGCATCAAGAGCGACCGCAGCCGCGTGATGAAAGACGCCGCCCGCGCCCAGCAGAGCAAGAGCATGGCGGCGGCCCCGGTGACCCCTGTCAGCGACGAAGCGCCCGCCACCGACGCCGAATAAGCGACGGTTCCTCTGCGCCGCCCCCGCCCTGTGCGGGGGCGGTTCAGTGTGCTGGGGCAAGGGTGGTGGAGCAGCGGCCAGCCGGTTTACCGTAGAGGTGTGTCGCCGCTGCCATTTGCCCTGCTGGCCCTGGATCTGGACGGCACGCTGCTGGACGCGGCGGGCGAGGCGCCCCCGGACCTGCCCCCCGAACTGCGGGCGTGGCAGGCCGGGGGCGCTCACCTCGCCCTGCTGACCGCGCGCGCCTGGGTGCCCACCTTTCTGGCCGACTGGCCGGTGGGGACCGTCTCGCGCTGCTACGGGGCCCAGCTGCTCCAGGGTGGGCAGGTGATCCATGAGCGGGCCCTGGCACCCGGAACCGTGGCGGCGGCCCTGGCCCCGCTGCGCCCGGCGGATCTGGCGGTTGGGGGCAAGACCGTGGTGGTCACCCGCGATCCAGCGGCGGCCCTGCGCCACACGGACCCGAACTTCGCGCGCCGGGCGGCGGCGGCCCCCGGGGTCCTGAAACTGGTGCACGGCGGCCCCGACCGGGCGCGGCTGGACGAGGTGCAGGCCGCGTGGGCCGCCCTACCAGGGGCAGGCGTGATCCACGAGCGGGCCGACCGCGTGGTGCTGGTGGCCCGGGGCGCCGACAAGGGGGCGGCCCTGGCCGAGCTGCGCCGCCAGCTGGGCGTGCCCCGCGCGCGGGTGCTGGCGGCGGGCGACGGTCCGGCCGACGCCCCCATGCAGGCCCAGGCCGGCGTATTCGTGCGGGTGGGCGCAGAGGTGGCGCTGGCCCACGCCGACCACACCGTGGCCGGTCCCGCCGCGCTGGGCCGGATGCTGCGGCAGTTCCGGCAGGGCGTTGCCCCGCCCCACCTGTCCGCCGCGCTGACCCAAATGCGCTAGGCTGCCGCCCGTGAGGGACCTGCCTGCCGACGCGCCGACCACGCTGCCGCTGCTCATGGCCTTCGACCTGGACGGCACCCTGATTCCCGATGCCGGGCGCGAGGTGCCCGAAGACACCGCTGCCGCCCTGGCGCGGCTGCGGGCGCTGGGCGTGAAGGTGGCGATCATCACCGGGCGCGACACGCCCCCCGCTCAGGTGCGCCTCAGCGTGCAGCCCGACGCGGTGGCCACCAACAACGGCGGGCGCATTCTGGTGGGCGAGGACCTGCATGTGGAAGCGCAGTTCTCGGCCACCGATCTGGAAGCGGTGCTGGCCCACGAACTGCACGGCGCGCGGGTGGTGCTGTTTACCGCCGAGGCCCTGTACGTGGACCTGCCCAGTGGCACCCAGCCCGAAGCCTGGATGGTGGCCCGGCAGTTCCGTCCCCTGGCCGAGGCCCCCAGCAGCGGCATCCTGAAGGTGGGCTTCTACCACCCCGGCGTGGCCGATCTGGCCTCGCGCCTGCGCCAGTCTCACCCCCACCTCGTGCTGACGGGTGCCCAGGCCCCCTACCCCCATTTCCTGACCGTGACCCCCGAAGGGGCGCACAAGGGCGCCGCGCTGACCCTGATTGCCGACACCCTGGGCATCTCCCATGACCGCACCGTGGCCTACGGCGACAGCGACAACGACGAGGCCATGCTGGAAGTCGCTGGCTACGGCGTGCAGGTGGGCACCCTGCCCCTGCTGGCCCCCCACGCCCGCGCCCAGGTGCCGGTGCAGGAGGAGCTGGGGGCGTTTTTGCACGCCTGGGCCGAGCGGATGGAGAGGGGTGGGGCGAGCATGGAGCGTGGAACGTAGAGCGTGGTGCAGGGGCGCTGGGGCTTCACCTCAGCAGTCTGGCTGGGTGCTCCGCGAAAGAGGGACGATTCGGGCCGGGCGACTGGACATAGGGCTGTGAGGCCCCTCTTCCGCGTCCTGCTGCCGAGGGTCACGTCATTGCAACTCTGCTCCCCCTGAGCGACGAACAAAACGGTGCTCCGTAGAGCAGCCCAAAAGCGGTATGGCCTGCTGGCACGGGCCTCCTCGACCCAGCTTCACGCCCACAAGCAAAAGGAGCGGAGCGTCTGGGACCTCTCCCCACGCTCCACCCCCACATGCCACGCTCTTACTTCAGCGTCATGCTGGTCAGAATGGCCCGGCCCTGCTCGGCCAGATCGGCGGGGGTGCCGCTGGGGAGCATCAGGGTGGCGGTGTACAGGCGGTTGTTTTTCAGGGTGAACAGCTGGGTCCAGCGCACGGTGCCGCCCTCGCCGTCGCCGGTGTAGCTCCAGAGGATGGCGGGCTGGCCGCTCACCTTGACGTTCTTCTCGCCCAGAAACTTCAGCTTGGTGACCACTTCGGGCATCTTGCGCTCGTTGATGTCGCGCACGTCGGCCAGGGTGGCTTTCAGTTCGGCGGGAATGTCCTGCACGACCACCGTCACCGTGGGCCGCAGCGCTCCGATGGTCTTGTTGATAAAGGCGATGTCCGTGCCCGGCACGTTTTTCAGCGGGGTCCAGCCGCTGGGCACGCGAATGCTGTAGCCCTTGTTGCTGGTGGCCGTGATGGTTTCAATGGTGCGCGGCTCGGTGGTGGCCGGCGCAGAGGTGGCCGGGGCCGTCTGGGCCTGAACAGTCGCAAGGGGGCCCGCAAGCAGGGCGAGGCTGAGAAACACGCGGTTCATGGCTTTTAAGGTAGAGCCTGAAGGTGAGCCCAATCTGACGCCAGCGGCCCGGCAAAAGCCGCCTGCCCCGCCTGCAGGTGCAGGTGGTGGGTCAGCCCCGGCAGGGCGTCGGCGGCGCGGTGCGCGACCACCAGTAGGTGTGTGCCGCCCTGCACGAGCCTGGGCAGCAGGGCCAGAAAGGCGGCGCGCGCCGGCGCATCCAGAAAATCCAGGCCCTCGTCCAGCAGCAGCAGGCGGGGACGGTGAATCACCGCGCGGGCCAGCAGCAGGCGGCGCCACTGCCCCTGCGACAGCCCCTCGGCGGGGTGGTCCAGCAGTTCACGGGCGCCCAGCCCGGCCGCCAGGTGCTCTACCTCGGCCGCCTGGGCCGGGGTCAGTTCGGGAGCAAAGCCCTCGCTGCCACTCCAGGCGCTGCCAATCACCTCGCGGCCGGTCCAGTCGCGCCGCTGGCGAATCCCCACCTCGGCGCCCACCAGCCCGGTGGCGGCGCGGCGGTCCTCCAGGCGGTCGCGGTTCAGAAAGGGGCGCTCAATGTGCCCGCCCACGGCCGGGTGCAGCTCGCCGGCGATCAGGCGGGTCAGGGTGCTTTTGCCGCTGCCGTTCTCGCCCGTTACCAGCCAGTGCTGCCCTGCCGCCCAGGTCCAGCTGAGGGGCCCCAGGGCGCGCTCGCCGTTGCGGTACACCGTAACGTCCTGCAGGCGCACGAGGGGCGCGCTGGCGTGGTCACCCGGGCGCGGAAGAGGCGTGGGCCGGGCCACAGGTTCTTCTGGCGGCGCCGCCTCGGTCACCTGGCCGCCCCACACCCGCAGCGTGCGCCAGGGCAGGGGCGGCGCCTCTTCGGGGCGGTGCGTGGCGAGCACCACCGCCACCCCGGCGGCGTGTACGCGCGCCAGCACCGTGCCCAGTTCGGCCCGTGCGCGTTCACTCAGGCCATCGGTGAACTCGTCCAGCAGCAGCAACTCGGGGGCGGGCATCAGGGCGGCGGCCAGCAGCACCCGGCGACGCTGCCCGTGGCTGAGGGTGCGAAAATCGCGTGCCAGTAGCAGCTCCAGGCGGGTCAGGGCCGCCACCTCCTGCAGCCGGGCCCGCGCCGCCGGGCTGGGGGTCCACAGGTTCAGGGCCTCGCCTTCGAAGGCGGCCAGCAGCACGTCCCCGGCGCTCTGCACCCAGTCGCGCGACAGGTAAAACGCCTCGGCGTCGGGGCCCACCACGCGCAGGGTGCGCCGGGCCTGCACCGCCGAGCGCTGGTCCTGCCCGCCCAGGTGGTAGGTGCGCTCGCCCGCAACCGGGGCCACCTGCCCGGCCAGCAGGCGCAGCAGCGTGGTTTTGCCGCCGCCGTTGGGCCCCCACAGCCGCAGGGCCTCGCCCGGGGCCACCTCCAGCCCCACCCCGCGCAGCACCGGCTGGCCGCCTTGCAGCGCAGTCACGTTCAGCAGGCGAACCAGGGGCGGCATCCGTGCGAGTCTAGCGGGCCGGGACGGTGTGGGGGCTTGACCCGTCTGCCTGGCCCAGCTGCCGGGAACCCACGCCGGGCCCGCCGCGTAAGCGTTTGAAACACACGGGGGGGAATGAGTTATGGGATTTACGATTTTTGTGGCGGTGCTGGTGCTGCTGGTGATCGTCACGCTGTTTGCCGGGGTCAAGAGTGTGCCGCAGGGCTCGCAGTGGACCCTGGAGCGCTTCGGCAAGTTTCAGCGCAGCCTGAAGCCGGGCCTGAACCTCATCATGCCGTACATAGACCGCATTGGCCGCAAGGTCAACATGATGGAGCAGGTGCTGGACGTGCCCAGCCAGGAGGTCATCACCAAGGACAACGCGCTGGTCACGGTGGACGGCGTGGTGTTCTATCAGGTGCTGGACGCCGCCAAGGCCAGCTACGAGGTCAGCAACCTGCAGCAGGCCATCCTGAACCTCACCATGACCAACATCCGCACCGTGATGGGCAGCATGGACCTGGACGAACTGCTCTCCAACCGCGACCAGATCAATGCCCGCCTGCTGACGGTGGTGGACGAGGCCACCGAGCCGTGGGGCGTGAAGGCCACGCGCATTGAGGTCAAGGACATCAAGCCGCCCGCCGATCTGGTGGCCAGCATGGCCCGCCAGATGAAGGCCGAACGCGAAAAACGAGCCAACATCCTGGACGCCGAGGGCTTCCGGCAGGCCGCCATTCTGAAGGCCGAGGGCGAGAAGCAGGCCGAGATCCTGTCGGCCGAGGGGCGCCGGCAGGCCGCCTTTCTGGAAGCCGAGGCCAGAGAGCGCGCCGCCCAGGCCGAGGCGGCGGCCACCCGTATGGTCAGCGAGGCGATTGAGGCCGGCAACGCGCAGGCCATCAACTACTTCGTGGCCCAGAAGTACGTGGAGGCCCTGCGCGACGTGGCGGCGGCCCCCAACCAGAAAACCCTGATTCTGCCCATTGAGGCCACCAGCGTGCTGGGGAGCCTACAGGGCATTGCCGAGGTGGCCCGCGAAGCCTTCGGCGGGCGCAAGGGATAGCGGTGGACTGGTGGCCCACCCTGAGCCGCGTGGCGCCCTGGCACTGGTGGGTGCTGGGCGCCCTCCTGCTGATGTTGGAGGTGGCGGCCCCCGGCGTCTTCTTCGTCTGGCTGGCGCTGGCGGCCTTTGCCCTGGGGCTGCTGGTGTTCGTGCTGCCTCTGCCGGTGGCGGTGCAACTGCTGCTCTTTGCAGTGCTCAGCGTGGCGGCGGTGGTGCTGGGCCGCCGCTATATGGCCCGGCTGCTCCCCGATTCCCCCGAAGCCGAGCGCCTGAACCAGGGCTCGCACCGCTTGGTGGGGCAGACCGTGGTGGTCACCCGCGCCATCGAAAACGGCGTGGGCCGCGTGCGCGTGGGCGACGGCGAATGGCGTGTCACGGGTCCCGACACCCCCGAAGGCGCCCGCGTGCTGATCGTGGCCGCCGACGGCGCCACCCTGCACGTGCGTGAAGTGAACGGCACCTGGACCTGAGGGGCGATGAGCGATGGGCCATGAGCCATGGGGCAACCCCCAAAGCTCATGGCCCATCGCCCATGGCCCGGCTCAGCCCCGCTGGGCCGGATACAGCCAGCGCCGCAGCAGCCGCGACAGCAGCGGCAGCACCGGCCAGTTCAGGAATACGGTGGCCAGGAACGCCGACGGAATGATCGCCGCCCACCAGGGCCAGCCTTTCGTGAAAAAGCCGCACAGGTAGCTGAACAGCAGGATCAGAGGATAGACCCCCACAAAGCCCACCAGCACGTTCTTCCACAGTGGCGGGGCAGGCAGGCTGCCGGGCAGGTCGAACCACGCTTCCAGGCCGCGCGCCTCGCGGTAATCCACATCGGACGCTGTAAAGGTGGGCAACTCGCGCAGGGCCGCCGCGTAGGCTGGATTGGCCCGCCATGCGTCCAGCGCCTCCTGCGTGGCAAAGCGCAGCAGGGTGATGTACTCGGGCACGGGGCCAGAGGGGTCACGCAGCACGTGCAGGCCCAGAAAGCCGGACTGCTGCGCCAGCAGGGCGTGTACCCCGCGCGCCCAGGTTTCGTAGGGCTCGACTTGCGACGGGCGCACCCGCTCGGTGATCACCAGCGTCACGCCTTCGGGGGCCGCCGAGGTGGGCGAGGGTACGGTCATGACGGGATTGGGCTGAGTCACGGAAACCTCCTTGTGGACCGGAACAAGCGTAAGCCGCCCGGCACAGAACAAACCCCCTTCCGCACATGGAAGGGGGCAGGGGGGGCGGGAGAGGATCAGCGCTTGCTGAACTGGGGGGCGCGGCGGGCCTTTTTCAGGCCGTACTTCTTGCGCTCGACTTCGCGGGGGTCGCGGGTCAGCAGGCCCTTGGGCTTCAGCTGGGTGCGGAAGTCGGGGTTGACCTTCAGCAGCGCGCGGGCGATGCCCAGCTTGATGGCGTCGGCCTGACCGGTGGGGCCGCCGCCGGCCACGGTGATCACGGCGTCGTAGCGGCCAGCGGTGCCGGTTTCACGGAACGCCTGCAGGGCGTGCACGGCGCGCAGCAGACCACGGAAGTAGGTCTGGAACTCTTTGCCGTTCACGATGATCTTGCCTTCGCCAGGGCGGAGGAACACGCGGGCCACGGCGCTCTTGCGGCGGCCGGTGCCGTAGAACTGTTCAGGTTGCTGAATCGCCATTATTTAACCTCGAGGGTCTGGGGCTTCTGAGCCGCGTGGGGGTGCGTTTCGCCGGCGTAGACCTTCAGGCGGCTGTGCATGGCGCGGCCCTGACGGCCCTTGGGCAGCATGCCGAACACGGCGTGCTCAATGACGCGCTCGGGGTGCTTGGCCAGCGCCTGACGGGCGGTTTCGGTCTTCAGGCCACCCTGGTAGCCGGTGTAGCGGGTGTAGACCTTGCCGTCCAGCTTGTTGCCGGTCAGGGCGACCTGCTGGGCATTGATGACCACCACAAAGTCACCCTGGATCATGTTGGGGGTGAAGTCGGGGCGGTGCTTGCCACGGATACGGCTGGCGATCAGCGTGGCCAGACGGCCCAGGGGCACGTTGGCGGCGTCCACGACGACCCAGTTCTGCTCGTCATTTTTGGGGATGTAGGTTTTCACCGTGAAACTCCATACAGAAGGGAATTTGGCTGCGACACGCCCCGCGTTTTCGGGGGAAGAAACTGGCGTGCGTGTCCGGGTGCCTCCCGGTCGCCCCGTGCCCTACCAAGCACAAGACACTAAAGGCCAAGGTATCAGAAAGGGCCTAGGCGGGGCAAGCGGTTCATGGGATTTCGTAGGGAAGGGGCGGGCGTACGAAGGCCAGGGAGCCTTCGTCACAAGCACCCAATCTGGCGAAGTTCTGGCGTGCCTCGCCCAGGGTCATGTGATTGGGGCCGCTGTGCCTGTGATCGTCGTTCCCACCATCGTCCTCCCAGAAGCAAACTCGGCAGATGTCATAGTGGCCGCGCCGCTTGAGCGTCAGAAAGCCGCAGCAGGGGCAGGCGAACCTCTTGCTCACGCCTCCACCAGCGCCTCCATTCCCAGCCGGTAGCCCAGGAAGCCCAGGCCGCTGATCTTGCCCCGGCAGACGGCGGCCGTTACGCTCTTGTGCCGGAACTCCTCGCGGGCGTCCACGTTGCTGATGTGCACTTCCACCACCGGCACGCGCTGCCCGGCAATCGCGTCGCGCAGGGCGTAGGAATAGTGCGTGAGGGCCCCCGGGTTGATCACGATGCCGGTAAAGCCGTGCTCCTCGGCATCCTGCACCCATTCCACCAGCTGGCCTTCGTAGTTGCTCTGGCGGCAGGTGACCGATTGGCCCAGTTCCGCACCCCAGGCCTCACACTGCCGCTCCAGGTCTTCGAGCGTCTGCGAGCCGTACACGCCCGGTTCACGCAGGCCAAGGCGGTTCAGATTGGGGCCGTTCAGCACGAGCAGCATGAGAGGAGGGTAGCAGTGTGCAGGAGGCGGTGCGCGGGAGATGTTGAGCGCTCAGGCCCAGAGATGGAGCAGGGGCCGCCATACAAACTGGCGGTTCTCAGCCTTCCCCGCCCCCCGCTTCCCGCACCCCGCGCACCTCTTTTTCCCACCCCTCAAACTCCGCCCGCAGCACCGCTTCCGGCACCCGCGCCAGATACGGCTGGGCGAGGCCACGCAGGAGCACAAAGCGCACGCCCTCGGCATCGGCCTTCTTGTCGCGGGCCATGTAGGGGGCCACGTCGTCGTACGTCAGGGGGGGCAGGGGCTGGGGCCGCTGCCAGTGCAGGAACGCCAGGGTGTGGGGGGCCAGGTCGGCGCCGCCCAGGGCGCGGGAAAGCCGGGCGGCGTAGTGCATCCCGTAAGCCACCGCCTCGCCGTGGGACAGGGTGTGGTGGGTCACCGCTTCCAGCGCGTGCGCCAGCGTGTGCCCAAAGTTGAGAAAGGCCCGCTCGCCCTGTTCCGTCAGGTCGCGGGTGACCACGCCCGCTTTGACCGCAATGGCGTCGGCCAGCGTGTCCTGCAGGCCAGGGCCACCGGGACGGAAATCAGGAGAGAGAACACGCGGCAGCAGGCTGGGGTCGGCAATCAGGCCGTGCTTGTATGCCTCGGCGGCCCCTTCGCGGAACACGGCGCCGGGCAGGGTGGCCAGCGTGTCGGTGTCGCACCACACCGCCTTCGGAGGCCAGAACGCGCCCACCAGATTCTTGCCTTCGGGCAGGTTCACGCCGGTTTTGCCGCCCACCGCCGCGTCCACCATGCCCAGCAGGGTGGTGGGGACCGTGTAAAAGGCCACCCCGCGCAGGTAGCTGGCCGCCGCAAAGCCCGCCAGATCGGTGGCCGCGCCGCCGCCCAGGCCAATGACGGCGCCGTCGCGGGGAAGGTTCGCGCCCGCCAGGGCCGAGAGCACGCCGCTCAGGACCGCCATCGTCTTGCAGTCGTCGCGGGCGGGGACGGGGATGGTAACCACAGGCTGCGTGGCCGCCTGCACGGCCGCCACGAACGCAGGGGGCAGGTCCACCGGATGAATCAGGGCGGTGTGGCGCCCGGGCACCTGAAGCGTGCCCAGCAGCCCGGGGCCCACCTGCACGGTGTAGGGCGCCGCGCCGCCCACCTCAATCGGCCGCACGTTCCCCCAGCTCGGGCCGCTCGGGGCCGGCGTCGGCCCACGCCTGCTGCACGTCGGCCCAGGCCCACAGGCGCTCGATGATCTCCTCGACAATCTCCTCGCTGGGGCGGCCGTCGCTGTGCACATGGATGGTGCCCTGGCGGTAGACCGGCTCTCGCTCGTGCATCAGGGTGCGGATTTTGGACAGCGGATCCTCCGCGCGCAGCAGGGGGCGGTCACTGTGCTTGGTGCGCTGGTAGACCGTTTCCGGGCTGGCCCACAGCACCACCACCGGGCCGCGTTCCAGCAGTTCGTGGCGGTTGTCCTCGTTGATGAAGGTGCCGCCTCCCAGGCTGATCACCGCGTGTTCCAGCCGCGTCACGCGCCGGACCACCTCGTGCTCGCAGGCGCGGAAGTAGCCCTCGCCTTCCTGGGCAAAGACCTCGGGGATGCTTTTGCCCACCACGCGGGTGATCAGCTTGTCGGTGTCCACAAAATGCAGTGCCAGGGCGCGCGACAGTTCCCAGCCGATGCGGCTTTTGCCCGTACCCATAAAGCCCGCCAGCGCCACCCACGACACCGGGCGCTCAATCAGGCCGGAACTGAACATGGGGGACAGTGTACGGCAGTCCTCCGCAGGCGGCGTGACGGGCGCACCCTCTGGCGCCGGGCCAGGGCCGCGCAGTTCGGTGCTCAGGGCCCACTCCAGGCGGGCCGGCCGGTCGGTGGGGGGCGGCTCACCCGCCGCGTCGCTGAACATGGGGCCCTCAGTAGTGCTGCGCGTAGGCGCGCGCGGCGGCCACCCGCTCCTGCAGCTCGGGCAGGGTGTCGCCGCCGAACTTTTCCAGCATGGCCTCGGCCAGCACCCAGCCCACGGCGCACTGCAGAATCACCCCGGCGGCGGGGACAGCCGTGGTGTCGCTGCGTTCTCGCGCGGCGTCGCTGGCCTCGTGGGTCACCACATTCACGGTGGGCAGCGGCTTCATCAGGGTGGCGATGGGTTTCATGGCCACGCGCACGATCAGTTCCTCGCCATTGGTCATGCCGGCTTCCAGGCCCCCGGCGCCGTTGGTGTCGCGGGCATAGGTGCCGTCCCGGTAGAACACAGGGTCGTGCACGCCACTGCCGGGCTTGCGGGCGTTCTCGAAGGCGCGGCCAATCTCTACACCCTTCATCGCCTGCACGCTCAGGCAGGCGGCGGCAATCCGGCCATCCAGCTTGCGGTCGGCGTGCACGTAACTGCCCAGGCCCACCGGCAGGCCCCGGAAGCGCACCTCCAGAATGCCGCCCAGGGTGTCGCCGTCCTTTTTGGCCTGGTCAATGCGCTCGCGCATCTGGGCGGCGGCGTCGGGGTCGGGGGTGCGCAGGTCGCTGTCTTCAATCGCGGCCAGCGTGTCCCAGGAGAACGGCACCCCCGTCTCGATGCCCGCTAGGCTGGACACGTAGTTCGCGCCCTCCACGCCCAGTTCGGCCAGCAGTTTCAGGGCCACGCTGCCCACCGCCACCCGGGCCGCCGTTTCGCGGGCGCTGGCGCGTTCCAGCACGTCACGCAGATCCTTGTGGCGGTACTTGATGCCGCCGGTCAGGTCGGCGTGGCCGGGGCGGGCGTCGGTCAGGGCCTTCTTGCGGGGTTCGCCCCCGGGCTCGGGCGACATGATCTCCACCCAGTTGCGGTGGTCCTTGTTGGCAATCGCCAGGGTGACCGGAGCCCCGGTGGTGCGCCCGGCGCGCACGCCGCTCAGAATGTCGGCCTCGTCGGTTTCAATCACCATGCGGCGGCCCCGCCCGTAGCCGCCCTGCCGCTTTTTCAGCCAGGGGTCAATGTCGGCCTTGCCCAGCGGCAGCTGTGCCGGTAACCCCTCGATGATGGCCGTCAGCTGCGGCCCGTGTGATTCCCCGGCGGTCAGATACCTCATGGGGGCGACTGTAGCGCGTGGGGTGGGAGAGGCGCCGCTCCATGCCCAAACAAACGCGCCCCCGTGAAGGGAGCGCGGCGGCGGCAGGAGGGCGGTTAGCGAACGATGTTGCCGGTGATGACCACCAGCAGCTGGGTCTGTTCGCGCGTGGTGTTCTGGTTTCCGAACAGCGCCCCCACCACCGGAATGCTGGAGAGGAACGGCACACCACCGTTGGTGGTGGACTCGCGGTTGGCCAGCAGGCCGCTGAGCAGCAGGGTTTCGCCGTTCTTGAAGGTCAGCGTGGTCTGGGCCTCGCTGTTGGTGAACTGCAGAATGTTAGGCAGCGTGGTGGCGTTGATGGCCGTTTGCAGTGCGTTGACCTGCCCACGCACCCGCAGGGTGATGGTGCCGTCCGGGGCCACCTGCGGGCTGAAGAAGTCCAGGTTCACGCCGTAGTCAATCTGCTTCTGAATGTTGTCGGCGTTGCCCTGAGACGGGATGTTCACTTCGAGGCGCCCACCACTCTTGATGGTGGCGGCAGCGGTGCTGGAGGCGTTCTGGGTCTCAGTGGATGAACCGAGCGCCCGCTGGCCGCTCTGCATGGTGATGCTGCCGTCGTACACGCTCTTGCTCAGACCCTGGGTTTGTAGCGTGTTCAGGGTGGCGCCCAGGTTAAAGCCGATCAGGCTCTGGGTGGGGTCAAAGGAGGCGGCCAGCCCGGTGCCGCCGCTGGTGGACACCGTAAAGCCCCCGAAGCCCGCGCGCAGGTTCACGCCCAGGCTGCGCGCAGCGCGCTCGGTGATTTCCTGAATGCGCACCTGCACGTTGATCTGCGGCACGCGCTGGTCCAGCTGCGGAATCAGCTCGGCCACCTGCGTGACCTGGTCGGGAGTGCCGCGCACGATCAGGGTATTCGTGCGCTTGTCAGCAATGATGGTGACCGTGTTGGCCTGTGCGCCCGGCGTAGCGGTGCTGGTGGCCGAGCTGCTATTGGCAGGGGCAGAGGTCACCGAGATGCTGGTTGTGCTGGTGCTCCCTGCTGCGGGTGTAGTCGGTGTGGTGCTGTTCGTGGTCACATCACGTGCCAGGGTCCCTTCCAGGGTCGCCTTGACTTCTTCGGCGCTGGCATTGACGAGCTGAAACACCCGCTGCGTGATCTGCGCGCTGGTGACTGAAGGCGCGGGGCGGTCCACCTGCCCCAGCAAGGTGAGGGCTGCTTCCAGTTGGTTTTGCGGCCCGGTGATGACCAGTTGGCCCGTTTGGCCCACGGCAGTCACCTTTAAGCCCGGATACTGCGCAGCCAGCAGCGTCGTGATGTCCGCTTGGGCACCCTTGACCGCATACACGCGCTGCACTGTTTGGGTATCGGCCGAAGGGGTTGTGCCGGTGGCTGGGGTGGTCGCGCTGGTGTCCAGCTGGCCCAGCAGGCGCGTGACTTCCGCCACTTCCTTGTTGGTACCGCGCACGATCACCGCGTTGCTGCGCACGTCGGGCACGATGCGCAGGGTGGGTGAGTCCAGTTTCACGTCCACCAGGGTGCGCGTGACCCCCACGGTGTTGCCCTGGGCGTCGCGCTGCGGGGTTTCGCTGTAGGTGGGCGTGCCGAAAAACAGCTTGACCTGCTGGGCGGCCTGCGTGGCGTCGGCGTTGCGCAGCGTAATGGTGCGCTGAATCGGCGTGTTGCTCACGCGCAGCACCGGCTGACCGCCCAGTTGCACCACGTCGTAGCTCAGGCCGTACACATCCATCAGGAGGGGCCAGACCTCGTTGAAGGGCTTGTTCTGAAAGGAGTAGACGATGGGCCGGGCCGTGCCTGCCGCGCTGGGCGCCGTGCCCGTGGCCGGTGTGCCCGCCGCAGTGCCGGCAGTGTCAGGGCTCGCCGTGCTGCCCGCGCCTGGCAGGACGTCCACGTTCGTATCCAGAATCAGGCCGTACCCGGCTGACTTGGCCAGCGCCGCCAACAGGCTGGAGAGCGGCCCACCGTAGCGGCCAATCTCGATGGTCACGTTGGCCCCCGAGAGCGAGGGGTCCGCAGCGGCGGTCACAGGAGCGGCGGGGCCAGCGGTCTGCGCGGCGGCCATGCCCAGCGCGGCGGTCAGCAGGAGGGATGCGAAGCGTTTAGTCATGGCTCACCTTTTTTCCAGTTCGAGTGTGGTCGTGTTGTTGCCCAGGCTGAGGGTCGCGCTGGTGGCGGTGACTTCCTTGACCGTCACCTGCGTATCGGGCAGCGTCTGCCCCACCGAAACCACGACAAAGCCGTCCTTGCTGCGGAAGATGGCGGTGTTGACGGGCCCCAGGACCACGGCATTGAAAGCCAGTTCCTGCGTCTGCACGAAGCTGTCCAGGGCATTGGTGCTGGCCGCCGGGGTGGTACCCGCCGTGGGCGGAGCACTCAGGTCCGTGATGACCTGCGGGGTGCTGGGCGTGGGGGTGGCGGTGGCTGGCGTGCCCGCCACACCTGTGCCTGAAGCGCCAGGCAGCGTGCCTGCGCCGCCAGTTCCCGGGGTTCCCGTGCCCGCCGTGCCCGCACCCAGGGTGCTGCTGCCGGCGGCGCCACTTGGCAAGCGGGTCACGTTGGGAACACTCACGCCAGCCACAGGGGGCGCGGGGGGCCGGGGGGTGGGAGGCGCGCCGGTGCCAGAACCATTGCCACTGTTGCTGCTGGTGTTGCCTCCGGCCGTGCTGCCGCTGGCCGGACCCGCGCCGTTCGCGTTGCTGCCCTGGCCGCCCACCACCACAGGGCCGTCCACCGTGGGCAGGGGGGTCACAACCACGGGCGTGCCGCCCACGCTGGATTCGCCGTTGGCGCCGGGAATCTGGGGCACCGGGATGGGGCCGCTGCTGCTGCCGCTGCTGTCGCCCGCGCTGCCCGCCACGGGGCTGAGGCCCAGGGCCCCGCCGGTCGAAGTGACGGGGGTGACGCCGCCACTGCTGCTGCCACTGCCGCTGGGGATGGGTGTAGGCGCCACCGCCACCGGCGTGGGGGACGGGGCCGCGCTCGAGCCCGCTCCATTGGTGTTGGTGGCATTCACAGCCAGAGGCCGGAAGGGGTTGGTGCCCGGCACAGAGGCCAGCGCGGTGTTGGGGTTAATGCCGCCGGGGGTGGGCGGCACGTCGCCGCCAGCCGCCGCGTCAGGGGTCTGCGCCGCGTCATCCGTGGGGAACGGCGGAATCACTTCGACATCCACCTGACCGTCCGGCTGCACGGTGTTGGGGGTGGTTCCACCCGCTGGGTCAGGGGTCACGGGGACCGTGCTGCCGTTCGGGTCGGTGCTCACGGGCGGCTGGGTGGCGGTCAGGTCGTCCTGCCCGGCCCGCTGGCTGGTCAGAAAGTACCAGAGGCTGATGGCCGCCACGAGCAGCAGCAGGCCCAGCAGCACCTTCATCTCGCGGGAGAGTTTGACGGGCGCGCGCGTCACTGGGTACCTCCTGCCGGCGCACTGGGCGCGGCGGGCGCCGCATTCGGGGCCTCGGCGGTGCCGGGGGTGGCCGCTGCCTGGGCGGGATCAAAGGTGTACACGGTCAGGCCCATGGTGCTTTCCAGGCGAGGGTCCAGGCTGGTGGCGGCAGGCAGTTGCAGGTTCACGGCCGTCACAGTGGAAAAACGGTTCATGGTCTCCAGCGAGCGCAGAAGCTGGAACAGCTGCGCAAAGCGGCCACTCACGTTCAGGTTCAGGCTCAGGGGCCGCACACCAGCGGGCAGGTTGGTGGTGTTGCCTGTCTGCACGGTAAAACCACTCAGGGTGGCGCCGGCGGCACTGGCGTTCAGGCGCACCTCGTCCAGCACCGCGTTGTAATTGGCGGTCTGGGGGAGTGCGGCCAGAAAGACCTGTCGCTCGCGCGACAGGGTGGCGACCTCTTCGCGCAGGGCCGGCAGGCGCGCGGCGTTGGCACGCAGGGTCAGCACGCGGGCATTGACGCTGTCTAGATCGCTCTGCAGCGCGCTGATTTCTGCCTGGCGGGCCTGAAAGCGCATGGTGTACCACAGCGCGCCCACGATCAGGCAGACGGCCAGCACCAGCAGAAAGACGTTGCGCGGGGCAAGTTTAATTGACACTGCCGTTTCCTCCCGTGGTACCTGCAGGGGCGCTGGGCGCAGCAGGGGTCGCCCCGGGCGTGGCGGGAGTGTCTGCTGGTGCAGGGGCGCTGGCCTGCACGATGCCTACCGAGGCGCTGAAGGTGTACCGCCCCGTGCTGGCATCACTTTGCAGATTGCGGAAATTCACCCCGAAGTTGGGACTGTTTTCAAAGGTGCGCAGGAAATTGACCACGGCCTGCTGGCTGCTGGCGTTGCCGGTCAAGTCAATTTCGCGGGTGACATTCTTGCCGGTGTAAATTCCGGTCTGCTGCAGGGTGCTGAGCGCGCTGGCATCCAGGGCCTTGATGCTCATGCTCTGCAGGGCAACCCCGCTGCCCTGGGGCAGCTGCGCCGTAAAGGCAGCCAGATCATTGGTCCAGTAGGTTTTGCTGGAACGCAACTGCTGCGACACATTGGTCACCTGTTCCAGCTGCGTTTTCTGCTGGGTCAGCCGCACGAATTCGGCATTGGCCGGGGCCAGCGCCGTGGCGTCACCGTTCAGGGCGTCCAGCTGCTTGCGCAGTTCGCCGGCCCGGGTTCCGGTGGCAATTTCGCCGGCCAGCAGCGCCAGACCCGTGATGGCCGCCACCCCGATGGCTGCGGGAATCCAGGCGTTGGGCTCGGCCTGCTTGCGGTACTGCTGGGGCAGCAGGTTGATTTCAACCACGGCTGCCCACCCCCCGCAGTGCCAGGCCCAGCGGCACCGTGAATTCCGGCGCGTTGGCCTGCAGGTAGCCGGTGTCCACATTGGCCTGATCGGTCTGCACCGTCAGCCAGGGGCTGGCGACCTCTACGCGGAAGCCCAGCGCGTCGCTAATGGCGGCGGCCAGCCCGCGCAGTTTGGCGCCGCCGCCGGCCAGGAAGGTCCGGTCAATCACCACGTCGCCGCTTTGCACGCGGTAGAACTCCAGGCTGCGGCGAATCTCGGTAATCAGGTCGCCCAGCACGGGGCGAATCACCTCGAACACGCGCGCCGGGGAGTATTGCTCGCGGGCCATATCGAAGTTCAGCAGGTCTTCCTCGTCCTCGGTGGGGGTGGTGGCGGTGGCGTAGCCCAGTTTCACGTCTTCAGCCGCCGAGAAGTCCAGATCAAAGGCCTTCTGCAGCGCCATCGTGAAGTCGTCGGCCGAGACGTTGATGTTGCGGGCCATCAGCACGCGGTCGCCGCGCACAAGGTTGATGACCGAGCTGCTCGCGCCAATTTCCATCACCAGCGCCACCTCGCCGGCTTCGGTGTAGTTGCTGCCGGTCAGGGTGCTCTTGGTGAGGTGCTCGCCCAGCAGGTTGCCGCGCAGCGCGCGCAGCGAGGCAAAGCTCTTGAGGTCCACCACGGTGGGTTCCAGGCCGGCCAGGCGCAGCACCTCCACCTGCCGGGCCACGGCCTCGGTGGGGGCGGCAGCAATCACGACCTCCATCTGGCCGTCGTCGGGGACGTTGGCAGGATCGTCCAGCAGGTCAAAGTCCAGGCTCACGTCATCAATGGGGTAGGGAATGTAGCGCTCGGCTTCCCACTTGATGGCTTCCTGCAGGTCCTTGCGCTCCATCTTGGGCACCATGATGTTGCGGGTCACGGCGGCCTGGTTGGGCACGGCCGTCACCGCGTGCCGGGTGGTGATGCGGTGCTCGGCCAGCAGGTTCTTCAGCTCGGTGGCCACCGCCTGGGGTTCAACCACCAGCCCGTCGCGCATGCTGCCAATGGGGGTCGGCACCATGATGGCGTGCTGGAGGGAAGGCGGAGAGCCGGGACGCAGGGCCACAACCTTGATGGCACTGGTGCCGATCTCGACTCCCAGCGCGTTTGGCCGTGGATTCAATAAGCGGTTCAGGAAACTCGACATTCTCCCTCCAGGATCACGCTGATTTTAGCATTCCCTCATCTGACTCGGGGAAGGGGGCTGGAGGAGCATGCGGGCACGGCGACAGGAAAACGGCGTGAGGGTCATGGGCTTGGGCCATATGACCATCATTCCGCTTACCGAACACTTACATCTGTACAAAATCGAATATTGCCGCTCAGATCGGCAAAATGAGACTTCGGGCAGCATCTGGAGCTGGCCTGTTCGGGTGACCCCTGGGCGCACTCTGAGGCCGCCCTTCATTGCCCTTTCAGCGGGGCGCGGGCCAGGGTTGCAGGCTGGCGTCAAACAGACGCAACTGACCATCCGGGCTGACCGTGACCACCAGGGCGCCCACGGTGCCGATGCGGCCCGCACCGTGGGGCACCTGGGCCCGCACCTGCCCGGCTGCGTCCAGGCGCACCAGGGCCTGCCCGGTCAGGCGGTAGGTGCCGCCCGGGGTCTGCACCTGCGGCTGCGCGGTCCCGGTAACGCCACCTGGGCCGAGGGCCAGATAGCTGGCGGGCCCCTGGCCGGTGGCGGCCCCCGGGACCCGCACCACCTGCCCGCCCAGCAGCACGAAGTCTTCGCCCTGAAGGCTGGTGAGGGCCGCCTGGGGCGCGCCGCGTACCCCGGGCGCGGCGCGGCCGTCATAGTCCACCGCGCTGCCGTCCTCGCGGTAGGCGCGGCTGGCACTCAGGGCCACCACGCGGCCCACGTTCACGGTGCGCGGCGCGCGGTCCAGGGTCACGGCCAGCCCCCGTTCCGGCACGGCCGCCCAGGCATCGCCCTGGGCCCAGGCGACGTCCACGGCTCCTGGCAGCGCTGGACAGCTGCGCTCAAATGAGGGCGCCCGCGCCACACAGGCCCGGCCCCCACTGACCCAGGCCACCCCCAGGTCACTGAACGCAGCCCGGAAGGGCCAGGTCGTCGGGGCTGACGACAGGGTGGGCACGCACGCCGTCAGCAGCAGGGCCAGGGGCAGCAAGAAGCGCATGGCCGCATTGTGGGCCGCCCAGGACTGAGGGGCATGAAGGCCGGTGGGACCATAAAGCTTGTGTGACCCTGACACGTTGCCTGTGCCGCTCAAAGGCCAGCAGGTGTATGTCTTTGGGCCACCTTGAGGCCCTGGTATTGGGCACTGGACCCTGTTGCTTCCTTGTCGGTGGCCGCTCAAGGCCAGAACGGCCGCAGGACTGTGGCACGCCGCGCAGAAGGCGAAGAGAGACTGTCGACTGGCCCCGGTCTAAAGAGGGGCGCTGCAAGAGCAGGGGTTTTGTCCGGGCGGGGCGATCAGGCCATGGAAGCAGCGTCGGCCGAGCGTCTGGGCACGCCCCTTGCTGCTGCGCCGCTCTGCGCGTTGTCCGGGAGGCAAGAGGGATCAAAGCCGCGTGGTTTGGTGGGCCTCTCTCGGCGGACGGCCCGCATCGCCCGAAGTATGGATTCAGACCAGCGCCCTTCCAGTCCGCCACGCCACTGGTCCCGGCGTGGCCCCACCCGCCGGGCTGTGGACGCCGCGCCTTACAGATCGGCGGCTGCGGGTCCGGAGGCCGAAACCTGCTCGCGGGCCTTTAACAGGGCCTGCACCACGGTGTCCAGGCCCACGCCCTCCTGCGCCCGGCGGTCCGGGGTCCACGAGATGCCGCGGCTGGCCTTGACCAGCACCACGTCGCCGGGGCGCAGGTCGGCCAGCAGGGCGGCGGTCAGTTCGGGCACGGTGGCGAAGGCGCGGTCGCCCAGTTCGGCGGCGAAGGCCCCCACGCCGTAGGTCACGTCGGCGCGCTGCCGGGCGTAGGCGCCCACCTCGGCGTGCAGGGCGCGCTCGGTGGGGCCCAGTTCTAGCATGCGGCCCAGCACGCTGATCCTGCGCCCCGGTAGGGCCTGAAGGGCGTCCAGGGCCGCGCGCACCGCCACGGGGGAGGCGTTGTAGGCGTCGTCAATGACGGTAATGGACCCTGGGTGAACCGTGTAGCGCCCGCCCGGCACCTGAACGCCGCGCAGGCGCGCCGCGGCGTCGGGGAGGGCCACCCCGGCCTCGCGCGCCAGCACCAGGCCCAGCACCGCCGCTTCCGCCTGCACCTGCGCGGCGTAGGGCAGAAACACCGGCACCCCGGCAAAGGCGAAGCGCGCGCCCTCGGGCGTGACCCGCAGGCCCTCACCCGCAAAGGTCACGGGGCCAAAACCGTAGCTGTCTGCGCCGGGGTAATAGGCCGCCGCCTGGGCCCCCACCAGGCCGCGCGCGCCCTGCAGAATGCCGCCCTTTTCCCGGGCGATGTTCTCAATGCTGCCCAGCTGCTCCAGATGCGCCGGGCCAATAGAGGTGACCACGCCCACATCGGGCCGCACCAGGTCCACCAGTTCGGCCATCTCACCGGGGCGGTCAATGCCCATTTCGACCACCAGGGGCTGCCCGGCGCGGCCCCGCTCGATCAGGAAGCAGGCAATGGCGGGCATGGTGTTGTACACCGGCATGGACAGGGCGCCCAGCGCGGCGGCGGCGTAACTTTTGGCGGTGGTCTTGCCCGCGCTGCCGGTGATCCCCACCACCAGGGGCGCGTGGGTGCGTTCAGCGCGGGCCCAGGCGAACAGAGCCGTTCTGGCGTCGGGCACCCGCAGGGCCCGGGGCACCGCCAGATCGGTCAGCACAAAGGGGGCCCCGGCGGCCAGGGCGGCGTCCACAAAGGCGTTGCCGTGCATGCGCTCGCCGGGCAGGGCCACGAACGCGGTGTCTGGCCCGGCTTCGCGCGAATCCCAGGTCAGGCGCAGCGCCGGGCGGGCGTCGGGGTGCAGGGCGGCGTCAAACGGCACGGCACGCGGGTCGAGCATGGCGCGAGGCTACCAGACCCAGCCCCCCCGGTAGGTGGAGCCGCGCGAGTGCCAACAAGCTCACATAGCCATGAGAAGGGATGAGTAGAATACCGGGGTCATATGAACAAAACCCCCCTGCTGCTGCTGACTGTAGCCCTGGGCCTGAGCGCCTGTACGCCCCCCAACACGGTGCTGCCCGCTGATCCTGTCAACGTGACAGTGCTGGGCCTGAACGACTTCCACGGCAACCTGGAACCCAGTGGATTCCGCCCGGTGGGCGCCACGGCCGACATCAAGGCCGGGGGCGTGGAAGCCATCGCCGCCGAGCTGAACGACGCCCGCAAGGCCAACCCCAACACCATCTTCGTGGGTGGGGGCGACCTGATCGGCGCCAGCCCCATCACCTCGGGTCTGCTGCGTGACGAACCCGCTGTCTACGCCCTGAACGGCCTGGGCATGCGGGTCAGCGCGCTGGGCAACCACGAGTTTGACCAGGGCCTTGCCGAACTGCTGCGCATGCAAAACGGCGGCTGTGCCAGCAACGACACGGCCAAGGCCTGTAAGTTTGACCCCAACTACAAAGGCGCCAACTTCCAGTGGATCGCCGCCAACGTGGCCTACAACGCGGCGTCCGGCAAGACGGGCAGCCCCTTCAAGTCCTACGTGATTGAGCAGGTGGGCGGCGCCAAGATCGCCTTTGTGGGGGCCGTGACCACTGAGACCCCGGGCATTGTCTCGCCCGAAGGCATCAAGGACCTCGCCTTCAGCGACCCGGCCGCCGCCGTGAACAAGGTGCTGCCGGAAATCAAGGCCCAGAACCCCGACGCGATCATCATGCTGATCCACGAGGGCGGCGAACTGGCCGCAGGCAGCACCGACAACTACGCCACCGTGGGCTGCAAGACCCTCAAGACCGACAGCGCGATCTACAAGATTGCGACCCAGGTGGACCCCTCGGTCAGCGCGATCATCAGCGGCCACAGCCACAAGGGTTACAACTGCCTCGTGCCTGATCCCGCCGGCCAGGACCGCATCGTGATTCAGGGCGAGCAGTACGGTCACCTGCTGCAGCGCCTGGACCTGACGGTCGACAAGGCCAACCACAAGGTCATGACTGTGAAGGCCGCCAACCTCGTGGTGGACTACGACGCCCGCGCCAAGGCCGGTCAGCTGGACTTCGGCATGACCCAGCTGGTTACCACCGCCAGGAGCAAGGTGGCCGCCATCAGCAGCGTGGAAATCGCGCGCCTGGGCTCGCCCCAGATCAAGCGCGGGTACAACGCCGCTGGCGTGCAGGACCGCACCATCGAAAGCGCGCTGGGCGACGTGATCGCCGACGCGCTGCTGGCCGCCGGCAAGGCCAACGACGCCAGCGTGCAGATCGGGATTATGAACCCTGGCGGCATTCGCGCCGACCTGCCCGACAGCACCCAGATCAAGCCGAACAACGCCGTGAACTTCGGAGACGTGTTCGCCGTGAACCCCTTTGGCAACACCACCACCATCCTGAGCCTGACGGGTCAGCAGATCGACGACCTGCTGGAGCAGCAGTTCTCGGGCGCCAACGCCACCTCGGTCAAGCTGCTGCAGGTGTCTGAGGGCTTCAGCTACAAGTACAGCCAGAGCGCCCCGGCGGGCAGCAAGATCAACATTGCCGATATCACCCTGAACGGCACCCCGATCAGCCCCACCGCCACCTACCGCATTGCCACGAACAACTTCCTGGCGGGCGGCGGCGACAACTTCCTGGCGTTCAAGAGCGCCACCAACGTGGTGCAGCTGCCGGGTCTGGCCGACACCGACGTGCTCAGCAACTACCTGAAGGCCAAGGGGCCTCAGCTGACGAACACGGTCAAGGGCCGCATCGTCGTTCTGCCCTAAAGGGCAAATGGCACAACGCAGATGGCAGAGGGCTCGTGGGAGCCTCTGCCATCTGCCTTTTGGTCCTGGCCATCTGCCATAAGCCAGCCGCTGTTGGCCCCTACAGGACCCCCCGGGCGAAGTCCGCCATCACCCCAGGCGCCGCCGTGTCGAAGCCCACCACGTCCAGCATGTCGGTGCGGTTGGGGTCGGCAATCGTGAACCCGGTGGCGGTGAGGCCCACCACGATCAGGCGGGCGTCAATGCCCATTTTCTGGCGGTAGCGGTCCAGGGCCACCGCAGGGTGCACCTGGCCGGCCCAGGTTTCGTTGTCGGTGTAGACCACAAAGGTGTCCACCTCCAGCCCCTGTGCGGCGGCCCACAGCATGGGCTGCGCGCAGTCGGTGGCGCCAAAGCTGGCGCTCTGGGCCTTGCGCATGGCCGCTTCCAGCGTGTCGCGCGCCGTGATGTTCAGGGCCCGGAACTGAGCGGCAAAGCCCATGGTCAGCGCGCTGGCTTCGGTGCGCAGCGCCACGAGGCTCATGGCGGCGGCGGCCATGTTGGGGCTCAGGCCGGGCACCCCGCCCACCTGCCCGCAGGTCATGGAGCCCGAGACATCCAGGGCCAGCAGGTGCCGGGTACCCGCCGCCCGCACGTTCCCGAAGGCCAGGTGAAAGGCGTCTTCCAGCGCGTCAATCACCTGGGGAACGGGCAGCCACTCGCTCTTGCCCTTCACGCCCCGGCCCTGGGCATACACCAGCCGGGCCTTCAGCACATCCAGCGGATGAATGCGCCCGCGCTTCAGGGCGCCGGGGTCCGTCAGGCGGCCCGTGACGGCCTGCACCGTGGCCGGGTCGTTCGCGGTCAGCACGCCCACGCGGCCCAGGTTCCCCAGGTTGCGCAGCAGCCAGGTCAGGCCGTTGGTCTGCATAGCCGCGCGGTAGACCTCGGCGCCGCGCAGGTGGGTGGGCACCGCCTCAATGGGCAGGCCATAGCCGCGCATCAGGGTGGCGGCGTCCCGGTCGGTGCCCGCGCTGGTGGCCAGCAGGTGCCCTTCAATCACGCGCAGGGCCGGGGCGCTGACCTCTGCCCCCAGGGCCGGGAGCACGCCGTTCGCCATGAACTTGAGCACGGCGTTGCGCTCGGGGTCGGCCACTTTGGGGTGGCTCTTGCGCAGGGCGTCGCGCTGGCTCCAGCCGTCGCGGCTCTTGTACTTCACCGCCCACAGGGCCAGCCGGCCCACATCGGCGGTTTCGTACACGTTCGCCACACCCCGGCGGGTCAGGCGGCCCCAGCCCCCCAGAGCGTCGGCAAACGCCAGGAAGTGCAGCAGCATGGTGCCGGTGCGCGCCACCTCGGGGAGCGCCGCCCAGGCGGCCTGGCGGTCGGCGGCGTTCAGGGCAGTTTTGGCGATCAGCGCCAGCACCAGCAGCGCGGGGTCCGGCTTGGGGGCGCGGGCGGCGCGCACCACGTCCAGCGTAATGCGCAGGGCTGCGGCGGCGTCCACCTGCACAAAGGTCTTTACAAACTCGGTGGCCTGCGTGGTGTGCGCCCGCTCGCCCGCGTAAAACGTGCCGCCGTCCGTGCCCAGAATCAGAAAGCGCGTCAGCCGGGCCTCGTCCGACAGGCCGTAGACATAGCCGCCGGCGTTGTTTTTGATCTGCCGGGGGTCCAGTCCTTCGGTCTGCGGGGTGCGGGCGGGGGTGATCGCGTTCAGTAGGTTCTTCATGGACATCGGCCCTCCTCTGTGGGGGCGGGGGAGATGGATGCTGGACCTGCGCCAGCAGCGACCCGGCGCCACGCGCCTGGGTGGTGATGCGGGCTTCGATTGCATCGCTACGAAGTGATTCAATCCGAGCGGATGCGAGAAGAAGAGAAAAGGGTTCCGGGCGTGGAGTTGGCAAACCGGTGATGTTCCGGTTTGGCAACGGAACAGACGGAATCCGTATGAACAGGGCAGGAATCGAACCTGCATCTGCTGGGCTTCAGCCAGCCGCTCTGCCATCTGAGCTACCAGTTCACGGGGGAACGGGTGGGAGTCGAACCCACGACCTCTCGATCCGTAGTCGATAAGCCAGTGCCTTCGGCCCAATCGGGCAAGGTGCGGCGCTGGCAAAGTGCTCTAACCGCTGAGCTACCGTTCCAGAAAAAGGGTGGGGGACGGGCGGGACTTGAACCCGCAGGTCTTGCGACCAATGTTCCAGATCAGCCTTCACTCTCGGCCCGCTTTGACAGGCAAGGGAACGCAAAGGCAGAGCTTCTTGGAAGAAGCCACATTCGTGTTGACCAGTTCCACCACCGTCCCCACGGTGATGTTTGAAGAGGTAATGCAGCGGGGCGGGATTCGAACCCGCGACCCATTGATGAAAAGGTAACCTTGCATTGTCGGCCCAGAAGCGGGCAAGTGGCTGTGGAAGGAAACTGCCCTTTCAGGTAGCCAATTGCTCTACCAGCTGAGCTACCCGCTGCATAGTTAAAGTTGGAGCGCCAGACTGACTGAGCGAAGGCCGAAGACCCACAGGCCTGCAGCGCGCGCAAGCTGCGTTGCCTCTCCCGGGAAACCGGTCAGGTTGTCTTCCGCAGCGGGTGGCGCGCTTGTCTGGAGGGGGATCAAGAAGGCCTGCTGCGTTTGGGCCGTGGCCCACGCAGGGCAACATCTGTCTGGGGGACCGGACAGCCACCGGGATGGGCCCGGATCGGGCCTGGTGCTCCGGGCTGGACTCGAACCAGCACTGACACGGTTCTGAGCCGTGTTCCTCTACCAAGTTGGGATACCGGAGCATAGGAGACCTCGTGGGGGCCAGAGCAGCCGGGAAGATAACCCTTGTGCTTCGGCCCACAGGTTGGGCAAGGGTGTGCAAAAGGGACACATAGTCCCGTGGAGCAGGTTGGTCGGAATTGCACCGCCGTCACCGGACGGTTGCCCGGCATCTTGCTGACTAGAAGAAACCTGCGTGAAGGTGGGGTGGACAAGGCAGAGCCATGAGCGGATGTCCTGGAAAGGGAGAACTCATGGCCTTCGGCCCACCCGGAGGAGTGGGACACCCAATCGGACTTGAGGGGCATGTTTCCTGAGCGAACATCAGGCGCCTTGACCTCTGGACGAGGGGTGAGTGAGGTTGACCGGGCAAAGGGGCGACAGAGGGATCGTGGGAAGGATAACCCTGGGTCTTCGGCCCAGTCAGCGGGCACGGGGGAAGTGTAGGGGGCCGGCGGGCGCGCCACATTCGCTGGGTGGCGTAAGAGGCGTGTACGCCATTCAGCGGGGCCTGGCGGCGCGGTCATGGTCGCCTGCCGGACCGATCACGGGGCGTTCATGGGGACCTGTCTACCCTGGGCGCACCCTGGCCGGGCGCCAGGCAGGAGGAAGGACCATGACGAACACAACGCAAAAAGGGCGGTTCCTGAGACTCTGTGGCCTGGTCCCGCTGACACTGCTGGGGGCCGCCAGCGCCCAGGGCCTCACGGCGCCGGGCAGCGCGCTGCAACCCCTGCAACCGGTGGTCAATCCCAATCTGGTGCGGGTGCTGGCTGGCCCGGCGCTGGTGGTGGTGCCGGAGGACGGGGCCGTCACCCTGGTCTGGACTGCCGACCCGCGCGTCTCCGGGTACGACGTATACCAGGGGGGCCAGAAGTTGAATGCCCGGCCCGTGTCCAGCAGCCAGGAGGCCGCCGCGCTGCGGTACCGCGTGCCGAACCTGAAAAATGGTGTGCGCTACGACTTCCGGGTGGTGGCGCTGGGGGACGCGAAGGTGGCGGCCTCGGCGTCCCCGGCGCCGGTTTCGGGCGGGCCGCTGGTGTGCGCGCGCTACCCCGTGCAGGGCACCGATATGGGCGTGCAGGCCCAGAACGTGCAGGTGGGCAGCGGCGCGGCCACCGTGACTGTGAACGGCCTGACGCTGGGCGCCAGTGGCGGCGGCCTGTACCAGGGCACCCTGCCGGCCCCCGTGGCGGCGGGCAGTCCCCTGGCCCTGCTGACCCGGGTGGGCGAGTGCCTGGTGTTCGCCACCGACCGCGTGCCGGAACGCCCCATCCTGAATGCCCCGGCGGCGGGGACCAGCGTGGCCCCGGGCGCGGCCCTGCCAGTGGCCTGGACCTCGGCCAGTAATCCGGCACGCTTTGTGGTGGCGGCGACCTGGGTGGCGGACGGCGTGGGGCACGGCTGGCGCTCGGGCGACCTGCCGGGCAGCGCGCGCAGCTTCAGCCTGCCAGCGGGGACGCTGCCGGCGGGGCAGACGGTGAAGGTGCGGGTCTACGCCTACAACGACGGGGCGGGGGCCTTTGTGGGCAGTTTCACCCCAGACTCGCGCATGGCCATTCGCAACGGCGACGAGGCCGGGCGGGACGTGACGGTGCAGGCCGCCGCGCCCAACCCGCCGGCGGTCAGCTGGGGCGACCCGCACCTCATCTCGCTGGATCAGGTGGCGCTGGAATTCCAGGCCGTGGGCGAATTCGACCTGACCCAGGCCAGCACCGATGACTTTCGCGTGCAGGCCCGGCAGCGGCCCTGGGGCGGCAGCCGCGTGGTCAGTGTGAACACCGCCATTGCCACCCGCATGAACGGCCAGAAGGTGGGTGTCTACGCCGGGCAGATTCCGGCCCTGCGCCTGGGGGATGCGGGCGTGCGCACTGAGGTGCCCGTGGGGGGGCTGGACCTGGGCGGCGGTTTCCGGATCACGCAGAGCGGCAACCTCTACACCCTGGCCTTCCCGGGCGGCGAGCGCCTGGCGATCACCAACAACGGCGCGTACCTGGACGCCCGCCTGACCCTGCCCGACAGCCGCCGGGGCCGCGTGCGCGGGCTGTGGGGCAACTTCGACGGCAACCTGACCAACGAACTCACCACGCGCGGCGGGGTGACCCTGCCCGGCCCAACAGGTCTGGGCGAGCTGTACGGCACGTTTGGCAACAGCTGGCGGGTGCCGTCGGCCACCGAGTCGCTGTTCGTGTACGACGACGGCGAACGCTTTGGCGGCTTTGACGATCCCACCTTCCCGGCGGCGGCGCCCGCCGTGCCTGCCGGGGCCGCCGCCAGCGCCGAGGCCACCTGCCGCGCGGCGGGCGTGACCGACCCCCTCTTGCTGGACCGCTGCGTGACCGATGTGGCCCTGACCGGCAATCCCCGCTTTGCCGCCAGCAGCGCCGAGACCCAGCCCCCGCGCGACCAGGTGCGCCTGGCCCTGCCTGACCTGACGGTGACCGCCTTTAGTGCCGTCTACAGCGGGGTCTGCCGCGCCGGCCAGGCCCTGGTGACCGCCCAGGTCACGGTGCGCAACGTGGGCGGCGCCCCCAGCCCCGCGCGGCCCGACGTGGGCGTGGTGCAGGTGGTGGACACCCGCGACGAGGGCCAGCCCAGCGGCTACCGGGGCAATGGGGTAGGCCTGGGCGCCCTGGCCCCGGGCCAGAGTGCCACCGTGACCATCCCGGTGTACTTCCCTTCCACCCAGCCCGCCGACGCCCCCGGCGCCCACACCTACGCCGCCCGCGTGAATTTCGGCGCCTACTTTCCGGAAGCCAGCACGGCGAATAACCGCTTTGGCGGGGTGCAGACGGTGACGGTACCCGCGGGCGATTGCCGGTAGGGCGGTGGGTGGTTGGTCGGAGGTTGTGGGAAAAGAGAGGGGGCCAGCGGTGTGTGCCGCTGGCCCCCTCATGTGGGGGGTGGTTCTACTCACCACTGACCACTCACCACTTCCCCTATTCCAGCGTCACCAGATAGTCGTACAGGTCCGGGCCACCCATGTGGGTTTCGACCTCGGCGTCGCCATACGCTTCCGAGATGCGCGCGGCCAGGGCGTCCAGGTCCTCCTGGGTTTTTTGCGGGCCACCGAACACCGTGATGATCTCCTGGCCTTCGTGGTGGCGCCCCAGCATCTCCAGCACGCTGTCTTCGGGACTGCCGCCACTTTGCACCAGTTCGTCGTCCTTCAGGCCAATCACGTCGCCCTCGGCAATCTCCAGGGTGCGTCCGTCCTGCACGGTGATGCTGGTGGTGCGGCTGGCGCGCGTGACCTCCAGGGTGGTAACCGCCTGGGCGGCCTCGGTCATGGCGTCCTTCAACTCCTCGGCGGGGGTGTCGGGGCTGAAGTTCAGCGCGGCGCCCATCCCCTGGCCCAGGGTGCGGGTCGGGATGACTACGGCGCGGCCGTCCATTAGCTCCATCGCCTTTTCGGCGGCCATCAGCACATTCTTGTTGTTGGGCAGGATGATGACTTTCTCGGCGCTGACCGAGCGCACCGCGTCCACAATGTCCTGCACGCTGGGGTTGGCGGTCTGCCCACCCGACACGATGCGCGCGCCCAGTGAGCGGAACAGCTTGACCAGCCCGTAGCCACTGGCCACCGCCACCAGGCCGCTGGGGGCAATTTCTTCTTCAGCGCGCGCCGCCGAGCCCGCCATGCCCAGGATCTCGGTGTGCTGCTCGCTCATGTCCTCGACCTTGGTTTTCAGCATCTTGCCGTAGCGGGCCACGGTGGCCAGCAGCTGATCGGGCTCGTTGGTGTGGATGTGGCCCTTCACGTAGCCCTCGGCGCCCACCACCAGCAGGCTGTCACCGTAAGGGCTGACCAGCTCGCGGATTTCCTCGATGGGCTTGGTGGCCTCGCTCATCAGGAACTCGGTGCAGAAGCCGAATTCCTCGTTCTCGAACTGCTCCTGGGCATACGAGGTGATCTCGGGGGCCGGGGGCAGCGCCTCGCCGCGCAGCTGCGCCAGCATCCCCTGCACGATGTACAGGTAGCCCTGGCCGCCGCTGTCAATCACGCCCGCCTGCTTGAGCGCGGGCAGCATCTCGGGGGTCTGGTCCAGCAGTTCCTGGCCCCGGAACAGGGCCTGTTCCAGCACGGTTTCAATGTCCTCGCCCTGCGCGCCCTCGGCCACACCGCGCGCCACGGTCAGGATGGTGCCTTCCACCGGCTTCATCACGGCGCCATACCCCACGCGCTGGGCCGCCTGGAAGGCGCGGCTCAGGCCAGCGGCATCCACGGTCTTCTGGTCCTTGATGACCTCCGCAAAGCCCTTGAGCAGCTGTGAGAGAATCACGCCGCTGTTGCCGCGCGCGCCCAGCAGCGCCCCGTAGCTGATGGCGCGGGCCACCTGGGCCATGCTGCTCTCGTCGCAGGTGTCCAGTTCGCGGCGCACCGACTGCATCGTCAGGTGCATGTTGGTGCCGGTGTCGCCGTCAGGGACCGGGTACACGTTCAGGGCGTTGACCTGCTCGCGGTACACGCCCAGCCAGTCGGTGGCGTAGCGCAGCATGCGGGCCAGATCGGCAGGCTGCAGGTGGGTGTGGGGGGTCACTTCAGACACGCTGCACCCCCACGGCATGCACGCGGGTGGCGGCCAGCTCCAGGCCCGCCTGGGTTTTCACGGTGTGTTCCACGCGCTCGGCAATGTTGCGCGCCACGGTGGGAATGCTGACGCCGTAGGCCATGACCACGTACAGGTCGGCCGCATAGCGCGCGCCGTCCTTGGTGATCACCACGCCGTCACTGACCTGCGCGCGCCCCAGCACGCGGCTGAGGCCTTCTTTGAGGTTGGCGGGGGCCATGCCCACCACGCCCGGAATCTCATGGGCGGTGAGGCCGATCAGGGAGGCCAGCGCCGCCTCGGTGATTTGAATGGAGCCGTTCACAGTAAAGGGCAGTATAAGGGGCGGTAGAAAAGGGAGCGGGGCGCGGGGTGCGGGAAGCGGGAGGGCCGGGGTGTCTGGCGTGGGTGAACAGGGCGGGGGCGGGCGTGGTTTACTCCGCGCATGTCACTTGTGAAGACGCTGGAGCGTGCAGACCTTGCGTTGGTGTGGGCGGGCCCCGAACAGACGGAGCGGCTGACCCAGGGCCTGAAGGCGGGTGAGGTGCGGCTGCTGGCCCGGACCGAAGATGGGGACGAGGCGGTGGCCCTGGCCCCCGCAAGCGCCCGGGAGGCCCGTGACCTGGGCGCGGCGCTGGCCGGACTGGCGCGTGAGCTGAAGGCGGCCTCGGTGAAGGTGCCGGCCACCCCGCACGGCGCGGCGCTGGCTCAGGCGGCCCTGGCCGAAGGCTGGCGCGAACGGCGCTACCGACAGACACCGGGCACCACCCCCTCTCTGCTGGTGGAGGGCCTGAGCGACGAAGCCCACGCGCGCCTCAGCGCCCTGAACGCGGGCCTGACCTTTGCCCGTGAACTCACCAGCGCGCCCGCCAACGTGCTGAACCCCGTCACCCTGGCCCGCGAGGCCCGGACCCTGGAGGCCCTGGGCCTGGATGTGGACGTGTGGGACGGCGACGACATTCAGGCGCGCGGCATGGGGCTGCTGGCCGCCGTCGCGGCCGGGAACGCGACTGGCCCGCGCCTGATCCGCGTGACCTTACCCGCCCGCGGCGAAAAAACAGCTGTGCTGGCGCTGGTGGGCAAGGGCATCACCTTCGACACGGGCGGCTATTCCATCAAGCCGGCGGCGGGGATGAACGGCATGAAGAACGACATGGGCGGCGCGGCGGCGGTGCTGGGGGCCATGCGCGCCCTGGGGGAACTGAAGGCGCAGGTGCCGGAAGGCGTGGAGGTGCGCGCCTACGTGGCCGCCGCCGAGAACATGGTGGGCCCGAACGCCATGCGCCCCGGCGATATTTACCGCGCGGCCAACGGCCTGCATGTAGAAGTCACGAACACCGACGCCGAGGGCCGCCTGGTGCTGGCCGACGCCCTGACCGTGGCCTGCGAGGAAGGCGCCACCGAACTGGTGGACCTCGCCACCCTGACCGGCGTGAAGGTGAGCGCCCTGGGCAACGACATTGCGGCCCTGTTCAGCAGCGACCCCGCCCTGACCGCCCGCCTGAAAAGCGCCGCTGAGGCCGCCGGCGAGCACGTGTGGGAACTGCCCCTGCACCAGCCCTACCTGAAGGGCTACCAGAAAAACACCGTGGCCGACCTGAAAAACAGCGACATGAACCCGGCGGGCGCCAGCATCAAGGCCGCCCTGTTCCTCCAGCAGTTCGTCACCCGCCCCTGGGCCCACCTGGACATCGCCGGCAACGCCACCCGTGAGGAAGTGGCGACGGGCTGGGGGGTGGGGACGCTGGTGGAATACGTGTTGGGGAGGCTGTAGGTCGTGGGTTGTATGCTGTAGGAAAAGTCCACCTCCTTTCCTACAACCTACGTCCTACACCCCACATCCCTTACACCGCTGGCCCCAGCTTCCCCCGCAGCAGCAGCTGCACGCGCTGGCGCAGGCGTTTGTAGATAGGCGGGGCGTACTGGGTGCGGAACTGCACCGTGGCTTCCTCGCTGCCCACGTCGTGGCCGCCGTGCTGGGTCAGGAAATAGCGGTGGTCCATGATCCACAGGTACAGGTCCGCCTCGGTGCGGCCGGGGAAGTGCGCCATGACGTCGTGCTTGCCGATGTTCTCCACAATGCGGCAGTACAGGCGGCGGTACCAGCTGTCCACGGCCTCTTCCCAGGTGACGGGCGGCAGGCCCGCGCGTTCAGGCTTGCGGTCCAGAAAATACTGCCGCGTGCGGATGTGCTCCAGCAGCTTTTCGTAGCGCCCCGGCGTGGTGAACAGGATTTCATGGTGGCCCGGCACCACCCGGTCGAGGTTGGTGGCCTTGAGAAACTGCGCGTACTCGCCCTTGATGATCAGGTCCTTGAGGGTGTCGCCTTCCTCGGGGGGGACGGTGACCTGCAGTTCGATCACGTCGGCGTCGATGTATTTCTGACCCTGGCGCCGGGCGACGGAAACGCGGTGGTTGCCGTCCTTGACGAAATACAGCTCGCCCACCTGGTACACCTGGATGGGCGGCAGTTCCTTGCCCTGCAGCTGCGCGCTGCGCACGCCGATCCAGCGTTCGTCCAGGTGGCGCTCCTTGGGCAGGTAATGGCGGTCAAACTCGCGGTAGCGGTCCACCGACCCGATGATGTGGTCCACCTCGATGGTTTGCAGGCCGCGCGCATACTCGCCTTCGGGGGCCAGATGGCGCACCCAGTCAAAGGGCAGCAGCTCGTTGGGCTGCCGGCGCAGAATGGACAGCAGGTCGCGCACGTCACTGAGAAAGCGCGCGCGTTCTACCTCGTGCCGGGCCTGATCGAATGCGGACATGGAATCTCGGCTCCTTGGGGTGCCCTGCGGTCAGGGACGCAAGTCGGCCGGGTCGCCTTCGTTGCCGGGGGAAAGAAAGAGCCCCGGTCGCTGGTGTTCAGGGTACACCAAGGGGCGTCAGGGGCGTGTGATGAAAGCCCCGGGGGCGGGGCAGCGGCGCATAAGACAAGCCTTAAGGCAGCCCACACATCGTAGGCTGGACCCTGGGCAGCGCGGGCGGGGCGGGGGTTGAATGCGGCCATGCTTGGCAAGTTCTTCAAAAAGCCCGCCGACGACCTAGGCGGCCGGGTGCCCCCGGGCCAGAGCCTGACCACCCGCTTCCCGGTGCTGACCTACGGGCCCACCCAGCACTACGCCCCGCAGGACGTGGCCGTGCGGATCTTCGGGCTGGCCGAGGAACACACGCTGACCTGGGCTGATCTGCTGGCCCTGCCCCAGACCACCCTGACCTACGACATTCACTGCGTCACGCATTGGAGCAAGCTGGACACCACCTGGACCGGCGTGCGCGTCACCGACCTGATGGCGCACGTGCGCCTGAAGCCCGGCGCCACCCACGTGATGCAGCATTCGGTGGGCGGGTACACCACGAACCTCAGCCTGGACGACTTTTTGCGCCCCGATAATCTGCTGGCCCATACCTTCGATGGTCAGCCGCTGGACGCCGAACATGGCGGGCCGCTGCGGCTGGTGGTGCCGCACCTGTACTTCTGGAAAAGCGCCAAGTGGCTGAGCGGGCTGGAGTTCATGGACGCCGACCGGCCCGGCTTCTGGGAGCGCAACGGCTACCACATGCGCGGCGACCCCTTCAAGGAAGAGCGCTATGACGACGACTGAGCCGACAACTGGGCCGGCAGCAGAAGGCGCCCCCGGACCCGACCTGACCAGTGGCGGCGAGTACCTCGTGCCGGATGTGCTGCGCCCCGGGCTGACCCTGGTGCTGGTGGGCACGGCGCCCAGCCGCATCAGCGCGCGGGCGCGGGCCTACTACGCCAACCCTGAAAACCGCTTCTGGCGCACGCTGCACGAGGTGGGCCTGACCCCCCGGCAGCTCTCTCCCCACGAATACCCCCTGCTCCCTGAGTACGGTATTGGCCTGACCGACGTGGCCAAGCGGCACTCGGGCGTGGACGCCGCCCTGCCGACAGACGCCTGGGCCCCCGAGGAACTGCGGGCCAAGGTGCGCCAGTACCGCCCGCAGGTGGTGGCCTTTACCAGCAAGCGGGGCGCCTCGGAAACGCTGGGGGTCAAGACCGGTCGCCTGCCGTATGGGCCCCAGGAGACCACGCTGGAAGGCGCAGAACTGTGGGTGCTGCCCAGCACCAGCCCGCTGGGGCAGACCTACTTTCAGCTGGCCCCCTGGCAGGACCTTGCCGCGCGGGTGCAGGCGCTGCGCTGCGGGGCGGGAACCTCTGCGCCCGCTGGCCCGTAACCGGGGTATGGCTTTGCACACTCCGCGACCCCTCCGGTCTGGTGCGGCCCGGCGGCTGCTCCGGGCCCCGCTGCGGCTGACCCGGGCGCTGTGGCGCGCGGCGCAGCCCTGGCCGGCCTCTTCTGGCGATCCCTGGGCCCTGGTCCCCCAGACCGGGCGGGGCACTGGTCTGCGCCGGGTGGCGGGACTGGGGGCCCTGGCCCTGTTGACCCTGGTGGGGCTGTCGTTTCTGGGCACCCTGACGGTGCTGCTGGGGATCGGCGTGGCTTCGGGCAGCGATCTGGCCGGCTGGCTGCTGGGCCTGACCCTGCTGCTGGCGGCCGTGCTGCTGGGCTGGGCGCGGGGCCGGGCGCGCCAGTGGCAGGCCCAGGCCCACCCGCTGCCTGCCTCAGACGAGTTGGGGCAGTTGCGGGCCCTGCACGCCCAGGCGCGTGCCCTGCCGCGCTCGGACCGCGCGGCGGTGCTGGGGGCGCTGCAGGCCACCGCGCAGGCCCTGCAGGCCACGGGCGGCGAGGGCACCCTGACGCGTGACGCCTTTGACGCCCGGCAGGCCGCCCGCGAGGACCTGCCTGAACTGCTGGCCGCCGCGCGCCGGGGGCGGGGCGCCGTGCAGCCACAGCTGCAGCTGATCGAAACGCGCATGACCGCCATTGCTGAACGCGGGCGCGCCGCCCAGGCCCGCGCCGCCCAGGCCCAGGCCACGTACCTGCAGGACAAGTACGCCGCCGGGGACACGGCGCCCGAAGAGCCTGCTTTTCTGGAAGCTGGGGGCAAGTCGCCCCCCAGGCGTTAAATTTCGAATAGACGGTCGGGGGCGGGTGATACACTGCGCAGCGTGTTCCCGCCAAGCCTGTGGACGAACCTGCTGCTGATCGGCGCAGCCGCCCTGCTGGGGTATGCCACGGTTCGGGACCTCCACGGCCTGATGATTGCCGCCGCCCTCCTGATGGCGGTGCTGGCTGCCGGACGCCGGGGCGGGGCGCGCTGGGTGCCGCTGGGCGCCTACGCGCTGGCCTTTGTGACGTCGCTGCTGCTGCCGGGCCCCACGGCGGGCCTGCCGGACCTGGGCGCCGCGCTGCTGGCCCTCCTGAGCCTGGGCCTGCTGACGATGCGCGAGCAGGCCAACGCGCGCGAGCTGACGTGGCAGCGCAACACGGTGGCCGCCCTGCGCGCTGGCAGCGAGCGTCTGGCCGACGCCCGCGACGCCGACGCCATTATTCGTGCGGGGATCGGCATTCTGGACAAGCTGCAGGTGGCACCCAACCTGGCGTTCGTGGCCTACCGCAAGGGCACGCCGCACATCCTGGCGGCCACCGGGGCCTTTGAAGCCTTTCTGGAGCGCCCCATTCACCCCAGCGACAACGACAGCCGCAGCGTGCAGGCCGATCACTGGGTGGCCGAAGAGGTGCTCGCGCTGCTGGACAAGACCCAGCGGCGCGTCTTTCATGTGGCCCCGGTGTATGGTCGGGCCTCGAACCACCTGGGCGTGGTGATTCTGGCCCGGCCGATGCCGGTGCTCTTTGATGAAGATGAAAAGGGCGTGGTGGGCGCGTTCTCGCGGCTGCTGGGCGCGCAGCTGGGCCAGTGGCAGGCCATCCGCGACCTGCGCGACGCCAACGACCTGACCCTGCGCTCGCTGGGCGCGGCCCTGGAACGGCGCGACGACGACACCGGCGGCCACACCATGCGCGTGGTCAGCATGAGCGTGCGGCTGGCCCGGCGCCTGGGCTGGGACGAGGATCAGGTCAAGGCCCTGCGCTGGGGCGCGTACCTGCACGACCTGGGCAAGCTGGCGATCCCCGACGGCGTGCTGCACAAACGCGGCCCCCTGAGCCCCGACGAGCGCCGCGTGATCCAGACCCATACCGTGATCGGCTACGACATGCTGCAGGACCTGCACTTTCTGCCCGCCGAGACGCTGGATCTGGTGCGCTACCACCACGAACGCTGGGACGGCACCGGCTACCCCAGCGGCCTGCGCGGCCAGAACATTCCCGACACCGCGCGCCTGTTCACCCTGATTGACGTGTTCGACGCCCTGACCAATGCCCGCCCCTACAAACCCGCCTGGACCCGCGAGCGCGCCCTGAACGAGATTCGTGCCCAGGCCGGGCGCCAGTTTGACCCGCAGTATGTGGACGCCTTCCTGCGCATGATGGCCGAACACGACGACGCCCATCTGGTGATGTAGGGCTTGGGGGAGGGGCCAGAGAGTGGCTCCGTCTGTGGCACGACTTTGCGAGCAGCCCCCGTCGCGGCGCGGGGGTTTGTGGGTCGCTGCCTTACAAGTAGCGAGAGGGGAGAGGCTCAAGAGCGAACCCCGTCTTTGCAACCACGGCACTCCACCCTGGTGGGGTCACCACTGCTGAGCGTCACGGCTCTTTGGCCGGAACGATTTGTAGGTGAGCCTGGGAGGCGCTCTGACTTCTGCTTTGCGAAGGTCAAACAGCGGCGTGAGAGGAGGTCTTCACTCCTCCCCGACCACCACCGCGTTACGCCGGGGGCAGGGCGGCGAGGTCCTGCCGGGTGGGGGCGTAGGCGCCGGGGTGGGTACAGGCGGCGGCGGCGGCCTGCAGGCCCAGGCGCAGGTGCTCGGTCCACAGGGCGTCCGGGTGTTCGGTGGCGCTCACCAGCAGGCCCGCGCACAGGGCGTCGCCCGCGCCCACCGTGTCGGCCACGGGCACGCGCAGCGCACTCAGGCTGGCCTGCCCGGCGGCGTGGTACAGGGTGGCGCCCGCTGCGCCGCGCGTGACCACGATGGGGGCTTTGGCATTCAGGCCGCGCAGATGACGCAGCGCATCGGCCTCACCCTGGCCCGGGAAGAAAAAGGCCAGATCCTCGTCGCTGAATTTCAGCAGGTCGGCGCGGCGGGCCACGGCCTCGAACACAGCCGGGTAGTTGGGATGCCGGTGGGTGATGCGGGCATTGGGGTCAAAGCTGATTTTGACGCCCGCGGCCCGCGCGGTTTCCACCAGCCCCAGCAGGGTATCGGCCAGGGGCCAGCGGCTGAGGCTGATGCCGCCCACATGCAGCCAGCGGGCTTCGCGCAGCCAGCCGCCGGGCAGGCCGGTGGGGTCAAAATGCAGGTCGGCGCTGTTTTCGCCCAGAAAGCGGTAGGCGGGCGGGTGGGTGCGGTAGACCACGGCCATCAGCGTGGGGGCCGGCACGCGCTGCAAGAACCGCAGGTCCAGCCCCGCTTCTAGCGACGCGCGGGCCAGATCCTCCCCAAAATTGTCCTGCCCCACGGCGCCCGCAAAGGCGCTGGGCACCCCCAGGGCCGCGCAGGCCCGCGCCACGTTCCAGCCCGCGCCGCCAGGGTGGGCGGTCCAGCGGTTGTCACCAGCGGTCACAAGGTCGGTCAGGGCTTCGCCGGCGCTCACGATCAGGGGCAAGGGGGCCATGCGCTGCATGCTACAGCGGCCGTCTTTCACTCCTTGGCGTCTGGTCTGGGTGCCGCAGCCGGCAGAAGCTGATCATGAGCTGATCACGCACGGGGCGTCACCATGCCCAGCAGGCAAGAGGACACGCGGGCGTCTCCCTGACCGGGGGAGGACAGGGGCCGCCCGCGTCCACCTTGCCCACCCTGGCCGCTGTCTGCCGCCCTGGAGGTTGTGCTGATGTCTGAATCCCCTGAGTCTGAATTGACCCTTCGCCATTCCCCTGCGCCCCACGACCTGCTGGCCCTGGCCGAGGAGGTGGCGGCCCTGCACCGCAGTCTGGAACGGCTGGCCCACGCCGATCATCTGGAGCGGCTGTTGAAACTCATTCCGCGCCCCGGCTGGACCACCCCGGCAGAATACGAACTGGTGCGCGGCAGCGTGGCCCACATGCAGATGCATGTGCGCGCCCTGCACGACGCCCAGGCCGCCCTGCTGCGAAGCGCGCAACTGGTGGGCGGGCGAAACCAGCAGGCTGGTTGAAAGGCCGTGTGATTCGGGCTCCCGTCCATCTTTGGAAGCACGCAGAACAGAAGAGGACGTTGCTCTCCTGCGGCGACTTCCACGTCCACTGCCCGGATATCCCTTTCCTGCTCCTTCTCTGCTGGACGGCTCTGCAAATCTCTGTGGGTGGAGAAATTCCGCAGCGCCTGACGGAATTTTCGGGGGCCGTATGACCCCTGCGGTGCAATCATCGGCCACCCGTGCAGAAAGCGCTTAGGCCACCTGACGGATTTGCGCTTGTCGCCAGCTTTCTAGGCTGGTGCGGATGCCGACCAAACCGCAGGCCACAAGGCGCCCAGCAAAGAGACGAGGGTGGTTGGAGGCGTGGGCGACCTTCCGGCGAGGTCTGGGGCATGCGGGCGTGGCCCTCAATGGGCTGTTCGGGCAGGGCACGCTGCCCCCGCCACCGGCGCCCCCTGTGCAGCACTGGACGGCGCCGCCCCTCCCTGAAGACGAGCTCAGCCGCGCCTTCCGCGAGGTGCTGCGGGAAGATCAGGCGGCGTCCCCACCCGTCCAGAAGACGCCAGACGCGGACGGATCGGCTTGAACTTGGGGATCTGTTGTCGGGGAACCTCTCCCTGCCCTTTACGCTCCCGCGCCCGTAGGCTGCCGGAACAGCACCACCCGGAAGCCGAACACCTCGCGCTCGCCGCAGGGCACGAAACCGGCGCGTTCGTACAGCGCGCGCAGGGCCGGGCGATTCGCGGCAGTGTCCAGTTTCAGCCAGGGGCGCCCGGCCGCCTGGGTGCGGGCCCGCGCGTCGGCCAGCAGAAGGGTGCTCAGGCCACTGCCCTGGGCGGCCGGATGCACGGCCAGTTTGTGCAGGTACAGGGCCTCGCCGGGGGGGTCGTCCGGCCAGAAGGGGGGATCGCGGTCCAGCAGGCAGTAGGTGCCCACCGCCTGCCCGGCGCGCCACGCCACCTGCCAGCCCCCAGCGGGGTAATGGCGCGCCAGGCGCTCTGGGGTCAGGCTCGCCAGGGGCCACAGGGCCTGCCCCTGGGCCTCCAGCTGCGCGGCGCTGGCCTGCAGCACGCCCGCTGCGGCCTGCAGGTCGCCTGTGGTGTAGGTCAGTGGGGGCATGGCTTCAGCCTCCCAGTGCCGGGGCCGGTTCAATACCCGTGGCCCACACCGTGGCCTGCGCGCCTGTTCCGCGCACGTCCAGGCGCACCCGGGGCAAGGGGCCGTTGGCCTTGCCGAACACGGCCTTGCCAGCGTCCAGCGCCGAGAACACGCTGTAGTGGCAGCGGCAGCCCAGGTGCGGCTGACCGTCGGGCGGGCGGTAATTGAAGGCAAAGGCCAGCACCTCCGGGTCGCGCACCAGATTCACCGCGCAGCCCAGGTGGGTGCAGACTCGGGAAAAGGCCGCCAGATGCACGTCCTCCACACTCAGGCCGCCAGCCACCGGGCGCGGCACGCGCAGCAGCGTGCAGGGCCGCCCGGCGTAGGTGAACAGGTGCTCGGCCCACGGCGTCTTCAGGGCCGAGAGGGGCGCCACCTGTTGCGCGGGCCCTGGCTCAAAGGCGGGGGGGCCTGCCTCGTTCTTGCCGCGCAGCACGCGCGTGGCATAAAAGCCCATGTAGCCAAAGGCCCCGGCGGTGCCTGCCACGGGCAGCACCCACCAGCGTTCCAGCACCGCCCGGCGGGTCAGGCGCCGGGCTTTCATGGCTGCCAGCTTTCCAGCAGGTTCAGCAGGGCTTCCAGCTCGGCCCCCCGCAGCTTGGGGAAGCCCGGCATGGCGCCCTTGCCCTGCAGGGTGATCTGCCGCAGGGCGTCTCTGCTCAGCACCGATTCGCGCAGGCTGGGGCCCACGCCGCCGCCGCCGCTGGGCCCGTGGCAGGAGGCGCAGTTGGCCGCGTACACGCGCAGGCCCGGATCGGTTTCGTTCTGGCGGGCGCGGATGGCGGTGATCAGTTCGTCGGCGTCGCGGCCCTGGGGGTCCAGGGTGCGGTAGCGTTCCAGCGCGCGCAGGGCGTCTTCGTCTTGCCCAAAGCGGGCCAGCGCAAAGCCCAGCAGCAGCTGGGATTCAGGCTCCTGGGGGGCCAGTTGCGCGGCGGTGCGGATCAGCAGCGCGGCCTGGGTGGCGTCCTGCGCGCTGGGCGCCTGCCCGCCCCGCTCGCCACGGGTGAGCAGCAGAATACCCAGGCGGCGCAGGGCTTCGGGCTGGCGCGGATTGAGTTTCAGGGCGTTGCCGTAGGCGCTTACCGCCTCGTCGTAGCGCCCGGAATCAAAGGCGGCCTTGCCCCAGGCCAGATAATCGGCGTTCTGGCGGGTGCGCTCGGCACGGGCTTTCAGGGCTGGCAGCGCCAGCGTGGCCTGCACGTTCTGGGCCTCGGCAGGGTTCAGGGCCGCCAGCTGCCAGCGCGGAATGAAGGTCAGGGCGCCGGCCCCCACCGCCAGCGTGGCCACGGCCAGCAGGCCCAGCGCCAGGGGCCGCACCCGGCGGCCGGAACGGGGGGCCGGGGGCAGGGCGTCCAGCGCGCGCAGGGTCAGGGCCGCGCGCCGCTCCAGGCCGGGGCGCGCGGCTTCATCGCTCAGGGTGTGCAGCTGGGCATACAGCTGCTCGCGCTGGGCCTCCAGCCGGGCGCGTTCGGGGGCGTCGGGGTCTTCGGGGGCGGCGGCCCGCAGCGGCTCTGTCACCAGCCACAGGCAGGCCAGCAGCACCAGCGCCAGCACGCCCAGACTCAGCAGGGCCCCTGCGCTCATGGGCGCTCCTGGGCGCGGGTGTCGCGCTGGACCTGCGCGAGGTAGGGATCAAAGGCCGTTTCGGGCTCGGGGCCCGCTTTGGCGGCCGTGGCGCGGCCCCGGCGCAGCAGGCGCCAGAGCACGCCCGCCCCAGCCGCCAGGGCCAGCAGTGGCGTGCCCCACAGCAGGAGGTTGCGCCCGGTCTTGGGGGGGTCCAGCAGTACAAAGTTGCCGTAGCGCTGCGAGAAATACACGTAAATGTCCCCGTCGGTGCGCCCGGCCGCGACCTGCTCGCGCACCGACTCGCGCATCTTGACGCTGATGTCCGAGCGCGAATCGGCAATGGACTCGCCGGTGTCGCACAGCGGGCAGCGCAGGTTTTTCTGGATGGCCACGGCGCGCGCTTCCTGCGAGGGGGTCAGCGCCGGGGCGGCCAGCGCGCCGCCCAGCAGACCCAGGCTCAGCAGCAGGGGAAGGGCCGCCCTCACAGGCCCGGCACCCCAATGGCCTTCAGGCCCGCGTTCAGCTTCTCGTGGGTCAGGCCGCCCCGGTCCATGTGGCGCACCACGCCCCCAGCGTCCACAAACACGGTCTCGGGAATGCCAGAGACGCCGTAGTTCACGCCCGTGTCCAGCCCCGGGTCTTTCAGGTTGGGGTAGGCCAGGGCGTACTCGCGGATAAAGTCGCGGGCGTTTTTCTCGCTGGTCTCGTTGAACAGAATGCCGATCACCGCGAGGCCCTCGCCGCTGCCCTGCCGCTCGCTGAGTTCGCGCAGCAGCGGCGCCTCGGCGCGGCAGGGCCCGCACCACGAGGCCCAGAAGTTCAGGACCACCGGGCGCCCCTTGAGGCTCTCCAGGCTGACCGGCACGCCGTCCAGGCTCTGCAGGGTAAAGGCGGGGGCCGGCTTGCCCACCAGAGGGCCACCGGTCTGGTTGTTGCTCGCTGGAATGCGCAGCGCAGCAGCCAAGATGGCTACCAAAACAAAGGCAATGACGGGCGGCAGCAGGCGGCGCCACAGGGGCGCGGGCGTGGGGGCAGGGGCGGGTTCGGTCATGGGGTCCTCTAATCGGTGGCGGGGGCCAGGCGGGGCGCGGCGGCGCGGCGCACCTGCACGGGGTTCACCAGGGTCAGGCTGGCGCCCAGGCAGATCAGCAGGGTGCCCCACCACAGCCACGACACCAGCGGGCTTTCAATCAGGCGCACGCTGGCCCACTGGCCCTTGGGGTCGGCGCCGGTCATCACGAGGTAGGTGTCGCCGGTCAGGCGGTAGCGCACCGCCGGTGACGGAAACGGGGTGTCGCCGCCCTGCAGGTAGGTGTTCATGCGCGCGCGGAAAGGTTCGCCGTCAATGCGCACCTGCGCCACGGTGGAGGTGCCGTCTGAGCGCGTCACCTTGTTCAGACCGGTCAGCTCCAGCTGCTCGGCCAGCAGCTGCACGGGGCGGTTGAGGTTGAGGGTCACTTGGGCGTCGCGGCGGTAGGTCCCGCTGCCCGCCAGCCCCAGCGCCACCACCACCAGCCCCACGTGCGCCAGATACGCGCCGTAGCGCCGGGGCTGGGCGCGCAGGGTGGCCCCCAGGCCGCCCGCCTGCTGGGCCGCGCGCACGGTCAGCAGGCCCAGGCCCAGCAGGTTGTAGGCGCTGAGGCCCACGGTCGCCAGCACCCCGGGGTGGCGAATGCCCAGCAGGGCCGTGACAGCGGCAGCGCCCAAACCAGCGGCCAGCAGCGGCCACAGCGCCCGCCACAGGCCCTGCCCCTCGGCGCGGCGCCAGGGCAGCAGCGGCCCCACGCCCATCAGCAGCAGCAGGCCCAGGCCCAGCGGTATGGCAAAGGCGTTGTAAAAGGCCGGGCCCACACTGGCGTCGCGCCGGCCCTGGGCGGCCTCCACGAAGGTGGGAAACAGCGTGCCCACCAGCACCATCACCGCAAAGACCAGAAACAGCCAGTTGCCCGCCAGGAACGCCCCTTCCCGGCTCAGGGCGGCGGGGGGTTCGGCGTCGTCGCGCAGGTGCGGCGCGCGCCACGCGGCCAGCAGGGTGCCCAGCACCAGCAGCAGGGCCAGAAAGCCCAGAAACACGGGCCCCACCGGCCCGCCGGCAAAAGCGTGCACGCTCTGCACAATGCCTGAACGGTTCAGGAAGGTGCCCAGCACGGTGCTGGCGTAGGCCAGCACGATCAGCCAGACGTTCCACGAGCGCATCAGGCCGCGGCGCTCCTGAATCTGAATGGAATGAAGGAAGGCGGTGGTCAGCAGCCAGGGAATAAAGGACGCATTCTCGACCGGGTCCCAGGCCCAGTAGCCGCCCCAGCCCAGCGTTTCGTAGCTCCACCAGCCGCCCGCCACAATCGCGGCCGTCAGGAAGGTCCAGGCCACCAGCGTCCAGCGACGGGTGACCACCACCCAGTGGTCCGAGAGGCGGCCTGTCACCAGCGCCGCCACCGCGTAGGCAAACGGCACCGACAGCCCCACAAAGCCCAGATACAGCAGCACCGGGTGCACGGCCATCATCCAGTGATTTTGCAGGGCGGGGTTGGGCCCGCGGCCATCGGCAGGAATGCTGGCCAGCGGCGTGAACGGTGAGGCCACCGTGGCGCACACGCCCACGAAGAACAGCAGGCTCACGAACATGGCGCCCAGGGCCCAGGGCCGCAGGGCGTCGCGGCGCAGGGTCAGGCTGAGAATGAAGGTAAAGCCGGCCAGCAGCCACGCCCACAGCAGAATGCTGCCTTCCAGCGCCCCCCACAGCCCAGTCACCTTCACCCAGGTGGGCGAGGCGCGCATGGAGTGCTCGGCCACGTAGCGCACGGAGAAGTCGTCGCGCAGCAGGGCCGAGAGCAGCACCAGCGTGGCCAGGGACACCAGGGCGAACACCGCCCACGCCGCGCGCCGGGCGGCTTCGGTGGCGCGGACGTCACGGGTCAGGCCGCCCAGAACCGCCAACCCTAGCCCCGCCACGCTGAACAGCAGCGCGCCCAGCAGGCTCAGCTGGCCCAGGGGGGCGGCGGCGCCCCCAGCAAACGAAATCAGGTTCAACACAGCGGCGTCCTTATCGGTGCCGGCCTCACGGCGCGGACTTGAGCATGTCCTTCAGCTCGGCCTGGGTGTTGGGCACGCGGTATTCTTCAGAGTGCTTGACCACCAGGTCCGAGGCGTGGAAGGTGTCCCCCTGAAACTCGCCGCGCACCACGACGCCCTGGTTTTCCTTGAACAGGTCGCTGACCGCGCCGGTGTACTGCACTGGAAAGCTGGCCCCGCCATCCGAGACCACAAAACGCAGTTCCAGCGTCTGGGGATCGTACTTCACCTGCCGCACCAGCCCGCCGATGCGGATGGGGCGGCCCTGCAACTGGGCGCGCTGCTCGTGGTACTCGGTGGGAGTCACGAAATATTCCAGGCTGCGGTTGAGGTTGCCAAACGCAATGGCGCCCACCAGGGCCACCAGAGCCGCGACCCCCAGCGCCACCGGCCAGGGACTGCGGCGGCGCACCCGGGCGCGGGGCAACGGCGAGAGGGGCGCGCTCACCGCGGGGCGTCTCCAGCGTCCTGGGAACCGGTGGCCTTCAGGCGCCGCCAGATCCACAGCAGGTAGCCCGCCAGCACCCCAAAGGACGCGGCGTAGGTCACGATCACGTACCAGGCATATTTATCCACGGACAGCCTCCACCCCTGCGCCCAGGTCACTCATCAGTTCACGTTCCTCGCGCGCTTCTTCACGGGCCGCCAAGATGCCGCGCAGCCGCAGCAGGTACACATACAGCACCGTGAAGGTGAACACCGAAAACAGCAGCGTGGGCAGGTACACCGCTTCGGCCTTCCACTGGATCTTGCCCAGCAGCATCAGGGTCTGGGTCTGGTGCACGCCGCGCCACCACTCCACGGCCATGTAGTTCACCGGCACGTACAGCGTGCCCACAATGCCCACCACGGCCGAAACGCGGGCGCGTTTATCGGGGTCGTCCATCAGGCTGCGGATCAGCAGGTAGCCGCCGTAAACCACAAGGCTCAGGGCCGTGGTGGTCAGGCGGGCGTCCCACACCCAGTAGGTGCCCCAGGTGGGTTTGGCCCACAGCATCCCGCCCACGATGGTGGCCAGGGTAAACAGCACGCCCATCTCGGCGCTGGCCATCGCCAGGCGGTCCCAGTGGCGGCGGCGCTGGATCAGGTACAGCAGGCCAAAGAGCCCGGTGCCGCCGTAGGCGAGGTAACTCAGCCAGGCGGTGGGCACGTGCACAAACATCAGCCGCACCAGCGAGCCCTGATTGGCATCCAGCGGGGCACTCAGGCCCAGGCCCAGCACCGCCAGCACGCAGGTCAGGGTGGCCGCGCCCAGCAGGGTGGTTGTGAGGTCTCGTTTCATATCGCTCCTCTATTGTGCCCCGCCGGACAAAGCATCAACCGTGCGGGCCGCGTCAGTGTGCCCAGAATCGCGCGCTGGGCGCTGAGGGGCAAGTGCGAGTGTCCCCGCTGCGGGGAGGCGCAGAGGCCAGGGTGGGCCCTTGTCCGGCGGCCCGGCCCCCGGCCCCCGAGCGGCAGGTTCTCGCCTGCAAAGCCGCGCAGAGCAGGCGAAGGAGGCGAAGGGTTGAAGCGCAATCTCATACGACTTCCGACAAGCTCCGTCACCCGGTATGGCGTGTTTCCGACCAGAGGGGCTTGCAGAGCGGCGCCGCGGAGAAGGAAAAAGGACGGATGTGCGGGCACTGGGCTGCAACAGCGCCGGAGGCGAGGAGCAGCCAGCTCTGTCCTGGAAATGGAGGGCCGTCCGTACGACTGCCGTGCCACACGGCGAAACGGGAGCCGTGGCCCCCGTTCCGGTGTGCGCGGCGCTTACTGCCGCACGATCTTGTCCACCTCAGCGCTGCCCGTGTAGGTGGTGGGCGCGTTCAGGAACCCCTTGAGCACCACCCGCCACGTGCCCGCCACCGGCTTGGGAATGCTGACCGCTTCGCCCGTGCTGGTGCCCTGGGCGCTGGAGCCCACCAGTTGCCCAGCCGGGTTGTAGACCTCCAGGTCCAGGTCGAAAGCGGGGTTGCCCCATTCGGTGGCCACGCGCAGCACGCTCGCGCCGCTGGGCACATTCAGGGTCTGGGTATGCTCGGCGTTCTGCACGCAGCCGGCGGTCGGGGCACACACGGCCGCCCCCACAGTGCCGGTCCAGCCGGGCAGCGCGGTGGTCTGCACGCTGTAGCGCACAGGGTTCAGGCGCACGGCTTCACGCACGGCGGCGTTGGCGTCCACATACCCGTAGCCCACTTCCCACTCCTCGCGCTGCTTGACCACCACCTGGTTGGGGTCCAGGCCGCTGCCCGTTTGCGCGGCGTAGTACATCTTGCGACTGGTCTTCTTGAAGGTCGCCAGGATGCTGTCCAGGTTCATCTTGGGGTTGGCTTCCAGCATCAGGGCCACCACACCGCTGATGTGCGGGGTCGCCATGCTGGTGCCGCTGATGGTGCTGTAACGGGGGTTGTCCACGTCGGGCACGGTGGTGGCGGCCAGCCCCGTCAGGGCGCGCGCCGCGCTGATGTCCACGCCGGGGGCGGTGACATCCGGGTGCACCAGGGGATCACCCGCGCGGCCACGGCTGGAAAAGTCGCCCAGGTAACCCTGCTTGTCGCCGGCCGCCACGCTCATCACGCAGGGGCTGGCCGAGTAGGGGTTGAGGGTGTTGGCGCCGGGGCCCTCGTTGCCAGCGGCGAACACCACGACCATACCCGCTTCATAGGCGCGCTTGGCCGCGAGGCTGATGGGGTTGTACGGCGCAAATTCGCCGCTGGAGCCCCAGGAGTTGCTGATCACGCGGATGTTGTAGGTTTCGCGGATCTCGGGTTTCATCAGGTAGTCAAAGCCCTGCAGCGCGTACAGGATGCTCAGGCCCTCGCCCGCGCCCACACCCACGATGGTGGCGCCGGGGGCCACGCCGCGCCGCTCGCGTGCGCCGGCCGACGCCGCGCCCGAGCCGCCAATGGTGCTGGCCACGTGCGTGCCGTGCCCGCTGCTGGTGTCGGTGTTGGGCAGGTCCACGTACAGGTAGCCGCCGGCCGGGGTGTCGGTCAGGGGGCCTGCCAGCTTCACGTTCTTGGCCACATGCGTAAGGTCCGGGTGGGTGCCGTCCACGCCCGAGTCAATGATGCCCACGCCCACGCCGCGCCCGGTGACGCCGTAGGTGTTGCGCGCCACATCGGCCCCGATGAACTTGACGCTTTCGGCCAGCTTGTAGCTCAGGGGGGCGTCCTGGTAGATGGACACGAGGCCCGGCAGGTTGGCCTGCAGCTGCGCCACGAGTTCCTGGGTCACCAGCGTCTTCAGGGCGATCATCGGCAGGTTCTCAAAGGCGCCCAGGCCGTTGCCGGGGTCTACCGGCAGCGTGGAGTCCATCCAGGTAATCGCGCGGCCCTTGCTGGTGTCGTCGGCAAAGGCCAGGATCAGGGTGCCCACCTGCCCGTAGCGCATGCTGCTGTCCACCTGCACGCCGCTGGGGCCGCTGGCGTACAGCGCCGAGCAGGCCGAAACGGTGGCTGTAGTGGCCTGGGCCTGCAGGCTGCCGGAACGGGCAGCGGCAGGGCTCTGCCCCTGCGGGGTGCTCTGGCCACAGGCGGAGAGAAGGACAGTCAGACCCAAAACGGTGGTGGACACTTTCTTCATTGCAGGCTCCTTGGGCGGGTGGGGTGCAGCCGGTGAATTTGAGGTGAGGCCATTCCAGCAAGCGGCCCTCAAAAAAAACACAAAATCTCCACAGGCGGTCTGGAAAGCGCCCGAGGCTCAAGGTTCCCTGAAGGCCGCGCCGCCGCCGGGGGGCATAGACCGGGGCTGCAGAGCAGGCCTGCAGCGCCCTGGTGGGCAGATGAGGTTGGTTTGAATGCGGCGGGTGTCCGGGGGCACCCCGCCGCCCGCCTCTGGCCCGGCGCACCCCCGCCCACACGGCCCCAGAACAGCCCCAGGAGGCGCTCTATACTGGGCAGATGTTGCCCCTGCCTGCCCGGCTCCGGGCGCGCCTGCACGCGGCCCCCGGCGGTGTGGTGGCGCCCGCAGATGTGGGCGCGAACCAGCCGGGCCTGGAAGCCTGGGCGCTCTCGGCCGGCCGGGTGGTGCTGCGGCGCCGGCCGCAGGCCGACGACCCGCCCTGGCTGTGGGTGCCCGCGCGGCGCGGCGACTTGGAAGAAGCCGCGCTCCTGTTGCCCGCGCCGCTGCTGCTCAGTGGGCAGGAGCTGCTGCCCACCCCGGACGAGTGGGCCGCCGCGCTGCCCGGGCAGACCCCCGAGCAGGCGGCGGCCAGTTACGCCGCATCTGGCGGCTGGCCCGGCGCCCTGCCGCTGGCCCGCGCCTTTCCCGGCGAGCCGGCCGCGCATACCCACCCCCAGGCCACGGCGCTGCTGGGCCCCCTGTTGCCGCCCCCCGAACTGCGCCCAGCGGCGCGGCAGCTGGCCTGCGCCACCTGGCTGACCCCAGCGGTGGCCGAGGCGCTGGCCGTGCCGCAAGCAGCATGGGCCGCCCTGCTGGACGGCGGCTGGCTGTGGCTGGCCGGTGAGGGGGCCGCGCTGCCCACGACGCTGCGGCGCTTTCTGGCGCCGCTGCCGGCACCCGAAGAGGTGCGCCGCGCGGCCCAGGCCCTGCAGGCCGGGGGCTTTGCGGCGGCCGCGCTGGACACCCTGGCCGCCGGGGGCTGCTGGGCCGACTACCTGGACCTGCTGGCCTGGACCACCCGCAGCGCCCAGGGCGAAGCGGCGCTGCGCGCACGCCTGGGCGCGCTGCCGCCCGTCTGGCGCGAGCAGCCCCCGGCCCTGTATGTGGCGGGCCTGCTGGCCCGCGCCGCGCACGACCTGAGCGGTGCCCACGCGCTGTACACCAGCGCCCTGGCGGGGCTGGCGGCCCCCGCCACGGCGCTGGCCCACAACGCCCGCGGCGTGGTGCGCGCCATGGAAGGGGACGTGGCGGGGGCGCTGGACGACTTTGCCCAGGCCGCCCACTGGCCGGGCCTGACGGCGGGCGAGGCCAACCACAACCGCGCCACCCTGTTGGTGCAGCAGGGCCGCCACGCCGAGGCCGAGCGCAGCCTGAACGCGGCGGTGGCTGCTTTCCGGGCCGCCGCTGACCCCGTGCGCGAAGCCCGCAGCCTGGAAACGCTGGGCACCCTGCAGTTTGGGCGCGGGCTGCTGCGTGAAGCCCTGGGGCCCTACCGCGCCGCCCTGACCCTGCTGCGTGACTCCCACCCCACCGAAACCGCGCTGGCGCTGCTGAATCTGGCCGAATGCCACCTGTTGCTGGGCGAGCTGGCCGAATGCCACGCGCAGCTGCAGGAGGCCAGTGCCCACGCTCACCTGCCCGGGGTGCGCGGCTGGACTGGGCGCCTGCAGGCCCTGGCAGCGCTGCAGGGCGGCGACCCGGCGGGGGCCCTGGAGGTCTTGGCGCGCACCACCACCCAGGACCGCAGCCTGCAGGCTGAAGTGGCGCTGCTCCAGGCCCGGGCGCAGCGGGAGCAGGGCCAGCCTGGGGCCGCCCGCGCCGCGCTGGCCCACGCGCGCCCCCTGGGCCTGCGTGCCGAACTGGAAGCGGCGCTGCTGGGCGAAGCGGCCCTGGACGATGTGATTGAGGCCGCCCGCGCTGAGGAAGCGCGGCTGGAACTGGCCACCGCCCTGCTGGAACGCGGCGCCCCCGACGATCTGCGCGAGGCGCTGGACCTGATCCAGACCCACGGGTACCTGCCGCTGCTGGGCACCCGCGCGGCGGCCCCCCTGGCCGCTCTGGCCCACGATGACGCCACGCGCGCCCTGTTTCCGCTGCATGTGCAGACCCTGGGGCCCCTGCGCCTGACCCACGCCGGGCGGCAGCTGGGGCTGGCGGACTTTCCCACCCGCAAGAGTGCGGCGCTGCTGGTGGCCCTGGCCCTGGCCGAGCATCCGCAGCCGCGCGAGGTGCTGGCCGAACGCTTCTGGCCGGGGGCCAAAAATCCGCTGGCCAGCCTGCAGACCGCCGTGTATCACCTGCGCAGCGTGTTTTCGGTACCGCTGGTGGCCAGCGAGCGCGGGTTGCTGTCGCTGTTGTTTCCGGTGCGCAGCGACCTGCACGAGTTGCGCGGCGCGGTGCAGGCCCGGGACCACCGCCGCCTGACTGACCTGCTGCGCCCGGTCACAGCCCCCCTGAGCGTGCTGGGCGACCTGCCCGCCGAACTGCTTGAAGAGCGCGCCCAGGCCGAGCGGGTGCTGCACGACGCCCTGCGCCTACACGCCGAAGCGCAGCCTGAAGGCGATGTGCGCCGCCGCGACGCCCTGCGCGCCGCCGTGGCTGCCGACCCCTTCGACACCGCCAGCCGTGAAGACCTGATTGCGTGGCATGAGCGCCGGGGCGAAACGGCCCAGGCCGAGCAGGAGCGCGAGGCCCTGCGGGCGGTGCTGGCGGCGCTGGAATCATAGGGGTCGGCGAGGGGTAAACGGCAGACTGAAAGTATGTTGAGTGATATCAGAGATTTTGAAGTCTACGAGCCTGGGTGGTTTCTGAGCATGTCTGGTTCGGGGATGCTGTGGCAGTTGGAAGAACAAGATGGAGATGTCTGCGTAACTCTAACGATTCAGGCTGCGCTGCATCGCCGTCCCGAACTGGCCGGAATGGTGGTTACGCCTGAGGGAGGGTTCCGCTTTGTACAAAGCGCCGCTGACGCCAGGGCCAGTGAACGCTTTGAAAGTCTCGTAGATGCGCGCGCTTTGGTCCTAAAGACAATGCCCACCTTGGTCTGGGACCTGACGGTACGCAAGCGGCCACCAAGACTTGACGATGAATTGTCTGGAGTCGAAGGCGTCTACCGGCGGCACGTGATCGGTGACCAATGGGTATGGCGGTTTATTGGGGACTCGGTGGATGTGACTGTGGTAGCTGATGGGCTCCAGTTCAGGTGTGTGGAGATCCTACGCACCGTAGGTCATCCTCCCTTGGCCGACAGCTAGGCTCTACCCCTCGGCAGCGGCCGGGAAGAGCAGGGTCGCCAGAAGAATGGTGCCCACGTCAAAAGCCGCCAGGAAGGTCAGCCACGTGCCCACCTCCGTGCTCCAGCCACCCGAGAGCAGCAGCGCCGTGGCCTTCACAGTGGCAATTACGGCCGGCACGAGAATGGGAAAGGCCAGCGCAGGCAAGAGGGCTTCACGCGCGCGCAGGTTCACGGTGATGCTGCCGTAAAAGGTGGTGCCAGCCGCGAAGCCCACCACGCCCAGCCCGGTGGTCAGGGCCAGCGCGGCCCAGGGCAGCAGGCCAGTCATGGGGGCCGGGCGGCCAGGGGGGGCGGCGCCTTCCACCGCGCCAAACAGCACCAGCCCGGTGGGCACAGTCAGGGCCGCCACCAGCAGCAGCGGCGGCAGCACGCCCAGCAGCTTGCCCAGGTACAGCGCCCCATGGGGCCCGGGGTAGGCCAGCAGCTGCTCCAGCGCGCCGGCCTCCTGCTCCTGGGCAAAGGCCCGCTGCGCGCCCACGGCGGCCGCCAGGGCCAGCGCGGTCCAGATGGCCCCAGCCGCCAGCGCCGCGCGCTGCCCCGGGGCCTGGCCACTGCCGCTGAGGGCCAGGCCCAGCACCAGCAGCACCAGTCCAGCGAAAAAAGCGGTGGCCAGCAGGGTGTCGCGGGTGCGGCCCGCCACCCGCAGGTCCTTGGCCGCCACCACCGCCGCCATCCGCAGCGCGCCGCGCAGGGAAGTCACAGCGGGCGGTCCTCATGCAGGGCGCCCTGCACCAGCCGCAGGGCGCGGGGCGCCACCGCGCGTGCCAGGGCCGGTTCATGGGCGGCAATCACCAGGGTGACCCCCTGGGCGCCCAGCTCACCCAGCAGGGTCTGCACCAGGGCCCGGCCGGCGTCGTCCAGATTGGCAAAGGGTTCGTCCACCAGGGTCAGGGGCCGCGCCAGCAGATGCGCGCGTGCCAGGGCCAGCCGCTTGCGCATCCCGGCCGACAGGAAGCGGGCGCGGCGGGTGGCCGCAGCCTGCAGGCCCACCCGGCGCAGCGCCGCGGCCACGTCGCCGCGCTGGCCGTGCATCCGCAGGGCAAACAGCAGGTTTTCCTGACAGGTCAGGTCGGGGTAGAGGCCGCCGTCCACCGGCATCAGGTGCACGCACTCGCGCACCGCGCGGCTGTCGCGCAGGTCGTAGGCAAACACGCGCCCCTCGCCCCGGGTGGGCCGCAGCCCGGCCGAGAGCAGGCGCAGCAGGGTGGTCTTGCCCGCGCCGTTCTCGCCCAGCAGCGTCACGCCCTGCCCGGCCGGAATGTCCAGGTCAAGCCCCCTCAGGATCACCTCGCGGCCCAGGCGCAGCCACACCCCGCGCAGTTGCAGGGCGGGTGGGGCACCTACAGGGTCAGCCACTTGGGCATCACCTCATAGAAAAAGGTGGCCAGGCGGGTGAACTGCCCGGTCAGCATCAGGAGGCCGGCCACGACCAGCAGGGCCCCGCCCACCTTTTCAAATACCCCAGCGTAGCGGTTCAGGCGCCGCAGGTTCACCCGGTGCCACAGCAGCGCGGCCAGCAGGAAGGGCACGCTCAGGCCCAGGGTGTAGGCGGCCAGCAGGGCCACCCCGCTGCCCAGGCTGGCGGTGCTGGCCGCCAGGCCCAGCACACTGCCCAGGGTGGGCCCCAGGCACGGGCTCCAGCCAAAGGCAAAGGCGGCCCCCAGCGCCACCGGACCGTAGCCCCCAGCGTTGGCCAGCGCGCGGGTGTCGCGCATCAGGATGGGCAGGCGGATCACGCCCAGCATCAGCAACCCAAAAAACACGATCAGCGCCGCCGAGACCTGCCCCAGCAGCGCCTTGTACGGCGCGATGAGGGCCCCCAGGCTGCTGGCGGTGGCCCCCAACGCCATGAACACCAGCCCAAACCCCAGCACAAACCCCAGGGCGCGGCCCCAGGGCGCGCGCTCGCCGCCCAGGACGCCCAGGTAGCTGGGCACCAGCGGCAACACGCAGGGGCTTAAGAACGAAACCAGCCCCGCCAGGAAAGCCACAGCGAATGTGGGGGTCGGCGTCATGGCGGGCAGTGTAGCGGCTTTGGCGCAGGCCGCCTGTCCCGTTCAGGACCTCGCGCCGCGCCGTTGACCTTGGGATCAGCCGCGCGGGACCTAGTTCAGCGTGCCTTTGAAGGTGCCTTCCCAGGCATTCAGAATCCGTCCGTCCTGCACCAGCAGCACCGTGGGGTAGGCACCCACCCGCAGTTTGCGCGCGAAGGCGGTGGCCGCTTCGCCCCGCCAGGGGGCCAGGCCCGCCGGTGCCGGGGAGGGCACGCCCTCGGCATTCACCGCCCGCACCGGCAGCCCGGACGCCAGCACGGCCTGCCACAGGTCACCTAGATCGCCGCAGTCGTGGCTGTAGACCACCACCACCTCGCGCTCGGCCGCCGTCCACGGGTGGGCGGGCAGCGCCTCACCCAGCCGCACCCGGGCCTCGGCGGTGGAGACGCCCAGGGTGAGCAGCAGGGTCAGCAGTGGCGCGCGGCGGGGTCGCATGGCGCCCATGATGCCAGAGGGGCCGGGCGGCGGGGATGACGCGGGGGTGAGAGGAGCCACGAGCCATGAGCCATGAGCTATGGGCCATGAGGCCTCTGGGCCGTGCGGGGCTGGTTGCGCACAGGGCAATAGGGGCCGGCACCCCGAGGTGAGGTGGGGCGCCGGCGGGCAGAGCAGCGGGTGATGGAGGGCGGCAAGCCTCAGGGCTTCTGGCCCGCAGTTCACGGCCCCGGCTGTCCCCCAGACACGGCCTGATTCGCAGGTGTTCGGGTGGCCTTCAGCGCCGCCGGGTCGGGCGTCTCGTCCTTGAGGGGCTGGGGCGCGGGGTCGGGGGCGTAGGCGGGCAGGGCCTCGATTTCCACGCGGCGCTGCACGATGTTCTCGGGCGGCGTGAACTCGGTGGCGAGGCGGTTGGTCACCCGGTCCAGGCTGACCAGCACCGTGTTGGGGTCCTCGGTGGGGGCGTAGCCGGTTTCGCGGTACTGCACGGGGGGCGGGGCGTCCTCCTGCACGTCGGTGTTGGCGGCGCCGCGGAAGCTGGGGTCCAGCACCGCAATTTTCACGTTGGGCAGGAACTGCGGGTCTGGGGCGGGGGCGTACTGGATGCCGGGGGGCTCGCTGAACTGCCGCGTGGCCTGTCCGGCGTGGGCCAGTTCCATCATGCGGCGCCAGATGGGCGCGGCCACATAGCCCGAGTAGTAATAGGTGGGCATGTCGCCGCCCTGCTGGCGCCCCACCCAGGCGGCGCCGGTATACAGCGGCGTGGTGCCCACGAACCAGAAGTCCTTGGGGCCGTTGCTGGTGCCGGTCTTGCCGGCCACCGGCCAGTCGCCGAACTTGGCGCGGGTGGCCAGCCCCCCCTGCGCCTCGGTCATGTCGTTGACCACGCCCCGGATCATGTCCAGGCCCAGCCACGCGATCTGCGGGGTCCAGACGCGCGCTGGGCGTACCGGCTCGCTGCCCGCGTCGTACAGCACCTCGCCCCGGGCGGTGGTCACGCGGGTCAGGTACCGGGGCGCGCGGTAGAGCCCGCCGTTGACAAAGGGGGCGTAAGCTGCCGCCATCTTGACCGGGGTGGTTTCCACCGCGCCCAGCGCGGCGGCCAGACCGGTGCCGTCGTTGGTCTGCAGGCCCAGCTGCCGCAGCTTACCGAAGAAGGTCTGCAGGCCGATGCGGTCGGCGAGGCGCACCGTGACCAGGTTCAGCGAGCGGTCCAGCGCCTCACGGATGGTCATGTCGCGGTAGGTGGTGTTGCCCTCAAAGTTCTGCGGCGCGTACACGCCGTTCTTGCATCCGGTGCAGGGAAAGGAAATGGGCCGGTCTTCCTCGCGGTGGGCCTGGGTCAGTCCTGTGGAGAGCGCCGTGGTGTACAGCAGCGGTTTGATGGTCGAGCCGATCTGGCGCTGGCCCTGCGCCGCGTTGTTCCAGGCGGCGGGGGGCTCACTGCCGCGCAGCTTCTGCCCAATCATGCCCAGCACCTCGCCGGTGTAGGGGTTGATGATGGTGGCGCCCAGGGTGGTCCCGGGCGGCAGGCCAGTGGCCTCGCGGCTGGCGGTTTCCACCGCGTTCTGGATCTTGGGGTCCATCGTGGTGTACACGCGCAGCCCGCCCGAGCCGTACACCTTCTCGCGCCCAAAGCGGCGCACGAGTTCGGTCTCCACCTGCCCCATAAAGTGGGGCGCGCGGGTGCTGGTCACGGCCTTGAGTTCCTTCTGGGTGGGGTCCACGTTGTTGGCGCTCAGCACGTTGCCCTGGGCGTCGTAGGTGATCTTCCAGCCCCTGGGCTCCACCTTCTCGCGCCACGCGGCGTCCATCTGCGCCTGGGTGATCCACCCGTCTTCCACCATGCGCGCCAGCAGGGTTTTCATCAGGGGCCGCACGGCCTTGTAGTTGGGGTAAAAGCGGCCCGGGCTGGGCACCAGCACCGTCAGGTAGGCGCTCTGGCCCAGGGTCAGTTGCTTGGGCGTGGTGCCAAAGTAGGCCTGCGCCGCCGAGTAAATGCCGTACAGCTCCACCGGGCCGCCGTCGCCCCAGTAAATGGCGTTCAGGTAGTTCTGAAGAATCTCTTCCTTGGTAAAGGAGCGCTCCACCTGCACGCTGAGCATCCATTCCTTGAACTTGCGGTCGGGGCTGCGCGCCTGCTGGTATTCCTCCAGCAGCAGGGTGTTCTTGATCAGCTGGTTGGTGAGCGTGCTGCCGCCCTGCACGTTCTCGCCGCGCGCCAGGCGCTGAAACTGCCGCCCAATGCCGTAAGGGTCCAGGCCGTAGTGCTCGAAAAAGCGGCGGTCCTCGTTGGAAATCAGGGCCGCCACCATAAACGGGCTGATCTCGTCGAGGCTGACAATGGTGCGGCTGATCGCCTGATCGCCCACCTTGGGAATCAGGGTGCCCAGCGGCGTGTTATCGCGGGCATACACGCGGGTTTCGGCGCCCAGCGAGCGCGTGAGGTTGTCCAGTTCACGGTAGTCGGGCAGTTCACGGCCCCACTTGACCGCGTAGGTGGTCGCCACGCCCAGGCCCGCCACCAGGGCGGCGAGCAGCAGCGAGATCAGAAACTTAAAAAAGCGCAGGACGTAGATCACGTCCGGCTCCAGGAAAACGCGGGCATCAGCGGCGCCGGGCCTCGATCAGCTGGTTGACCCGGTTGCGCAGGTTCTTGCCGGACAGGGGCTTGTAGACAATGTCGTCGGCGCCCACGAGCTTGGCGTGGTCGCGCGTCTGGTCGTCGTCGAAGCCGGTGAGCAGCAGCACCGGGGTGTCGCGCAGCCGCTTGATGCGTTTGACCCGCGAACAGATTTCAAAGCCGTCCATGTGCGGCATCTTCACGTCCAGCAGCATGGCGTCTGGCGTGTGGTCCCGAAGGTAATCCAGCGCCAGCTTGCCGTCCTGCACCGCCACAATTTCGTGCCCGTCCGCCGACAGAATGACCTCCAGCATGGTCCGGATGGCCGGTTCGTCGTCCGCGACGAGAATGGTATACGCCATGAAGCCCATGATAGTGCAGGCGCCGCCCAGGGGCGGCGGGTTGATGGGTCATGGTTGATGGGTGATGGAAAGGGCGGTGTGGAGCGGAACGCTCTGGTCTTGGGTAGATCAGGGCCAGCCGCAGGCCACCGCTCTCTTTGCCTATCAGCCATCACCCATTCACTATCAACGCCTCAACTCGTGGTGCACCCGGCAGCGGGCCTCGTAGCTTTCCTGGGCGCCCACCAGCAGCACCGGGTCACCCAGGCGGGCGGGCTGGCCGCCAATCAGGCGCTGGGAGCGGGTGGCGGGGGCGCCGCACACCGTGCAGATGGCGGTCAGCTTCTCCACGCTTTCGGCGCGGGCCAGCAGGTCGGGCATGCAGCCAAAGGGCTCGGCGCGGAAATCCAGGTCCAGCCCCGCCAGAATCACCCGCACGCCTGCCGAGGCGAGGTCCAGGGCCAGGGGCACCACGTCCTCACCCAGAAACTGCACCTCGTCAATGCCCACCACATCGGGCAGCGGCGTTTCGCCAGGGTCACTCAGGAGCGCGCCCTCGCCCGCCAGATGCGCGCGGATGTCGGCCGCGCCGCGCACCGCCACCGCCTGCACCTGCCGCCCCGCGTGGCTGGCCACCGCCGAGACGTGGTAGCGGTCATCAATGGCGGGCTTGAACACCTGCACGCTCTGCCGCGCGATCACGGCGCGCGTGACCCGGCGAATCAGCTCCTCGCTTTTGCCACTGAACATGGGCCCGACGATGACTTCCAGGTGACCGCCGTGGTAGGGGGACTTGAGCACGGGGGGGAGTATGGCATGGGGCGGGAAAGGGGTGATGGGTGATGGTGGAGGGGAGATGGGAGAAGGCGGATGGCAGATGGCAGATGGCGCGAGGCAGGTGGCCTGACTGCTTTTGCCCAGAGCCCATGGCCCCACGCAACGAAAACACCCCGCCGGGGGGCGGGGCGCGAAGCGGGGGCCAGGGGCCTTACTTCTTCTTGGTGCGGTAGCTGTCGCCGAAGCGCTTGTTGAACTTGTCCACGCGGCCTTCGGTGTCCACGAAGCGCTCTTCGCCGGTCCAGAAGGGGTGCACGCCGCTCCAGACATCCACATGAATCTCGGGCTTGGTGCTCAGGGTTTCCATCACGACCTGGCCCTGGTAGATGATCTTGCAAGGAACGGTTTTGGGGTGGATGTCTTTCTTCATGGGGTGCCTCCTCCGCCACGTCTGCGCCCTGGGGTGTCACCGGGGCATGTGCGTAGCGGGCAACCCTGACAGTGTACACCATGCCCCCACACCTGCACAGGGGAGGCGGGGGAGAGGGCGCGCGGCCCCCGTCAGAACCCCCCCCACCACCGGGCTGCTTAAACTTGACTAAATCACTCGGTTTAGTTCAGGATGCCGGGCGTGTTGAAGCCGCTGACCACCCTGACCCTGCTGCTGGCCGCCACCGCTGCGGCGCAGGCCCTGACCCTGATCCACGACGACGGCAAGACCACCGTGCCCACCAACCCCCAGCGTGTGGTGGCGCTGGATGAGGAAGCCCTGGGCTGGCTGGCGGCGCTGGGCGTGAGTGACCGGGTGGTGGGCCTGGGCAGCACCTACTTCACGCCCGGGGACCTGAGCGGCGGCAAGATCAAGCCCGAGGTGCTGAAGCAGGGCTTCTACGGGCGCGTGAAGCTGAACAGCCCCGCCTACATCGGCTCGTGGACGGCGCCCAACCTGGAAACCATCACGGCGCTGAAGCCCGACCTGATCGTGCGCCTGACGTGGCAAGGCAACCAGAATTACGAGCAGCTGAGCCGGATTGCCCCCACTGTGGGCTACGCCGAGGCGGGCGCCGGCTTTTGGCAGCGTGGCCTGCGCGATCTGGCCAAGGTGTTCGGTAAGCAGATAGAGGCCGAGCGGGTGATCAAACAGGTGGCCGACACCCACCGCGCCAACGCGCGCAAGCTGCTTGCGGCCGGGGTGTTCCGCAAGTACCCCAAGGTGGTCGTGGTGGCCCCCTTTGCGGGCGGCAGCAACTGGCTGTACACCGATGTTCGCCTGGTGCCGGACCTGCGCGCCCTGGGCTTCAAAGACGGGCTGCGCGGCGCGAAAACCACCCTGGGCGTGGGTTCGGCGGTCAGTGACGAGGCGCTGCTGGGCCTGGACAAACAGACGCTGGTGGTGCTGTTTCCTCCTGGCGGCAAGTACAACGGCGCCGAGGCCTTTCTGAACAGCCCGGTGGGCCAGCGCCTGAAGGCCCAGAGCGTGGTGTATGTCCCCGAGGACTTCAGCCCCTACAGCGGCCCCCTGACCAGCCTGCGCCACAGCGCGGCCCTGACCAAGCTGATTTTGGACAAGGTGAAGTGAGCCGGCCATGACCGCTGCCGCCCGCCTGCCGCTGTGCGCCGATGTGTCGCGCGACCTGAACGAAGACCCGATTGGCACCGCGTCCCACTGGCAGGAGGTGACGGTGCTGGAACTGGACATGCCCCTGTGGGCCCGCGTGCGCGACGTGGCGGGCTGGACCCCCCAGCAGCAAGAGGTCTTTGAGCGCCTGCGCGGCAAGGTGGAGGCCTCGGGGGCGGGGTTTGGCCTGCTGATGAGCGCGCCGCACACGCCAGGGGCGCCGCTTCGGGTGCGCCACTACCGCCTGGGGCCCGGGGGCTACGCCCGGCGCGACTACGCCAGCGACCTGCCCCAGAGCGAGTGGGCCCGGGGCCTGACCGACACGCTGCTGGAGCCCGCCAACCTGCGGGGCTGGCAGGAAGAGGCCGTGCCAGACGGCCCAGATGTTCACGTTTGCACCCACGGCACGGTGGACGCCTCGTGTGGGCGCTACGGGGTGCCGGTGTTTCAGGGCCTGGGCGCGGCGGGGCTGCGCGCGTGGCGCACCGGGCACTTTGGTGGGCACCGCTTTGCCGCGACCGCCGTGGAGTTGCCGTCGGGGCTGATGTGGGCGCACCTGACCCCGGAGCTGGCCGTGCAGGTGGCCCGCCGGGCCGTGGCCCCTGCAGGAGTGGCCCGCCATCTGCGCGGCTTTGCCGGGCTGCCGCCGCTGGCCCAGGTCGTGGACCGCGAACTGTTCGTGCGCCACGGCTGGGCGTGGCTGAGCGCCGAGCGGCAGGCCACGGTGCAGCCGGGGAGCGGGCAGGGCGAGGGCGACGAGGTGACCCTGACCTACACCTGGAGAGGGGAGAGCGGCGCCGTGCGCGCCCGCGTGGCCCACGACCTGCTGCGCGTGCCCGGCTCCAGCCACAAGGCCGAGTGGTCCGAGGTCAAACAGTACCGGGTGACGTGGTGCTGAACCCTGCGGCGGGCCGCGCTGCCCGGCCCCGCCGCGCCCCGCCGCTGTGGCTGGGCCTGGGCGTGCTGGTCCTGGGGCTGGCGGGGCTGGCCTCGCTGGCCTTTGGGGCCAGTGACCTGCGCCCGGGTCAGGTGCTGTCCCTGCTGCTGGCCCCCAACGACTCCACCGAGAGTCTGGTGGTGCAGACCCTGCGCCTGCCGCGCACCGTGGTGGCGGCGCTGGCCGGGGCGGGCCTAGGCGTGTCGGGCCTGATGTTGCAGGCGGTGACCCGCAACCCGCTGGCCGACCCCGGCATTCTGGGCGTGGAGGCTGGCGGCGCCCTAGCGATTCTGGTGATGGTGGTGTTCTTTCCGGCTGCCCCCGCGTGCCTGTTTGTACCGGCCGCCTTTCTGGGCGGCGCTCTGACGGCCAGCGTGGCCTACAGCGTGGCGCGCAGCGTGGGCGTCACGCCGCTGCGGCTGGCGCTGGCGGGGGTGGCGGTGGCCAGTCTGGTGGGGGTGGCCAGCCGCTTTCTTCAGTTGCTGTGGGAGCAGCGGGCGCAGGGCGCGCTGTTCGCCCTGTCCGGTAGCGTGGCGGGCCGCACCTGGGACCACGCCGCCCAGATCGCGCCGTGGGTGGCCCTGGGGCTGGGGCTGAGCCTTCTGCTGAGCCCCAGGCTGAACCTGCTGTCCCTGGGCGACGATGTGGCCCGGGGCCTGGGCGCCCGCCTGGAGCGCGACTCGGCGGTGGTGACGGCGCTGGGCGTGCTGCTGGCCGCCGCGTCGGTGAGCGTGGTGGGCCCGGTGGGCTTCGTGGGGCTGATCGTGCCGCACGCCGCGCGCGCCCTGATGGGCCCCGACCACCGCCTCAGCCTGCCGCTGGCGGCCCTGCTGGGCGCGGCCTTCCTGGTCGCCGCCGACACCGCCGCCCGGCTGGTGGACAAACCCGCCGAAACCCCGGTGGGCCTACTGGTGGCCGCAGCGGGCGCCCCCTTCTTCGTGCTGCTGGCCCGCCGCGTGGGCCGCAAAGCGTAATCGCCCCTTTTTTCCTACTTCCTACACCCCACGTCCCACCCCCCCCTTCCCAAGGAGCCTCTCCACATGAACAAACGCCTGCTGACCCTTTGCACCCTGGCCCTGGCGGCCACCGCCGCCGCTGTAACCGTTCGCCATGAGGGCGGCACCCTCACCCTGGATGCGCCGGCAAAGCGCGTGGTGGCGCTGGAATACTCGTTTCTGGATACCCTGGTGGCCCTGGGCGTGAAGCCGGTGGGCGGCGCGCTGGGCACCCAGGGCGGTGACCGGGGCGCGCCCCCGTACCTGGCCCCGCGTATGGCCGGCATCACGGCCACCGGCAGCCGGGCCCAGCCCAGCCTGGAAACCATGGCCGCCCTGCGCCCCGACCTGATTCTGGCCGACGCCTTTGTGCACAAGGCCACCCTGGCGCCGTTTGGCCGCCTTGCCCCCACCGCCGCCTTTCAGAGCCGCCGGGGCAGCATGGATGACCTGAACGCCCAGACCCTCCTGATTGGGCAGCTGGTGGGCCGGGAAGCGGCGGCGAAGCGCCTGCTGGCCGATCAGGCCAGCCTGATGCAAAAGGCCCGCGCCTTTGCCAAGAAGGGAGCGCCTGCCTTCGTGGCGGCGGTGGCCACGCCGCAGGGCCTGACCGTGCACACCAACCAGAGTTTCGTGGGCAGCTTCCTGGAAGACCTGGGCCGCAAGAACCTGCTGCCGATCAAGGGGGACCAGACCCAGTACGAGCTCTCGCTGGAAGGGCTGGTGGCGCTGCAGCCGCAGACGCTGGTGCTGTTCACCGCCCCCGACGAAACCCCGATCACCGACACCTGGAAGAAAAACCCGCTGTGGCAGAAGCTGCCGGCCGTAGCGCGCGGCCGGGTGTACGTGTTTAACCGCGACAACTGGACGCGCGGCCGGGGCCCGCTGGCCCTGAAACTGATGGTGGCCGAGGCCATTGAAAGCCGCCTGCTGCAAGACGCCGCGCCCGCTGGCCGTTTCCGTTACCCGTGACCCTGCCGCTTGGCCCAGAGCGCCGCTTGGGCGCCGCCCGCGCCCTGTGGCTGGGGGCCGGCCTGCTGGCCCTGACCCTGGCGCTGGCCGTGCTGGCGCTGGGATTGGGTGCGGTGCGTACCCCGGCGGGCGACGTGCTGCGCGTGCTTCTGGGCGGCGGCGACGACCTGACCCGGCAGCTGGTGCTGGACCTGCGCGCCCCGCGCATTGCGGTGGCGCTGCTGGCGGGCGCCATGTTTGCGGCGTCCGGTGCCATGTTGCAGGGCGTGATTCGCAACCCCCTGGCCTCGCCGGACCTGATCGGGGTGGGGGCGGGGGCCGGACTGGCGGCCACGGTGTTTTTGCTGGCGTGGCCCGGTGCCCCGGCGGGCGGGCTGCCCTGGGCGGCGCTGGCGGGCGCCTGGGGCGGCTTTGCGCTGGTGCTGGCGCTGGCCCGCGACTGGGCTGGGGCGCCGCCCAGCAGCCTGCATCCGGTGCGGCTGGCGCTGGTGGGGGTGGCGGTGGCCGCCGCCCTGGGCGCGGCGCAACAACTGGTGCTGGTGCGCGCCCCGGACGGTCTGGGCTCGGCCCTGAGTTTCCTGACCGGGACGGTCTACGGCGCCGACACCCTGCGCGCCGCCCGCCTGCTGCCCTGGGCGCTGGCGCTGCTGCCCGCCGCGCTGCTGCTGGCCCGGCCCCTGGACCTGCTGAACCTGGGCGAGGACCTCGCCACCTCGCTGGGCACGCGCGTGAACGCCGCGCGGCTGCTGTGCTTAAGCGTGGCGGTGGCCCTGGCCGGCGCGGCCGTGACCGGCGCGGGCATCCTGGGCTTCGTGGGCCTGCTGGCCCCCCACCTTGCCCGCCTACTGGTGGGCGCGCGCCACGCCCGCCTGCTGCCAGTGTCGATGCTGCTCGGCGCGGCCCTGGTCCTGGCCGCCGACACCCTGGGCCGCGCCCTGCTGCCCCCCATCGAGGTGCCCGCCGGTATTTTCACCACCCTGGTGGGCGCGCCGTATTTTCTGTATCTGCTGCGAAAGGCGGGGTAAGTGGGGCGTGGAAAGTGGTGAGTGGAAAACTGCTCCGCCCCGAGTCTCCTTCTTCTCCGCTTGAACGGCATTCCCACCCTGCTTTTCCCGCCGCCTGCCTCCCGCACCCCGCCCCCCTTCTGTTCCCACTTCCCACTTCCCACTGACCACCCACCCCCTATGACCCACCCCCCCCTCTCCACCACCAACCTGCGCCTGGGCTACGGCCAGTCCGTCATCGTGCCGGACCTAAACCTGCACCTGGCGGGCGGCCAGGTCACGTCTATCATTGGGCCCAACGGCTGCGGCAAAAGCACGCTGCTGCGCGCGCTGGCGCGGCTGCTGCCTGCTGGGGGCGGCCACATTGAGCTGTACGGGCAGGCGCTGCACGCCCTGCCCAGCCGCGAGGTCGCGCGGCGGCTGGCCATCCTGCCCCAGGGGCCCAGCGCCCCCGAAGGCCTCAGCGTGGAAGAACTCGTGTGGTTTGGCCGCCACCCGCACCAGGGCCGCTTTCCGGTGCGCCGCCCCGAAGACCGCGAGGCCGTGGCCTGGGCCCTGGACCAGACCGGCATGCGCATCTTCGCGGGCCGCCCCCTGGAAGCCCTGAGCGGCGGGCAGCGCCAGCGCGCCTGGATCGCCATGAGCCTCGCGCAGCAGACCGACATCCTGCTGCTGGACGAACCCACCACCTATCTGGACCCCTCGCACCAGCTGGAGGTGCTGCACCTCGCGCAGCGCCTGAACGCCGAGCAGGGCAAGACGGTGGTGATGGTGCTGCACGACCTGAATCAGGCGGCGCGCTACAGCCACGAACTCATCGCCATGAAGGGCGGCGAGGTCTACGCCCAGGGCCCGGCCGAAGCCGTGCTGACCCACGACCTGCTGCGCGACGTATTTGGGCTTCGCGGCCACCTCATCCCGGACCCGGATACGGGGAAGCCGCATGTGATTCCGTACGCGCTGACGAGGTAAGAGGCTATGAGCTATGGGCCATGAGCCATGAGGTTTTTCCTCAGAGCTCATGGCTCCTGGCCCAGCGCCCTTCTGGCCGCTGCGAGGACGGCGGGCAACTGCTCTGTACACCGCCACGCCCGGTCCCAGCCCGGCCAGCTGTGGCCCAGGCGCAGGGGGGGCAGCAGGTCGGCGGGGACGGGCAGGCCCCGGGCGCCGGCAATGGCGCCAGTCACGCAGGCCACGGTGTCGCTGTCGTCGCCCAGGCGCGCGGCGGGTTCAATGCACGCCAGCCAGTCGCCCCGCCGTCCGTGGGCCAGGGCGGCTTCCAGGGTGTCGAGCACATAGCCACTTTGCGAGGTGAAGGTGCCTTCTGCCCCCGAGCGCACGCGGGCGCGCACCGCCGCGCGGGCCTCACGGTCCCGCTCGCGCAGGGCCCGCCACGCTGCCTGGGTGTCCACGCCCAGCAGGCCAGCGTCCACCAGCGCCGCGTGGGCGTCAAAGCGGTCCATCACCGCCAGCGCCGCGCGGGCGGCTTCGGCGTAGGCTTCGCCGCTCTCCAGGGCCGCCAGAAACGCCGTGAAAAACACCGAGGCGTGAACGCAGCGCGGGTCGGCGTGCGTGAGGGCTGTAAGCACCGCCGCCTCGTGGGCCAGGGCCTCGCCCCGGACGCCCGCCAGCCAAGGCGCGGCGATGCGCATCAGGCCGCCGTTGCCTGCCGCATCAAAGCCGCTCTCGGCCCAGGCGCGCACCCCGCCGTCCAGGCGGCCCAGGGCCAGCGCGCGCCGGGTCAGGCCGCCCACATCCGGCGGCGCGGTGCCCAGCCAGTCGCGCAGCGCCGCCAGCACGCCCGCCGGCCCCTGCCCCCTCGCAAAGCCCAGCAGGGTGGCGACCACCATCTGGCTGTCATCCGTGGCCTCGCCGGGCGCAAAGCCAAACACGCTGCCCGGCTGGTACTGGCGCAGCGTGGGGCCGTAATGCGCGGCAATGCTTTCCGGCGTCTTGAACTCGGTGGCCGCGCCCAGCGCGTCGGCGGCGCACAGGGACAGCAGGGCACGCAGGGGCAGGGCGGGGTCCGTCACGGGGCCGATCTTCGCACAGCAGTGGGCCGTTTCATGGAGAACCTGCCGTTTGGCCCCTCAAGGTCAGCCGCCCCGCTGTTTCCGTCCGCCTTTCATTGCGTTCGCCCCAGTGCCAGTCTGGTCCTCCCCCTGCTCTGGCGCTGGGAGCAGCAGTCCCTCGATGTCGTGGGCGGCGCTGTTTTGTGCAGGGCCCCACGTTGTTTGCCCCAGCATCGCACCCGGTTGCCTCCTGAGCGGCCCTGGGCTCCGCTCTGGGCCCCACTTCCCCCACAGGGGGCGTGCACGGGCCCCCCGCTGTGCGGACTGGTGTACCCCCGGACGGGGGCACTACACTGAGGGGCATATGGTGCGAGGCGACCTGGCGGTCTTTCCCTTTCTGTCCGTGATGCAGATGTTCCTGACCAGCGGGCGGGCCGGGCGGCTCATCGTGGAGCACATTCGCGGCGGCCAGCTGTGGCTGGAGCGCGGCGAGATCGTGCACGCCGAGGCCGGGCGGCTGCGCGGCGAGCACGCCCTGCAGTGCATGGCCAGCCTGGACGCGGGCATCTTTACCTTCGAGGTGGGCCAGGAGCCCCCCAACCGCACCCTGGCCCTGCGCCGCGACATGGCCCTGCGCCGCCTGCTGGACGACTCTGAAGGCTGGGCCGCGCTGTCGCGCACCTTCCCCGACTGGAACCAGCGCCTGCGCTTCAGTGCCAAGTGGAACGACGCCCAGCCGGTCACCCGCACCCAGTTCCGGGTGCTGAACCTGGTGGGCGACAGCCAGAACATCCGCATGTTGCTGGAACGCTCGCCCGAGGCCCCGCGCGCCACCCTGGAAACCCTGCGCCCCTTCCTGCTGGCGGGCCTGATCGAACTGGGCTGAGCCTCTGGGCCGCGCCTCTGGCCTGCCTTGAGGCGGCGGGGGAAGGTGGGCGCCGAGCCCGCCCTGGCACGCCCCCAGGACGGGGCGCGCCTTATGCGCTTATGAAGCCTCTGCACACGCCGCGCCCAGGTCAGGCATGATGGGCAGCAGCGGAGGACCCATGAGCGCTGTCACCTACCACGACACCCGAACCGAAACGCGCGAGGATTACGGCCGCGAGCATCAGGCGCGCCCGGCCCCGGCCATTCAGGCGCACCCCAGCTGGCGCGAACACGACCACTTCGAGCTGTGGGTCGAGTGGCAGCAGCGCGACTCGGCCGGGCGCTGGCATCCCCACCAAGCGGTCACGCACCGCACCTTCCGCACCCGCGAAGACACCCTGCTGCACGCCGAGCGCCTGATTGGCCGGGGCGACTTTCCCATGGAGGGGGGCAGCCCCGCCCCCGTGACCCTGCTGCGCAACCGCCGCGCAGCGCTGCTCTCGGCCTTCCGCGAGGCCGAGGGCGACGGCGTGACCCTGATCCGCGAGGTGCGCTTTCCCGTGGGCGAATACGCCCTGAGCCTGCGCGTGACCTGCGAGCGCCTTGCCAGCCCGGTGCGAGCTACCTTTTCCAGCGCCGCCAACCCCCTGCGCAGCCTCGCCGGGCAGCGCGTGAAACTGACGGTCCTGATTGAGCATCCCTACGACGTGCTCGTGCGTGCCGAGGGCCCTCTGGACCTGGGCGAACGCGCCGCGCGGGTGGGCACCGAGGCCCAGACCTTTGCGCCCGGCGCCAGCGTGACCGGGGTGCCCTACCGCAGCGCCACCGTCACCGTGCCCCGGGGCCTGCTAAAAAAGCCCCTCCTGTACCGCTACGAACTGGCCGCTGAGGCGGCAGAGCGTGAAGGGGCGCCCAGCCGCCCTTAACCCCCTACCCGGCGTGGCGCTCTAGCCACGCCACCATCACCGGCCACACGGCCCGCGCGTCCGGGTGAAAGAAGCCCATATGGCCCAGGCGCGGCAGGCCGTAGTCGGCGGGGTGCAGCGTCTGGCGCTGGGCGTGCGGGGCCATTTTCTTGAACACGCGGATCATGTCCTCCACATTGGCGGGCACGGCAATCTCGTCGTCTGCCGCCCGCAGCCACAGGCTGGGCAGGTCAAGGGTGTCGTACTGGTGCGTGCGGACCTCGCGGCCAAAGCCGGTTTCGACATAGCCCCGGCCCAGGCACCAGCGCGCCCACTGCGCTGCTGCCGCGCGTGGCAGCGGTCCGCCCATGCCCACAAGGTCCGTGCGGGCGTAGCCGAGGGCGAGGGTGCTGGCCGGAATCAGCACCCGCATGAAGAACTCGGCCTTCAGGCGATAGGGCGCGGGCATTTGCGCCAGCTGCCCCGACGACCCCGCCACCGCCAGCACCGAGGCGAGGCGCCCGGCACCCGGCATCAGGCCCACCAGTTGCCCGCCCGCGCTGTGGCCCACCAACTGGGGGCGGGCCGCCGGAAACTGCCGCGTCAGTTCGTCTAGGGCAGCGGGCAGGTCCACCTCGCCCCAGCTGACCAGCGAGGCCGGGCAATCGCGCAGTGCGCCGCTAAGTGATCCGCCAATGCCCTGAAAATCAAAGCTCAGCACCCCGTACCCCTGGCCCGCCAGATGCGCCGCGAATGCCCCGTAAAAGCCCCGCCGGATGCCAGTGGCCGGGGCCAGCAACACGGACTTCCTCACCTGGGCCGGCGAGAGGCCGTCTGGGGTGTACACGGTGGCGGCCAGCGCGTGACCAGCGGAGGTGCGGAACATGCAGGCCGTGGGCGACATGCGTTACTTTAACTCGATTCAAAATTAAACCCAGTCAAAGCCGATTTGGCCGTGTGGGCATTCCGGGTAGGCCGACCCGACGAACGCGCTGTTCTGACGCCTCCAGCCCTATGGGGGAGTCGCCGGGGGAGGAATTTGGGCAGCTGGGGGGTGGGCCTGGCCTTACAGACGACCTTCCCTTTATGGCCAGCTCGCCTCACTTATGAACTGTGTGGACCATTGGCCGAAGAGAGGGAGGCATGAGCAGGGCAATGCTCGGACGTGTTCAGGGATTCCGGATCATCCGTAATAGCCCCTCCGCTTTGTTCCGGTGCTTCCATGCCTCTCCGTCACCTTTTCCCCTTCTCTGCTGCGCAGCCCTGCGAGCCCCTCCGGTCAGGTGCATCAGCGATGGAAGAACGGGTGAACCGGAATCTTTATCAGGGGAGGCTGATGGGCTATCCCTTCACGCGTAGATCTCCTGCAGCTTGCCCAGCGGCACCTCGCCCCGGTATAGGACATGGGGCACGTCCAGCCACAGGATCAGCGGGCCCCCTGGCGGCAGCTGGCCCAGCCGGGCCAGGGTTTCCGGGGGTGGTGAGGCCACCTGCTGCACAACTGCAGCGGTAAAGGGTAATTCGTCGGCCGGGTCGGGTTCGGGTTTGACCCCGTCGGGCCAGGGCCGGACCAGCCGCACGCAGGCCCGCGCTGGGTCCAGTGCCCCGGCCGGCAGCGTCCAGAACCGCACCGGGGGCACCGCGCGCCCGGTGGCCCGCACGGCGTTCAGCAGCGGGCCTGGATGCACGGGCGAGAAGAACAGCACGTCCGGCCACTGGCAGCCCAGGCGGGCCACGGGTTCGGTCAGCAGGGCTTCCCGGCCCTGGTATTTGGCGACTTCGCGGGCATAGACGTCGGGGAAGGCGGCCTTCAGGCGCCTCAGGGGCAACAGGGCCTCGCCGCGCACGTCCCGCACGGCGCGGTGGTACAGGGTCAGGCCGGTCCAGTCGTCAGTGGGCATCTCGCCAGGGTGCCTGCGCAAGGGGCGCGGCGCCTATGGGCCAGGCGGCGGATTGAAAACCGCCCCCGCCCCCGCGTACACTCCCGAACAGCAGTGACCGGGAGGAGTACCCGGAAGGTTGCGCCCACAGAGAGGTCTCGCCGCGACTGAGAGCGGGACCGGGAAGGCAGCCGGGGAAAGTCGCCCGCGAGCATGGAAGAAGAACGGCCCCCCGGCCTTTTGTGGGGCGCCCAGTAGACCTTCCCGGGTTGCGCCCGGCACAGCGCGCGCAGAGTGCCCCCCAGCCAGGGGGGAAGAGCGGTGGTACCACGGGACTTCCATTCATGTCTCGTCCGCATCCGGCCCCCAGAGGTCGGCGGACGGGACGTTTTTTCGTTTCTGGAGGACCCAGCCATGAGCACAGCAACCCAAATGACGGGCTCCGAACGGCCGCTGACCGAGGCCATTGCCCTGGCCGTGAGCCGTGGCTGGCGCCAGCGGGTGCTGGCCTACATCACCCGCGCGCCCCACGAACTGCTGGTCTTTGAGCACCCGCCCCTGTACCCCGACGCTGGCATTCAGGTGCCTGCAGGCGGCGTGGACCCCGGCGAAACCCCCGCCGAGGCCGTGATCCGCGAAACCTTCGAGGAAACCGGGCTGCGCCTGCATTCGCCGGTTCACCTCGCCTCGTTCCACTGGACGCGCGGCGAAAATTCGCAGGTCTGGCACTACCTGTGGCTGGCCGCGCCGCCCACCACGCCCGACGACTGGACCCATCAGGTCACGGGTGGCGAAACCGACCAGGGCATGACCTTCCACTGCCGCTTCGTTCCCCAGAGCACCCACGGCCTCATTCCCGGCTTCGGCTACGAGGCCGCGCTGCCCCACCTTCAGCGCCTCATCCCTGCCCACTGACCCCGCCCCACTTCCCGCCCCCAGGAGCCTCCCCATGACCGACCCCGCCCCCCAGTCCAGCGCGCCCCAGTCCGCCCCCGAGAACGACGCCTCTACCCTGGCCAAGCAGTTTGATCCGCAGGCCGTGGAGCCGCAGTGGGCCGCCAAGTGGCGCACCGAGCCCTTCCGCGCTGACGCCACCAGCGGCAAAGAGCCGTTTACCATCGTGATTCCGCCGCCCAACGTGACCGGCAATCTGCACCTGGGTCACGCGCTGGACAACACCCTGATTGACACGCTGATCCGTTTCAAGCGCATGCAGGGCTTTGAGGCGCTGTACCTGCCCGGCATGGACCACGCGGGCATTTCCACCCAGGTGGTCGTGGAGCGGCAGCTGCGCGATGGGGGCACCTCGCGCCACGACCTGGGCCGCGAAGCGTTTCTAGAGAGAGTCTGGGACTGGAAGGCCGAGTCCGGCGGCATGATCCTGAACCAGCTCTCGCGCCTGGGCGTCAGCGCCGACTGGACCCGCGAGCGCTTTACGATGGACGAGGGCCTGAGTCGCGCGGTGCGCTGGCAGTTCGTCAAGCTGTACCACGACGGCTTTGCCTACCGGGGCGAACGCATCGTGAACTGGGACCCGGCGGCGCAAACCACCCTGTCCGAACTGGAAATTGACCGCGAGGTCCGCAAGGGCAAGATGTCCACCCTGGCGTACAAGCTGCGCGACCCGGCGGCGGCGCCCAGCAACGGCGAGGCCGGCGAAATTCGCATTGCTACCGTGCGCCCGGAAACCATCTTTGCCGATCAGGCGATTGCCGTTCACCCGCAGGACCCCCGCTTTGCCCACCTGATCGGCCAGGAGGCGCGCATTCCCCTGACCGACCGCTACGTGCCCATCATTGCCGATGAAGCCGTGGAGATGGAGTTTGGCGTGGGCGCCCTGAAAATCACCCCGGCTCACGACCCCACCGACTTTGAGATTGGCGAGCGGCACGGCCTGGCGCGCCCCAGCGTGATTGACCTGCAGGGGAACCTCACGGGGGACCTCGTGCCCGCCGAATTCCGGGGCATGGAGCGCTTTGCCGCCCGCAAGGCGGTGGTGAAGGCGCTGACCGAATCCGGCGACCTGCTGGACGAAAAGGACCACGACACCGCCATTGGTCTGTCCGAGCGCACCAAGGTGCCGGTGGAACCCATCGTGAGCGAGCAGTGGTTCGTGAAGATGAAGCCCTTTGCCGATCAGGTCCTCGCGGGCCTGGACGCGGGCGAGATGCAGCTGGTGCCCGAGCGCTACGCCAAGGTGAACCGCGACTGGTTGGAGAACATCCGCGACTGGAACATCAGCCGGCAGTTGTGGTGGGGCCACCAGATTCCCGCGTGGTACGACGAGGACGGCAACATCTACGTCCCGGACCCGGAGAATCCCGATCTGGATTGCGACCAGGACCCCCGCTACCAGCATCTGAACCTTCGCCGCGACCCCGACGTGTTCGACACGTGGTTTTCCAGCAACCTCTGGCCCTTTTCCACCCTGGGCTGGCCCGACACCGACCACGAGGATTTCCGCAAGTTCTACCCCACGCAGGTGCTGGTGACCGGCTACGACATCCTGTTCTTCTGGGTGGCGCGGATGCAGATGGCGGCCTACGGCCTGACCGGGCAGGCCCCTTTCCATACGGTGATGCTGCACGGCCTGTACCTGGATGCCAAGGGCCAGAAGATGTCCAAGAGCAAGGGCAACGGCATTGACCCCCTGGAACTGTTTGACGGGTACGGGGTGGACGCCTGCCGCTTCGCCTTCTCGTACCTCTCCACCGGCGGGCAGGACATCAAGCACGACCCCCGGCGCTTTGAGCAGGGCCGCAACTTTGCCAACAAGCTGTGGAATGCCGCGCGTTTTGCCCTGCTGCGCCTGGGCGAGGCCCTGCCCAACCTGCAGACCAGTGGCAGCGAGGCCGACGAAGCCCTGATCCGCTACGTGCAAAGTGCCCTGGACCCCCTGCCCGGCGAGCCGATGCGCAGCCGCGACGCCATTACCACTGTGCGCGCCCGCCCGGATCTGGGGCTGGCCGAACGCTGGATTCTCTCGCGCCTGAACGCCGTGACCGCCGAGGCGACCGCCCACCTGGACGCCTTTGACATCGGCGCGGCCATTCGCAGCCTGTACGCCTTTACCTGGGACGAATTCTGCGACTGGTACATCGAGGCGGCCAAGCCGGCCCTCTCGGAGGGCAAGCTGACCACCCTGGTCACGCTGAAGGCCACGCTGGAACACATCCTGAAGCTGCTGCACCCCTTCATGCCCTTCATTACCAGCGAGCTGTACGCGGGCCTGGGCCACCGCCGTCAGGTGGCGCTGCACTCCTGGCCCCGCCCGGACGACGCCCTGCGTGACCCGGAGGCCGAAGGCGCCTTTGACGCCCTGCGCGCCGCCGTGGCCGCCGCCCGCAGCCTGAAGAGTGAGCTGGGCCTGGCCCCGCAGGACCGCCTGAACGTGGTGGTGGAAGGCGAGCGCGCCGCCACTGTGCACGACAACGCCCGCGTGGTCGAAAGCCTGGCGCGCGTGGCCCTGGTGCCGGCGCTGGAGGGCCGCACCCTGTCCCTGGTGGAACGCGGCGTGACGGTGCGCGCGCCCCTGGAAGGCACGGTGGACATTGCCGACTGGCTGGGCAAGCAAAAGAAGCGTCTGGCCGAATTCGACAAGCAGATCAAACAGGCGCAGGGCAAGCTGAGCAACGAGGGCTTTGTGGCCCGCGCCCCCGCCGAGGTGATTGAGGAAGAGAAGCGCCGCGTGGCCGACTTCGGTGCGCAGAAAGAGCGCCTGGAGCAGGTGCTGGCGCAGTTCGCGTAACCACAGAAGGTGCACGAAGGCCGCCCCCACGAATCAGTGGGGGCGGCCTTCGTCGTGGCTGGACCGCTGTACTCTTCTTCAGGTATGCGGCGCACCCTTCCTACCCTGTTGCTGCTGTTGGCCGGCACCGGACAGGCCGTCACCCTGACCGTCTGGACCCATTATGTGGGGGGTGACCGGGACTGGCTGACCCTCCAGACGCGGGCCTTTACGGCGAGCACCGGCCACCGCGTCCAGATTCTCACCGTGCCGTTTGACGAACTGGGCCCGCGCTGGGCCGCCGCAGATCGCACGGGGCCGGATGTGGTGGTGGGCGTCCCCGATGAGTGGCTGGCTGCTGCCGCGCCCCTGGCCGCGCCGCTGCCTGCAGGGCCAGGTGGCGACCCCCAAGGCGTGCGGGCGTTTACCGTTCAGGGCACACTGCGGGGCCTGCCCCTGACCGCCGAGGCCGTCGCGCTGGTGTATAACCCCCGCGTGATCCCCAGGGCGCCGGCCACCTGGGCTGAACTGGAGCGGGTGGCCGCCGCTGAAGTGCAAGCGGGCCGGCTGGGGCTGGCGCTGGACCTGACCAGTGCGTACACGCAGGCGGGGGTGTTTCAGGCGTACGGCGCCTCACCCTTCGGCCCGAAGGGCACCAGTGACCTGGGCCTGGCCGCACCCGGCGCGGTGCAGGCAGGCACCTTTCTGCGCGAGCTGGGAAAGATATCCGGCATGGTGTCCGGGCTGAACGACCGCGCGGCGCTGGTGGCGTTCGGAGATGGGCGCCTGGCGATGTGGGTGACCGGCCCGTGGAACCTGGGGCGCCTGCAGCAAACCGGGCGGGACGTGCGCTCGGCCCCCCTGCCGCCGCTTCCAGGGGCAGCGGGGCCCTGGCAACCCTTTGTGGGCCGTCAGGGGGTCATGGTCGCGGCGCGCCGTCCCCACCAGAAAGAAGCGCTGGCCCTGGCCCGCGCCCTGACCACCGAAACGTCGCAGGTCACGCTGTACCGGGCGGGGGGACGCCCGCCGTCCAGTCCAGCCGCCCGCGCCCAGGTGGCGCAGGAAGTCCCGGCCCTGGGCGGCTTTGACCAGGCCATCCGGGCCGGCGTGCCTGTTCCTTCCGTTCCCGAAATGGCCGCGGTCTGGGGGCCCTGGGATCAGGCCCTGCGCCGCTTGCAGACTGCGCCGGCCCAGAGCGTGCGCGCCATCCTGGATGAGGCCGTGCGGCAGATCCGCGCGGCGCTGACCCGCTGACAGTGGCCCTCGGGGCGGCCTTGGGGAAACGTCCAGGGCCGCTTTGGGCGAAGGTGGGTGCCCTCTCCAGACCGCAGCGTGGGCTGTCTTGAGGGCGGGTGCGCTGCCGGGCGGGTGGACCGGACCGCCACCTGCTCACGCGGGCAGGGCCCCGGCGTCGCCCGCTCCGTCGCCCAGCCCAAAGCGCTGCGTGAAGACCGTGGCAAAACTGAACCCCGCCACCTGCCAGAACCACACGCTGCTGACCAGAAAGCCCACGCCGCCCACCAGCACGCCCAAAAACGAGCAGGCCAGCGCGCACAGCGCAATGCCCCAGGCATGCCAGTAGGCCCGGCCGCCCTCGCGCACCCGGCGCAGGGCCCGCCAGGGGTCAAAAATCTCGCGCGGGTCCAGGGCGCGGCAGTAATGGGTCATGTAGCCGGGCACGGCGGCGGTGGCCAGCAGCCACAGCAGCGCCGCCAGCCCATGCAGCGCGGGGCTGTGCAGCTGCCACGCCAGGGCTTCGGCCACCACGGCGGGGCTGTGGTACTGCACCATGCCCAGAAAAGTCAGCCAGCCGTGCCGCAGCAACTCGGCCCAGCGCCCCCATTCCCCCCAGGCCGGCCAGGTGGGCCACGCGGGGCGCCCGGTGTGCATGGCGTGAACCATCAGGATGCGGTGGCCCATGTTCAGCAGCCAGCCCAGGGGAAAGACCAGCAGCAGGGCGGCCCCCACCAGCACCTCGCGCCGCGCCTGGGCATGCTGCACCGGAAAGCGGAAGGACGTGCGCAGGCTCAGCGGCGTGGCCAGCGTGATGGTCTGGGCAGAGGCAGTCACCGGCCCAGTCTGCCGCCTGCGCCGGCCCGGCGCGGCCCAGGTTGCGTATGCTGGCCCTCATGTCCCCCGCCACCCTCAGCGCGCTGGCCGAGTGGCTGCAGCGGCGCCTGGACGAGCCCCAGCCCCTCAAGCGCCCCGGCCCGGAGGCAGTGACCCAGTTGGCCCTGGCGCTGGAACCGGCGGATCTCCCTGCCCGTCTGGCCGCCGACGCCCTCTTTGTGCACCGCTCGCGCGGGGTGGGGGAGGGCTGGCCGGGCCTGGGCGTGCTGGGTGCCCACGACGGCTTTGACCTGCACCTGACCACTGGGCCGAACCGGGTGCTGGCCGCGCGCCTGGGCTGGACGGACGGGCACGTCCTGACCTGGGCCGGCCAACCTGCCGGTCTGCTGGCCACGCCGCCCCAGACCACCTGGGATGACCTGCGCGCCGCCCTGCACGCCGAACTGGGCGGTGAGGACGCCTCTTTTCCTCCGGCACAGGCTGGGGCGCCGCTGCGCGTGGCCTTGATGAACCGCCTGAATCCAGAGACGGTGGCCCTGGTGGCGGGGGCCGGCGCGCAGGTGTACCTGACCGGGCAGGTGCGGCCCTCGGCCGTGCCCGCCCTGCAGGCGGCGGGCCTGGGCTTGGTGGCGCTGGGCCACGCCCGCACCGAACGGTGGGGCCTGCGCGAACTGGCCCGGGAGCTGCGCGCGGCCTTTCCGGGCCTGCAGACCACGGTGCACCCCGGCCCTTCCGGCGAACCAGAACTGTAGCCTCACCTGCAATGTGGCGCTGAGTGTACAGTGAGTCATGTTCGATCAGCGCAAGCGCGCCGCCGCCAAGCCGGGGCAGGCGCCGCCCCCTGGGCCGTCATCCCCCGAACAGACGAAGCTCCCCCCAGCGCGGGCCCCGCAGGTGGGGGCGCAGGCCCGCCGGGTGCCGGCCCCCCGCCGCGCCGCGCCCGGGTTGGCCCAGCATGCCCAGGCCTTCGCGTCGGCGCAGCAGCGCGCCACGCAGGCGCTCAAGCCACCAGCCTTGCAGGGGGCGCCCGCACCCCTGGCCGCGCCCAAACCGGTCCCTGTCGCGGCAGTCCCTCAGGCCCAGACCGCGCCCCTGCCCAGCGCCCCACTGAATATCGCCGCGCCCCGGCCGGTCCCGGCCAAGACCACGGGCCCTGCCAGGGTGCAGTTCGCCGCGCCCCAACTGGACAAGGCCCAGCTGCGGGCGGCCGGGGTGTCGCACACCGCCGCCATGAAAAAGCTGGCCGCCCGCCGCAAGGCCGCCAGCGCCCTGGCCACCGCCTTTGTGAAGCGTGGCCACGCCCAGGTGGCTGGGGTTCAGCGCCACGCGGGCAGCGCCCAGAAGCAGGTGCGTGCCCAGGCCACGCGCGCCGCCGCCCGGGTATCTGGGGCTGCTGCCACGCAGCAAGCGGCGGTGCGCCGTGGCATTGCCGTCCAGAAAGCTCGGGCCCGCGCCCGCTCGGCGCTGTCCACGGCCCAGCTGGGCGCGCGTAAGGCCGCTGCCCTGGCCGCCCTGCCCGCAGCGACCCAGGCCGCCAAAACAGTGCTGCAGGCCGAGCACACCCGCGCCCTGCAGGGTGCGCGCACCGCTGCTGAGACCCAGAAGAGTGCCGTGCGTGCCGAATACGAGCGCCTGAAGCCCGACTACGCCCAGGCGGGCAGCGAGGTGGGCGAACAGGCCCGTGCCCGCGCCGAGGAGCAGGCCCGCGCTTTTGAAGCGAACGTGACCGGCCAGGACGACAGCCTGCTGGACGGTCCCCTCACCGACAACAAGTGGAAGGCCCGCGCGGGGGCCGCGCGGGAGGTGGGCGCCGCCTACGCGCCCGGCTTCCGCGAACAGGCCGAGGACGAGGCCCAGAAGCTCACCGCCCCGGGCGGCGGCCTCGACAAGGACCTGAACAACATTGACCTGGCCCTGAAAGACACGGAAAAGCTCCTGAAACAGCACCTCGACGCCGCCGAGCGCCGCCTCAGCACCCGCGAGCGGCAGGCCCGGCAGCAGGCCCTGAGCGCCTACAGCAGCCTCCAGGCCGCCCTGCGCGCCCAGCTGGCCGGCACTTTAAGCGGCCTGGACGCCACCCAGGGCGCGCAGATCGCCGCCATTGCCACCCAGGCGCAGGCGCAGCGCGCGGCCCTGGGGCAGCAGGCCACCGGGGCCAGCGCCGCCCTGGGGCGCAGCGTGGCGGCGCTGGCCGGGCAACTGGAGGGCCAACTGGGCACGTTTGGGCAACAGGTGGGCCACCTGCAGCCGCCGGACCCCGCCGCCCTGAAACAGACACTGGCCCAGGCCCAGAGCGGGATTACAGCGGGGGTGCGCCGCGCGCAGCTCAGCTTTACGCAGGGCACGGCCCGCATCACCGCCGGGCTGACCCAGGGGGCCGACCAGACGGCGCGCACGCTGGCGGGCACCGCGCAGGCGGGCCTGAAGCAGGGGGCGGCGCAGGCAGGCGGCTTTGACCGCTCGGCGCAGGCCGTGGTCTCGCAGGCCCTCTCCTTGTTCCAGGGGCTGACCAGGGCGCACACGCAGGGCAGCCAGCAGGACTCGAAAAGCACCGCCAAAGCCATACAGTCGCTGGAGCAGGGCCTGGAAAAGCTGTACGCCAGGGCCCTGAAGGGCCTGCCCGAGGAACTGCGCGCCACCCTGCCGCCGCTGCGCGAGGGCCTGCGCGGCAACTTTCCGCAGGAAGACGCGGCCATCCGCGAGAATGCCGAAAAAGCCGCCGCCCAGGTGCAGCCGCGCTGGAAAGGCTGGGTCAAGATTGCCCTGATGGTCGCCGTGATCATCGTGGTGGCCGTGGTGGCGGGCCCCGCCGTGATCGGCGCGGTGGGGGCGATGGCCGGGGCCCTGGGCGCCGGGGCCGCCGCCGGGGCCATTGGCGCCGTGGTGGGCGGCGCGCTGGTGGGGGCTGCCAGCGGGGCCGTGATTCAGATGGGCAACAACGCCATTGACAATATTGGCGTGGAGGCCAAGTTCCAGAAGAGCCTCTTTGATGGCGTGGGCAAGGCCGCCCTGATCGGCGCGGTGGGCGGGGCCCTGGGCGGCGCGGGCGGCCTGATTGCAGGCAAGCTGAGCACGGCGGGCCTGCTGGGCAGCGGCCTGACCCAGAAGGCGGGTACGTTCGCTGTGGGCACCACCTTTGACCTGGGCGGTAACGTGCTGGGCGACCTGATGAACGGGGCCTCGCTGGGCGACGCCCTGAAGAACCTCTCCAACCCCGAAACCCTGATGATGATGGCCATTGGCACCGGCGTGGGCGCGGCCACCACCCGCCTGCCCGGCCGCGCCGGGCAACTGCAGACGCGGGCGCACGCGGCGGGCGAACACTTCGGCGCGAATCTGGGCGACCGGGTGAACAATGTCACCGGCAACCGGCGCGGCGTGGTACCCACCGAGGTAAATCCTCACGTACGCGGCGACCACGCCTCGGTCAAGGGATACACAGAGGGCCGCACGCGCGTGGAGGTGGGGCCGGAGGTCACGCCTGCCACCCGCGCTCAGCACGAATCTGTGGCCCGCGACCTGCGGGCCGAGAACAGTCTGGTGGGCCGCACCCGCACCAAATTGAAAGAGCTGCTGGGGTTTGAGCCCACCAGTCCCAAACCCGGCACGGAACGCGCTCGACTGACCGCCGAAGCGGAGAAGCACCTGACCACAGGGGCTGATCTTCGCCAGCAGGCCAAACAATTCCCCGAGGGTTCCTTGAAACGCCAGCAACTGCTGGATCAGGCTGACCTGGCAGATGTCTATGCCAAGGACTTCGCTCAGAAGGCCAAAAGCAGCGTGGAGAACACGCCTGACACCGTGGGGCAGGTGGACACGCGGCTCAAGCGCGGTCATGTGGCGGCCAAGGAACTCGGGTGGCCCGATGCACCCGAAGGTTACCAGTGGGTACTCCGCGAAGGGGCGCGCCGTCCTATCTTGTACGCTAGCAAGAACAACGCACCGATGCGTTACAACGAAACCAGTCGGGCCTTTGAAATCACGGGTGATTCCACCATTCCAGCCAAGAAGGGCGACGCAACCAAACACGATTGGGAGAACGACCTAGTGGTGGGACAGCGTGACAATCAAGACGTCAGGTTGCAAGACGAGGTACGTGAGCGACTGGACCGCCGCGCGTTGGCGCAGCAGGAACGAGACATGCTGGAACTCAAGGGCCTAGGGGCTACGGAAGCGGACCTGGCGCGCATGAAAGTGCTGGAGCAGCAGATTCGGGAGGAAAGCCGTGGGTTGGGCGAATTGGCTGGCACCAGTTACATCAAGGGGCGATACCCCGAGTCTGATCTGATTTACCCGCCGCCAGGGGCGCCGTCACGCTCAGGAGACTTTGATCAGGTGTGGCGGGTGAAGGATGCCAACGGTCAGCTGAAATACATCGTGATTGAGGCTAAAGGCGGTTCGAGTCCTCTGGGCCGCCGCCGCATCGAATCTGGCGAATTTGCTGAACAGGGGAGCAAAGACTATTTCACCGATATCTTGAAAAATATGGTTCAGAACCGAAACACTGAACTCAAATCTGTCGGCCGGGCATTGGACGGTGCTTATGAGCAGGGCAGCGTGAACTATATGGAGGTGCGGGCGCCCGTCGTGACCACACGCACGACAGACGGACGAACTGGTCAAGTGACCGTGAAAAATGATGTGACTCAAGTGGTGGTGCGTGAGTTTGACTTGAATCCACTGGGAGGTTCGCCGTGAGTCACATTCTGGCTGAAGATTACGTTTTCGAGACCTTAGAAGAAGACATCGTCTGGTACCGTCAGTCGGTTCACGAGTCCCTGGCGGGCGTAGAGAGGCAAGGGCATGACCTCAACTGGTTGGCGACAAAGGCTTATACGTTGGCCGCCCTGCTGGTGCTCGCTGGACGCGCGTCGGACTCCGAATGCGGTGACATGATGTGGTTGGCCGGAAACGCCGAAGCATATGCGCTTTATCTCGCGCTGTTTCCCAAAGGTGCAAAAGAGCTAGAAGTCCTGATTCCCAAGCCTCCCGGCGACGTAATGAGCATTGGGCGCACGACTACCGGCCCCACCAGTTCTTCCTCGCCAGGTCACTGGTTCAAAGCGTTTTACCTCACCCTGCTTTGGGAAGAGCCGTTCCTCAAGGAGGAAGTCCTCATGCGGTCTTTTGCCTCCACTTTTGCGGCGTCCTCAACCAAAGCGCCCGCTTACCGCACTCTCCAGGTCGAAGCCGCGCAAGCCATGTACACCCGCTCGCCGGACGCCATGACAAAAATCCTGGCTGCTTTTGACGCCATGCAGGCGCCGGGTCTGGACCCTGAAGATCAGGCGTATTCCGTTGAGGTGGCCCAGTGCGAGGCGGGCATGATGGCCCGTCTCGTGTCCGGCGACGAGGCGGGATTCAACGATGAAGTGCGTCTGGCGCTGGAGCGGCATATCAAGCACTACCGCCAGGACGAGGCGTTTCGAAATAAGCCCGTGGCCTGGGTGTGCCTGCCGGCTCTTGGGTTGTCCGCGTTGGCCCAGCGGCGCGGCCTGAAGGTTTCGGTGCAGTCGCCGCTGCTGCCCCTGGAATTGATTTCGAATTGAAGGATCAGGCAACAGTGCGGTGCGAAAGGCTGGCACCTTTGATGCCAGAACCGCCGTGCAGGCCTGGGCAGCAACCAGTCTGCTCGGGCAGCTAAAAAATCGCCTGCAGAGCTGGCTGGGCGACGCTAGGAACTGAACACCGAAGCCGTCAAACCCGAGGAGAGGACGAACTGGTGCGTTCAGGAGGCGGACGCGTTGCCGGCGAACCCGCCGCGCCGGCAGCAACTGCTGCAAGAAGCCCATGATCTTCAGCGTCTGTCCCAGGACGATCAACAGGCCGCCCCGCGCGCCGACGGGCGCACCATCGTGGATGACAGCCTGCTTGAAGGGCGCAAGAAGCTCTATGCCAACCACGATGAAATCGAAGCGCTACTGGGCAAGCCCTTTGACGCCTTCGCGCTGCCCGACCCCTACGTGACTTTTGAGGTGGAGGGCGGGCGCAAGGTGGTCGGGCGCCTGAACACGGACGGCACGTTCGATATGAAGTCCGCGATTCTGCTGGTTCGCCCGGACGGCACCGTGCAGGTCAATCCCACCAACCGTATCACGTACGATTACATTCAGAAGTACCAGCTGGACCCCGGTGCGCGCCCGGACATCGATTTTGGCCGCGACGGCCACACCCTGCACCACCTCATTCCCGATAAGGTCAGTACCTCCGAGCCGCTGTGTGTCAAGGCGATGGAGCTGATTGGGTATAGCCCGGACCGCATGACCAACTACCATGAAATGCCGATGGAGAAGCTGTACCGGTTGCTCGACGGCCAGGAAGTCGGTCACTGGTCACACCACGCCGACTATGACGCAACGGTGGTGCGCCCGGCCCTCAAAAACTCTCAACAGACCCTGGAAGCAGATTTCGGGCCGATGTCCACCTGGAATTCAGGTCATCCCCGGTTGGCCGAGTTACAGGCCGCGCTCCGCTTCGAGCTTCAGGCCGTTGAGGCCACGCTGAAGCAGCGGATTCTCGATGGCAAGGTGCCCATGATGTCTGAGACCACGAGTGGTGGCAAGGGACGAATTAAATGAGTGAGCAGGTCTATATCATCGAAAATCGGTCAAGCGAAGTGTGGACGGATATGGAAATTCCGAGTGACATTACCTTGACTTCGGACTTCACCTTTGATTCAAGGGCTTACGATTTAGGCGAGTCTCTTGGGACAGTGCGTTTTCAATTCGAAGTCTGGAATAAGAGAATCGTCGAGCTTGACTGGCTGCGAACCACCAGCATCTCACTGCTTGTCGTCTCCGAAAAATTTTACGAGGTGGCGCGCTCACTCTCGAATGTGCAATTACAAACTTACCCGGTCGAGTTCTGCCAAGACGGCGAGAGATTTCACACACCAACGCCGTATTATGTCCTTCAGCTGGGGAAGCCACATGATTACTTCGACCGGAAAAGATCTCAATTTAAAACCAGACTGAGTTATAAAGGCGAGGAAGTCGTCAGCCATATCGAGCGATACGAGTTGAGGCTGCCGCAGGACGTGCCGCCATTGTTTCGCTTGGCCATTTCGCCGTGGCATCCAACGTTCGCTTCCCAGGGTTTTCTGGATGAAGCCCGGCGTCTGAAGTTAACCAATATCGGCTATATGGACGTGGCGTCTTTTTCGCCAACCAGCTTCGGCCCTTGTAGCGTTTTCAGGGCAAGCATGGTCAGCGCCGAAGCCTTCAGCACCGGCCGCATGAAGGGCGGCGGCACGTGAGGGCCCGGGCGACACGACGCAGGGCCCAGGCTTCGCCACTGTTCAGGAAGGCACCGAACAGTCTTCTCTTCCAATTCAACGTCCTAGGTTGGAGACGCGCTTCGCCTGGTTGAGCTCCAGATCAACGTCGGGCGCCTTGGCTAAACCTGGCTCCACGCCGCTGCCTGCGCCAGCGCGGCGGCGGCGGCGTCCACTTCGGCCGGGGTGGTGGCGGCCCCAAAGCTGAAGCGCACCGAGGCGCGGGCGTCGGCTTCGCTCAGGCCGGTGGCGGTCAGCACATGGCTGGGCTGCATGGTGCCGGCACTGCACGCACTGCCCGCGCTGGCGCACACGCCCAGCATGTCCAGGTTCATCAGCAGGGCCTCGCCGTCGGCGCCAGGGACCGTCACGCTGACCACCTTGGGGCTGCCGTCCGGGGGATGGTTCACCCGCAGGCCCGGAATAGAGGCAGCAGCGTTCAGAAAACGCGTGCGCAGGGCCAGCAGATGGGCGTGGGTGGCTGGGCGTCTCTCCTCAGCCTCGGTCAGCGCCACGCCCGCCGCGTACACCCCGGCGGTGTCCTGGGTGCCGGGGCGCAGGCCCCCTTCCTGCCCGCCGCCCAGAGTGACGGGCGGCAGCGCCGTGCCCCGGCGCACGTACAGAAAGCCCACGCCCCGGGGCCCGCCCCACTTGTGGGCGCTGAAGGTGGCGTAGCTCACCCCCCAGCCCAGCAGGTCCAGCGGCAGCACCCCAGGGGCCTGCACCGCGTCGGTGTGGTACGGCACGCCGCGCCCGGTGGCCGCAGCGGCCAGCGCCGCTGTGTCCTGCACCGTGCCCAGTTCGTTGTTGGCGTGGTGAATGGACACCAGCGCGGTGTCGTCCCGGAGGGCACCGGCCAGTTCGGCAGGGTCGTAGCGGCCAAAGCGGTCTGGCGTCAGCCACGTCACCGCCCAGCCCTGCGCCGCCAGGGCCCGCGCCGGGGCCAGCACCGCCGAGTGCTCGGTGGGCGTGGTGATCAGGTGGCCGGGGCGCCCGCGTGCGTCCTGCCACGCGCGCGCCACCCCGAACAGGACGTGGTTGTCGCCTTCAGTGCCGCCGCTGTTGGCCGTCACTGTGCGCGGGTCCACGCCCAGGGCGGCGGCCACGCGGGCGCGCCCCTCTTCCAGCCGCTCGCGCGCCGCCTGCCCGGCCGCGTGCACGCTGGCAGGATTGCCGGGCAGCGCCGCCGCCTGGGCATAGGCCGCCAGCGCCGCCGGGGTCATGGGGTGGGTGGCGGCGTAATCCAGGTAGATCATGGGCTGCCCGGCGTGACGGTCAGGTAATCCTGGCCGTCGCGCTGCACCACGAACACCGCGTCGCCCGTCACCGTCACCGTGGCGCTGGCCGACTGCCCGGCAAGGCCGGCGGCGTCGTACTGGAAGTCCAGGGGGCGCTCACCCGTATCGTCGCGCACCACCAGCGTGTAGGTGCCTTCCGGCAGGTCGCTGGGGAAGGTGTAGGCAAAGCGCACCGTGCGGGGGGCGGGGGCGGGCTCTGCCGGAATCTCCTGCGGCGTGGGGGTGGGTGTCACGTCTTGCGGCGCCGTGTCCTCGCCGGGGGCGGGTTCGGGTTCGGCAGGCGTCACAGGTTCCTCAGGCAGTGGGGCCGGCGGCAGGGGCAGGCTGCCGGCCGGGCGGCTGGGGGCGCTGTAGCGCGGCGCCGCCACCGTCAGCTTGACCGGGCTGCCCACCTTGACCCGCGCAAAAGGTGCGGGCGACTGTTCCAGCACGGTGCCTTCGCGGGCGTCGCTGGGCTGCGGCACCACGGTGGTGACCACCAGCCCGGCGGCCCGGGCGTATTCGCGCGCCTGCTCGAAGGTCATGCCGCCCACGTTGGGCAAGAAGGTGTCCTTGCCCTGAATGCCGGTGCTCACCATCAGCTGCACCGGCTGGCCCTGCTGGGCACTGGACCCCGCTTCGGGCAGCTGCGCCACGATGCGGCCTTCGGGGGTGCTGGTCAGGGTGCCGTCCACCTTGACCACCTTGCCCACCGCCATGGCGCGGTCTTTCAGGGCGTCGCGCGCCTGGGCCAGATTCATTTCTTCCAGGCGCGGCACTTCAATGGCCGGCGGGTTATTGATCGTCAGGGTCACGAGGCGCCCCACCGGCAGGTTGGTGCCCGCCGGGGGCTCTTGCCGGATGATCGAGCCGATGGCCCGCCCCCCGGCTTGCCCCTCAACGAAGTTCACGCGGAAACCCGCCCCCACAAGCACCTTGGCCGCCGCCCGCGCCTCCTGGCCCGTGACGCCCAGCACCTCGCGCACGGGGGGGTTGAGGTAAATCTGGACGGCCTGCGCGCCCAGATACACGGCCCCGCCCAGCAGCAGCAGGCCCGGCACAAAGGTGAGCCAGCCGCCCGGTTCACGCGGGCGCTTCACCTTCACGCCCTTCAGCGGGGCCAGGGTGCGGGCATTGCGCGCCGAGATGTCCTCGGGGGTGCGCGGGGTGGCCAGCGGGGTCAGGTAGGCCACGCGCGCCTCTGTGCCGTCCACGACCACCGTGGCGTCATCCAGGGCGTAGCCCTGCGCGGCCAGTGCGGTGGCCAGCGCCTGCACCCCCTCCACCAGTTCCTGCGCCCGACCTTTCTGGGCCAGCGCCGCTTCCAGCGGTTGCCCGGCCACGGGTTGCCACACCGCGTAGTAGGCCCCGGGCCGCGCCACCACATCGGTCAGCCCGGCCGGGGCCAGGGCGCGCAGGGCGGCGCGGTAGGTGTGAAACGCCTGGCGGTCGGCGGGCGAGGCCACCGTGAACCACGCCACCTGCCGGGTGACCCCCTCGGCGGCGCGCACCTCAGACAGCGTGACCGGCCCCTGCACGGCCAATTCGCGCAGGACCTCGTATTTTCCATCAATGACCTTGCCGCCTTGAGCCGTCATGCGCTGCCCAGCATAGCGCGGGCGCCGCCGTGGACAGGGACGCGGTTACAGCCCGGCCAGTCGCGCGGCCCAGTAGGCCCCGAAGCCCACCAGCAGCCCCGGGGCCAGCCCCACCCCGCGCGCATACAGCAGCCCCGCTGTGCCCACGCCGAGGAGTCGCCGCGCCCACTCGGGACTGCCCAGCACCTCGGGCACGATCAGCGCGGCAAATACGCTGACCGGCACAAAGCGCAGGAAGGCCTGCCAGAACGGCGGCAACTGCACGCGGCCCAGCAGGAGGCCCAGCAGGCGCGGCGGGTAGGTCACGGCCCACATCAGCAGGATGACGGCCCAGGCGCTCATGCGGCGGCCCCGTTCGCGCGGCGGGTGGTCAGCCACGCCCCCAGCAGCGCGCCGCCCACCCCCACCGCCAGAATCAGCACGCCCCCTGGCACCCGCCCCGAGAGCGCCCAGGCCCCCAGCCCAGCGGCCAGCGCCACCACGCCCGCGTGTCGGCTGCCCAGCAGCGGCACCAGCAGCCCCAGAAAGGCCAGCGGGAAAATCACGCCCACCCCCAGCGCGGCCGGCGAGGGCAGGACCTGCCCGGCCAGTGCGCCCAGCAGCGTCGAGGCGTTCCAGACCACGTACAGGCTCAGCTCGGCGCCCAGCAGGAAGGCAAACCCCAGCGCGGCGCCCCGCTGGCCCGCCACCGTGACCATGCCGAACGCTTCATCGGTCAGGAACTGGGCAGCCACAGCGCGCTGGGCCCCGCGCAGGGGCAAGGTGCGTGACAGGCTCAGGCCGTACAGCAGGTGCCGCACATTCAGCAAAAAGGTGGTGCCTACCAGTGCCAGGGCGGGCGCCAGCGGCAACTGGCCCCCCACGAACTGCCCGGCCGCCGCAAACTGGCTGGCCCCGGCAAACACGGTCAGGCTCATGAGGCAGGTGTCCCACAGACTCAGGCCCGCGCCGCGCGCCGTGACGGCGTAGGCCACTGCAAAGGGAATCATCCCCGGCCACAGCGGAAGAAGAAGGCGAAACCCCTGCCAGAACGCGCTCATGCGCGTGACACTATCGCCTGCCAGGGTCGCTGTCTTGAACAATGCTGCTGTGGCGCGGCGCGCGCAGGTAGGCCCCAGGGGGCACCCCCATCACGCGGCGAAATACCCGGGTCAGGTGCGCCTGATCGGCAAATCCCAGGTCAAGGGCAACGTCGCTGATCGCCTGCCCGGCGCGCAGCAGGTCGCGGGCCCGCGCGGCCCGGACCCCCAGCAGGTAGGCGTGGGGCGGCGCGCCCACCACCTCGCGGAAGGACCGCGACAGGTGCGAGGGGCTCAGGCCCACCCGCGCGGCCAGCGCCGAGAGGTTCAGATTGGTTTCCGGGTGGGCGTCCAGATAGGCGCGGGTGTCGCGCACGGCGGCAGGATCGGCGCGCGGGGGCCGCCAGTTGGCTCCACCCCAGCGCGTCAGCAGCAGGTCCAGGGCCCCGCGCAGCAGCGTTTCGCGGCCCAGGGGCGTGGCGCCAGGGGCAGTCAGGGCCGCGTGGGCGGTCTGCCACGCGGCCCGAAGTTCGGGGTCGCTGAGCACGGGGGCGCGAAAGCCGTGGGTGTATACCTCGGGCGGCAGCCACGCGGCGTCCAGGTAGGCCACGCGGTAGCGCCAGCCTTCGGGGGTGGCGGCTGCGCCGGTATGCACCTCGCCGGGCACTACCACCGCCACCTGTCCGGCGGTGGCGACCAGCGCCTCGCCCCGGTAGCGGTACCGCTCGGCGCCCTGATCGATCAGGGCCACGGCCAGCGTGTCGTGGGCGTGCGGCAGGTACGCGTGGGTGATGAAGTGCGCCCGCAGCACCTCCACGCCCACGAGGCCAGCGGGCCGCAGAAATTCGGCGTGCTCTCTGGGGGTGGTCATGCCTGGCCGACCAGCCGTGGGCCGGGCGCCGGAGACAGACCACTCACCATGCCCCCCACTGTGCCACTTTTTTTAGCCCCTCTTGACCCTCACGCGGCGTCAGGGCCTACGCTGCCCACAGAAAGGAGGTGAGGGCCACTGGACCCCACACAGAACCCCCGCTGGACCGTGGGCGAGGTTTCGGGGCTGACCCGCATCAGCGTGCGCACCCTGCACCACTACGACGAGATTGGGCTGCTGCGCCCCAGCGAGCGCAGCGAGGGCAATTACCGCCTGTACACCCCCGCCGATCTGGCCCGGCTGCGCGCCGCGCTGACCTACCGCCAGCTGGGCTTTCCCCTGGCCGAGGTCACGCGCCTGCTGGACGCCCCGCCCGCCGAGCAGCGCCGCGCGCTGGAAACGCAACTGCTGCTGCTGCAAGAAGGGCAGCGGCGCACCCAGGCCACCATTGACGCCGTTCAGGCGATGCTGAACGCACCAGGAGCACCCATGAGCAATGAAGACGTGAAGGCCGTGTTTGACGGCTTCGATCCCGAACAGTACGAACCCGAGGTCCAGGCCCGCTGGGGTGAGACTGACGCCTACCGTCAGAGCAAGGCCCGCACGGGCCGTTACACCAGGGCCGACTGGGAGGCGATCAAGGCCGAGATGCAGGGCATCCAGGGGCAGTACGTGGCCCTGATGGACGCGGGCGCGGCGCCCCACAGCCCGCAGGCGCAGGCGGTGGCCGCCCAGCACCACGCCCATATCCACAGTCGCTACTACGACGCCCCCCCCGCCATGATGCGCGGCCTGGCCCAGATGTGGGTGCAGGACGAGCGCTTCACCCGCACCATTGATCAGGCCCGCCCGGGGCTGGCCGCCTACCAGAGCGCGGCCGTGACCGCCTGGGCCGACGCCCAGGAGGCCCAGGACTAAAGCCAGTCAGGAAGGCCCGTACGGTATCCATCCGTGCGGGCCCCCTTGGCCTGACAGGTAGTCCCTCAGACGGAACGCAGGTGAGCCCAAGGCGAGGAGCGAGCGGACTCGCAGCCTCGGAGAGCTTCTGGCGAGCGAACACCAGAACAGACAGGACGACGGCGATAAGAAAGCAGAGTGACGCTCTTCCCACCCTGGCTGTTCCATCAGAGGGGTCCCTGATCAGGCAGCCCCAGCGTCGGCTGGCGGCGCGGCCTCGGCAGCGGCCAGCGCGGCGCGCAGCTCGGTCTGCCACTGCTCGCGCAGGGGCGCGGGGCCTAGCACCTGAACCCCAGCGCCCCAGCTCAGCAGCCAGGGCAGCACGCTGCGGCTGCCAGCTGGCGCCTGCAGGGTGACCTCCACGCTGCCGTCGGCATGGATAAGAGGCTCACTCAGATGGGCAAAGCGGCCTTCGAGCACCTGCAGACGGGCCCGCCCCACAAAACGCAGCTGCGCGGTGAGGCTTGGGCCCTGCGGCGTGGGCGGGGCCGGCACAGGCGCCGGAGTGGGGGCCCCCTCCAGCACCGTCACCCCCAGCATGCGGCCCAGGCGGAAGGTGCGCTGCGCGCGGCGCCCAGTGGTCTCGCGGCCCGTCAGCAGCGGCTCCAGCGTGACCGGGTGCGCGTGCACCAGCACGGGCTGCAGCGTCACGCGCCGCCGCGAGTGGGCGCGGCCCGGCCGCAGGTAGTCAAAGCGCAGGCCCCGGCCGTCCAGCCACGCCTGGGTGACCAGCGGCAGCACCTCGGCCAGGTGCAGGGGCTGCTGGGCGGGAACGGCCAGCGGGGGCAGCGCCGCCTGAACGTGGGCGGGCAGCGGGGCACTCAGGCGCGCGGCCAGCTCGCGCAGCGGCGCGGTGGGTTCGGCGCCGCGTTCGGCCAGGGCGCCCAGGCCCCGGCGCAGGGTCAGGCGCTCGGCGGCCGTCCAGTCCCCGGTGATCACGTACAGCGGCGGCGTGCCCGGCAGCACCTGCAAGGTCGGTTCCAGGGTCTGCAGCAGTCCTAGCTGGGCTTGCGTGGTCTCGGGCGATTGCCCGGTGGCAACGGCCAGGTCTTCAGCCGACCTGGGGGCCGTGCGCAGCAGCCGCGAAAGGCGGAACAGCTGCTCAGGAAGTGGAACTTCATCGTGTGGCTGGAGGGGCACCGACATGCCTCCACTGTGCGCAGCGGGTGTCCACGAAACGTCCGTGTTTTTGAGAAGCGATTCTCCTGTCGCTTTAGCTGAGTATCAGGCGCTCAGATCGCCACTCCAGCACCCAGGGGTCATAGCGCCCCTCGCAGAACAGGTCCTCGCGGCCTGGGGCTGGGTACTCCGGCTCCAGCCACACCGGTTCTTCGCTGAGGGCCAGCACGCCCCCCTGCACAGCCACCGATTCCGGCCAGCCCAGCACCTCGCGCAGTTCGGCCACAGCGGCGCTCAGGGCCTTGCGGCGGGCGTCTGGCGTGCGTCCGGGCAGGTCCAGGGCGTCCAGCGCCCGCTCGCGCGAGACCCGGCCGCCGTGCGTGACCAGCAGCGCCAGCAGTCCGGCGGCGGGGCGGGTGGAGCGCAGCGGCAATTCGATGTCGTACATCCAGAGCCGCACAGGGCCGGCCAGGCTGCAGCGCACGGTCCACGGCGGCGTGTCGATCACCACGCCGCGCAGGGTATACACCTCGGGGAAGAGGCGGCCCGTGCTACGGACATTTCGCATCAGGTTGACATTCACCTGATCCATGGACCGCTGCGCCCCTGCCGCGTTCCCGGCCCGGCGGTCCAGTTCAGCGCGCACCACATGCCAGCGCAGACGGTCAAGCTCATTGTGTATAGGCGCTTGTGCCAGCGCTTCCTCAGCGCCGGGCACGTCGCCGTTGAGCAGGCGCATGGCGGCCAGGATCGAGAGACATGGCTGAGGCTCTGTGGCTGCCTCGGCCACCTCGGCGGCCATCAGGGTGGCTTCTTCTAGCGCTTGTGCCCGCAGGCCCATCGCCGCCAGCGTCAACGCGATGGCGATCCGCATCTCGTAGTGTTGGCTGATGCTGGCGCTCTGGCCCAGCCCTTTCCTGAACTGATGGAGGGCACGCGGATAAGCGCCTAAGGCCCCAAAAACAGACCCCATCCCGACATAGATGATTCCGTCTGATCGGCGCTCTTTTTGACGCAAGGAAGCTTCTAGCGCGCGATCAAAGGCGTGGGCTGCGTCTTTATACTGTCCGGCGTGAAGGTCGATGTACGCGACGCGGTTCCAGATCTCGCTGATGCTGTAATGGTCACTGCGTAAATCCGGTAACGCTTTGATGTACTCCGATTTGGCGCGGCCAGGGAACTCACTCAGAGCACCTGCGTAGCGGCACCGCGCAATACCCCGGTCGCGTCCTGTCGCGCCTTCAATCGCGCGGTGGAAGGCGGCCTCCCAGTCCGGGTCCCGCCGCGCCCGCGCCGCGCCAGCGGCGAGTTGTAAAGCAATGGCGCGAAGCACGGGATCCTGACCAGAACACTCTGCTGCGGCCAGCTCGGCGGCACGTTGGGTCTCACTGCGCCGCCCGGCCAGGATGCCCAGGAAAAAGTCAACATGGACGTTGAGACCATTGGCCAGGGCTTCTTGAATCAGGTCCGAGTCAACCGCTCTGAGACCGACCCAGGCCAGAGCAAGTGGCCAGGTGCCCTGCTTCCTCCACGATTGTGGGACTTTAGCTAAAAACTTGCGTAGAACGAGAGGATCGTCCTGAGAGGTCACGGACCGCGATTGTTGAATCACGTGAATAGCCAGCAACTCCGTTTCTCCTCTCTCTAGCAGATCCTGAAGGTGCAAAAGGTCAGACGCTGGCACGCAGAAAGAATAAGGGCCTTCAATGCAGCGAATTCAAGCGAAGCAAGCAGAGTTAGGAAGGTTGCCAATCCCCTGTCCCATGGTCAGCGTCGAACGAAGGCAACATAAATCTTAGTGCTTGGAAAAAATACGTAAATAACATAATCACCTCTGCTGGTGGAGAGGCTGCCTACGGGTCAGGCAGAACAAGGGAGGTCGTCACGTCCGCATAGCGAGCGCCCTCGTCGGTTGCGACGATTCGGGCGTCAACGCACGCTGGAACGCTGGTTCTGGGTAGGGCCGTTTGGGAGAGTCAGGAAAGAGAGACCAACTCTGGCACGCGGCACAAGCCCGCCGATCCGTAGATAGCGGATATGTAGATTATAGAACAATGTCATCTATTACGCAAATGACAGAATTGGCTTAGAAAGCCGACTGTCCATCTGCACAGGGAGCTAAGCCGGAAGGGGCAAGTGGGGTTGATGCGAATCTGCGCCAGGTGGCTCAGCCCAAGATTGCGCCGGTTGGCGCAGTATTCATGTCTTCGTGACGTGGTGCGCGGTAGGGTTCGCGTATGGACTGGCCCGCTCCCCCCGACTTCGTACATGGCCACGCCGTGCCCCCACCGGCCGAGTGGCCCCAGCCGGGTCTCGTGATGACATTCAATTTGGAATGCCCGGGTTGTGTCTCACGGGGCATTCCCTTCCTGAAGCGGCTGCACGCCGAGTTTGGGGCGCAGGTGCAATTGCTGGCGGTGCACACCAGCTTCGGTCACCGCCTGCTGCCGCGCGAAGCGGTTGAGCCGACGCTGGTCAAATTCGCGCGGGATTTCGCCAAATTGCCCTTTCCAGTGGCCCTGGACCTCAGCGGCGACCTCGCCCGCGCGTGGCAGACCGAGGGCACGCCGCACTGGCTGGCCTTTGCGCCGGGGGGCGAATTGCGGCGCAGCGTGTACGGCAGCCAGGAAAACGCCCAGACCAGACTCCAGTACCTGCTGGAAGAATGGTCTGGGCGCCAGGGGGGTTAGCGGGCGCTGCTGGTCGCCTGCTTGGGCAGAAAGATGGCCGAGGGCAGCTCGTTCAGCGGCGTATTGCTGATCTGCACCAGCAGGGCATTAATCTGACCGCCGCTCGCGTAAGGACCCAACTGCGCCGGATCATTCACAAACCGTATGTTTTTAGCTTCGCTTTGTAGTCTGACGCTTCCCCCGGCCTGAACCTCGGCGGTGTCGGCCATGAAAGCGTTTCCGGCCCGCTTGGTTACGAGCATCACGACTTCGCCTTTGGGAAGGTCGGTTTGAACAACGTGGGCAGGCCCCTGCGGCGTTTCCCCTGGTGCCGCCGCGAACCACCCACCTGAAACTGTCCTGAGGGGTGTGGCGTCGTCCTGAGAAAGCAACCGGCTGACGAGGTGAAGCGCCAGCGGATTGTAAAAGGCCCGGCCCACGTTGGTGCCCGGCTGTCCCAGTTGCAGCTTGAGATTGCCAATCTGAACCTGCGGCGCTTTGAAGTCTTTGAGCGTCATTGGCAGAGGCGTCCTGAGGGTTCCAACGACGGTGGCCGCGGCGTAGTAAGGTGTGCCGTCCTTGGTGAACAAGGCATTGAGATCGCCGCCGTCTGTGGTGAGGCCAGGCAGGTCAATGGACAGGCGCGCACCTTGCAAGGTCGCCTTGCCACCCTGAGCGTTGATGGCTTGCTGCAGGTCAGTGCCGCTCAGAAACACGCCTTTGTAGGCGTTGGCGTCATTGAAGGTGTAGCACGTCACCCCACCCTGTTGGCTGACGATGGTGAGGCCGGTTGATGTGGGGACCGTCCCCCGAACACAGGAGGGTTTCACCGGCTGCTGGGTCAGAACGGGCAGCGTAAAGGTCATTTCGCGCCCACCCGCCAGGGCGTACAGTGTGGCGCTCAGGCCCAGGGCGGCGGTGGTGGCGGCAAGAAAGAGTTTAGGCATGGAATACACCTTGGCCATGCCCAGGGTCACGCGGCTGGGGGGGCCCAGTTCGCGCAGGGCCTGGGTCAGGGCGTCTTGAGGAGAAAGGCCAGAAAGCAGCAGGTGGTCGGTGCGGGTCAGGACGTGCTCTTCCAGTTCGTCCCACAGTTCCTGGCGGCGCTGTTCCGGCAGGCCCCAGGTGGCGCGGCGCAGGTAGGCGTCCAGGGCCGGGGCGCACGTATGTGCCGGGGCGGTCACGTACCGCTCCGGCCCAGGCGGGCCACCGCGTCGGTAAAGGCGCTGAATTCCTGGCGTTTGGCCTGCAGCACCTGCCGCCCCTGATCGGTGACCGCGTAATATTTGCGCGGTTTGCCGTTGCGGCCCACCTCGCCGGGCTGCGCCGCCAGCAGCCCCTCGGCCTCCAGGCGGTGCAGGGCCGGGTAGAGGCTTCCTTCCTTGAAATCAAAGTATCCCTGCGTGCGCTCCCGGGCCGCCTGGATAATGGCAAAGCCGTACAGAGGCTGGGGCTCCAGCAGGGTCAGCAGAATCAGGTCGAGGTTGCCGCGCAGCAGATCGGGGTTCATGGGGGCTCCAGGAAAAGGGGAGAATGGGGGGGGAGGGGTGGACGTTGACCGCGTGGCGTCCCGCACGGCTGCCGTCCCAACAAAGCCTTGTCTGTCTACATAGTCCGTCTGGGTAGGAGGATTGTCAAGCCCAGTCTGCCTATGGAGTGGATGGCGGATGTGTGGGCGGTTCAGCTGTGGCAGGCTGCACCCATGCTGCCCGCATTTTCTCTCGCGCCAGAGGCTTCTTTGTCGGCCTCGGCCTATAGGGCGTTCGAGGCGGCCTGGGCCGCCCGCGACCCGGACCTGCTGCCGGCCGGGGTCGCGCGCTGGCACTTCCTGCAGTGGCTGGCGGGCCAGGGTTTCCTGTTGCACGGGTCTGCGCAGGCGAACCTTACCCGCTTTGAGCCCCGAACGCCCCATGACCTCAGTGCCGATGACTTCAGCAAGCGTACAGGCGTGTTCGCGGCCTCGGATGGGTTGTGGGCCATGATGTACGCCCTGCGCGACCGGGTACGCACGGCGCGCATGCTGAATATGGCGGTGCAGGTGCGGCAGGAGGGGGGCTGGTCGCCCACCGGGTATTTTCTGTCGCTGGCGCCGCGCAGGCCGCTGCACCTCGGCGGGCCCGCGTTGCTGGTGCCCGGCTGGGTCTACGTGTTGCCCCGCACCGGCTTTGAGCCCATGCCGCCCTACGACTGGCCGGGCCTGGGGCGCGTGCGCGAACCCCACTGGGTCAGCGCGCAGGCTGCCGTGCCCCTGCTGCGGGTGCCAGTGGGCCCAGCGGACTTTCCCCTGCCAGTGCACACCCACGACGCCGCCACCGTGGACGCCCGCGCCCACGCCAACCCCTGGGGCTTTCCGTGGGGGGTAGGAGAGGGCACTTGAAGCGGCGGGTTGCTGGGCAGAGACGGTCAGGCCATGCGGGATCAGTCACGGGACTGACAGGAGAATGACACCCTTCCCTCTGACAGTGGCGGCTCATAAGCTTCCCTGCTCATGCCCACTGTGTCGGAGCCTTCCTAAGTTCACTTCGAGCAGATGCCATCAAGAGGATGTTGGGTCTCGACGCGCTCCTCTCGTGGGACTCGAAGAGCGGCGCCGCAACGAGGGGTGAGGGGGTCTTTTGTCAACCGCTCGGAGCGACTTGAGGGCCGCCCGGGGTTCGCCCCGGAGCAGCCCTCAAGTCAAGCCGATCCAGTTACGGGCTCGTTTCGTCCACGGTGGGGCCGCTGGCCTCGCCCGGCTCGGCGGGGGTCACCACGTCTGCCGGGTTCACCTCAAAGGTGCCGGCCTGCTCCGCCGCCGCTTCGGCGTCGCCCCGGTCCACATAGTCGTAGGTCTGGCCGCTGAGGCTGGTTACCACCAGCGTGTAGTCGCTGAGGCGCTGCGGGTCCAGGGTGATGCGGCTGGTTTTGACGGTGGACGTCAGCTCGGCACCCAGCGCGTAGTCGCCCAGCAGCGGCGAGGCGCAGGTCTGGCCGTTCAGCCCGGCGGGCAGGGCCTGCGTGGCGGAGACGGCGCGGGTCCGTTCCAAGGCTTCAATGCATTCGGTGCGGTAGTACAGGGCGTTGTCCTGCTTCAGTTTCTCGGCGCGGCGCGCGTTGTGGGCGTCGAACGTGCCCTGGCAGCTGCACAGTAGTGCGCTCAGGGCCAAAAGCATCCAGGGTCGGGACATGCCCCAAGTGTAGGCAGTGGCGCCCGGCGCTGGGACCGCAGATGCGCGCCGCTAGGCCACATGGCTCAGGCAGGGGAGAGGCGGCAGGACCAAAAAAACCCCCGCCAGAGGGCAGGGGTTTGGGGACGGGCACCCGTCTCAGTCAATGCTGGCGCGCCAGCGCCACTCGCTGGCCCGCTTCATGACGTGGGCAATACCGCCCGTGATGGCCAGCTTCTGGTTCCAGGGCAGCTTCATCCAGCCCACGGCCATCAGGCCGCCCAGGCTCACGAACTCGCCCAGGGTGGTGGGCTCGTAGGGTTCCAGCTCCTCGCCGCGCACCATGCGCAGGATGTTCTTGCCCGTCAGGCGGCCCTGCTGCCCGGCGTGCTGGGCGGTGGTGGGCACCGGCTTGCCGTCCTGGTTCAGCGCGAGGCCCATGTCGCCAATCACGAACACCTCGGGGTAGCCCTTGGCGCGCAACTTGTCGTCCACGGCGATGCGGCCACCGGGGCCTTTTTCCAGCTTGCTGCCACTCACGATGTCGCGCGCCTGAATTCCGCCGGTCCAGATGATCTTGCCGGCCTCGATGATCTTCTGCTCGCCGCTGGCGGTCTGCACGGTTACGGTGTCGGCGGTGGCCTGCATCAGGCGGTGGCCCACCAGGATGTGAATGCCGTACTCCTCCAGCGTCTTCTGCGCCTTGGCGCGCAGGCCTTCGTCCAGAATGGGCAGAATCTTGGGCCCGGCTTCCACGAGGTAGATGTTGAAGGGCGGCAGGCCGCGCTCCTTGCTGAGCAGCTGGGCGCGCTGGGCCAGTTCGGTCACCAGTTCCACGCCGGTCAGGCCAGCGCCGCCCACCACGATGTCGCGGTTGCCCTGGTAGTCGCTGGAAAACGCGCGGTTGACGAAGTTAAAGATCTCGTCGGCGTCGCTGAGCTGCTTGAGCTCGGCGGCGTTTTCCGCCAGGCCCGGAATGCGGTAGAAGTTCGTGACCGAACCCAGCGCCACCACCAGGGCGTCGTAGGTGAGCACGCGGCCGTCTTTCAGCTTGACCTCGCGGTCGTCGAGGTTCACGTGGTCCACCTGGGCCTGCTCCAGCGCCACGCCAGTGCCGCGCAGCAGGGGCGTCAGCGGCAGGGTCACGCGGGTGTTGTGGGCCGCCGCTTCGTGCAAGCGGGTCTCGAAGGTGTGGTAGGCATTTTGCTCCACCATCAGGGCTTCCAGGCCAGGGGTGGGCTTCAGTTTGGTGGCGACAGCCAGGCCGGCGTAACCAGCACCGAGGATGAGGGTCTTCATGTGTTTGCTCCTGTGAACGAATTCACGAGTTGTGTGGGCTTTCGTGCCCCTACAGGCTCGTAAACGCCGCTGGAAGCCACTGGCTTTCACACGGCAACAGTGTCCATGCTACACCAAATCGGTCATCTGCAGTGCGCCTGCCAGGGCTCTTGCCTATAGCAATGGTTCACCTCCTGCCCGGACCTGTCGGTGGGCCGCGCCACAGATGGCCACGCGCCGCGCGCCGGGCTGGCCAGCCATCATGGATTCACGCTACCACTGCGCGCGCGGCTCACGGCACCCTTGCCCAGCCTTCATGGGGGCCGGGTAGGGTGGCGGGCATGAAGTCTTTGCTGGCCCTCACTGCCCTCAGCCTGCTGACCCCTGCCCTGGCCGCCACGCCGCCCGTGCAGGTGACCTACCGCGTGCTGCACTACACCTGCGACGGCGGCAAGAACCTCAGCGTGTCGTATGTGAACTTTGGCGATCAGCCCATGTTCGCCGTGCTGGACTGGAATGGCGCGCGCTACGGCTTGGCGCAGGCCCTCAGCGCCAGCGGGGCGCGCTACGCCAGCTTAAATGGTCCGGCCGGGGCGCGCGGCGGTTTGCAGTGGTGGGAGCACCAGGGCCAGGCCACCCTCAGCACCTTTACCGGCAACAGCACCGTCAATACCAAGACCCTGCTGACCGGCTGCAAGACCCCGCGCTAGGGCGCGCGCCCCAGCCGGGCCTAGCGGTACGTCAGCTCGCGCAGGATCACCGTCAAAGCTCCGTAGTACCGCAGCGGGTCGTAGGCCGCCTGGGCTGAGGTGTAGAGCTGATAGCGGTCAAAGTCGGAGAGCAGGAACCAGTTGCCCCTGGCGTCCACGCCGGGCCTGATGGCCTTGGGCGCGCCACCGGCAGGGGAGATCTGCAGCACATCGCCAAACGCATCGTAGGTGCGGCGCTCAGTCGCCCCACCGCCGAACGTGACCACCGCGCTGCGGCCTTTCCACCCCCACGCGTAGCGCGATGACTGGCGGCCCCGCTCGCCACTGATCTCCCGGGTCAGCAGGCGGCCCTGGGCGTCGCAGGTCTGAACCATTTTGATCTGCAACCGCAAATTCTCGGCTTGGCGCAGGCACAGGCCGTCAAAGGCGTAGCGCTCGTACACCTTGGTGCCGTCCAGCACCAGCACGGTGTTGCCCGCCACCCGCACGGTGCGCACCGTTGTGTCTCCCACCACGGTGATGGTCATGCGGGCACTCTGGCCATCCGGGGCCACCTCAATGACCTTCGTGGCGAAAGGCTGCGTCTCCGGGTCAGAAACGCCAGCCTCTCTGCTGTAGCGTAGGCTCAGGCGCTCGACTGGGCCGCGGTATCCGAGCACCTCGCCCAGCAGGGTGCGCTGCGTGTCCTGCGCTGGGGCGTAGGCCGGGGACCAGGGCATCAGCGGCCTCTTGATCAGCACAAAGGCGCCTGCCAGCAGCAGCAGCCCCATCAGCAGCTTCTTCACCAGGGGCCCATTCGCCCGGACAGAATTGTTGCTTTTCATCCAATTGAGTGTACCTGGGCCCGGCCTTCCGTAAGTCTTTTGGCTCGCCTTCGGCTGGCGCCCACCCGCGTACAATCCCCCCGTGACTGTCGCTGCACCCAATCTGGCCAAACTGCTGCCCGCCGCCCCGCCTGGAAACTTGCTGCTGTTGCCGCAGGTGGCCCGCGCGGCGCTGTTCGCGGCGTTTCCGGGCCCGACGGTGCTGCTGACCACCCCCGACCGCCTGGGCAGCTACGCTGCGGCAGGCGTGCTGGGCGCCCCGGTCACCGTGAACCCCGGCCTGCGCGACTGGGACGCCCGCCACGACCATGTGGTGCTGGACGTGAACACGGCGCTGGACCTGTTTCCCTCGCGCCCCGAGGACCACGCCCTGACCCTGAAAGTGGGCAGCAGCTACCCGCGCGAAAGCCTGCTGGACCGCCTGGAGCGCCTGGGCTACGAACGCGGCGAGGAACCCGGCTTTGAAATCAAGGGCGACACGCTGGAACTGCGTCTGGCCGCAGGCTCTGGCCTGCCCGCCGAGGCCGAGGAGGGCCTGTGGGTGCGCGCCGAATTCTTTGGCGACGAACTGGACACCCTGCGGCTGATGAAGCGCGGCGAACTGACCGGCGAAAAAGCCCAGAGCTTCACCCTGGAACCCACCGCCGATTACCTGACCGAAGTGAAGTGGGACGCCACCCGCCTGGAACTGCTGCCTGGTCGCGTGTTTCTGGACTCGCCGGAGTTCTACGCGTCCGCGCTGGGCGTGCTGACCGATACCCTGTGGCCGAAACTGGCCGGGCGCGAGGTCACCAGCTTTGGCCGCTCGCCGCTGGACCTGCCGGACCTCGACACGGGCCTGCTGACCCTGCCGTTCTACCGCGCCCGCCTGAAGGACCTGGAGCGCGACGTGGACGAGTGGCGTGCGGCGGGCTACCGCGTGCTCATTCTGGTGCGCCACGACCGCACCGCCTCCTACCTGGCTGACAAGCTGCTGAACACGCACGAGATTCCCTGGCTGAAGATTGCGCGCGTGGCCGAAGGCGGCCTGGGCTTCCTGCGCGCCGGGGGCGAGGGCGGCTTTGTGATCCCCGAGCACAAGACGGTGGTGCTCACCGAGGACCTCATTTACGGGTTCCAGGGCGGCAGCGCGCTGCGCGGCAAGCGCCTCAGCGGCAAACCAGTTACCGATGCGCTGGGCCTCCATGTGGGCGACTACCTGATTCACCCCGAACACGGCATTGGGCAGTTCGAGGGCCTGGAGACGCGCAAGGTGCTGGGCGTCACGCGCGATTACCTGAACCTCGCCTACCGGGGCGGCGCCCGCCTCAGTGTGCCCATTGAGCAGCTGCCCGTGCTGCGCCGCCACCCTGGCACCACCGACGACCCGCCCACCCTGAGTTCCTTTGACAAGAAAGACTGGGCCAGGGCCAAGGAAAAGGCCCGCAAGAACGCCGAGGAGGTGGCGGCCAAGCTGCTGGTGCAGTACGCCGCGCGGCAGGTCACGCCCGGCAACGCCTTCCCGCCGCAGCCCGAATGGGACGAGCAGGTGGAAGCGAACTTCAAGTTCGAGCTGACCGCTGACCAGAAAACCGCGCTGAAAGAGACCATGCGCGATCTGGAGAAGCCCAACCCCGCCGACCGCCTGATTTCCGGCGACGTGGGCTTCGGCAAGACCGAGGTGGCCCTGCGCGCCGCCCACCGCGTGGTGGGGCACGGCAAACAGGTGGCGGTGCTGGTGCCCACGACCCTGCTGGCCGAGCAGCACACCTCCACCTTCGTGGAGCGCTTTAAGGGCCTGCCGGTGCGGGTGGAGGGCCTGTCTCGCTTTACCACGCCCCAGCAGGCGCGGAGCATCCTGGCGGACACCGCCCAGGGCAAGGTGGACATCCTGATCGGCACCCACCGCCTGCTGAGCGGCGACGTGCAATTCCGCGACCTGGGCCTGATCATCGTGGACGAGGAACACCGCTTTGGCGTGGGCCAGAAGGAGAAACTGCGCGCCCTGCGCGGCCTGCCGGAAACCACCAGGGACGGCAAGATCGAGATTCCCGAGGACGTGAAGGCCGTGGACACCCTGGCCCTGTCCGCTACGCCCATTCCGCGCACCCTGTACATGAGCATGGTGGGCCTGCGCGACATGAGCTCTATCCAGACGCCGCCCAAGGGCCGCAAACCCATTCAGACGGTGCTGGCGCCCTTTGACCCGATTACGGTGCGCGACGCGATCCTCAGCGAGATTGAGCGCGGCGGCAAGGTCTTTTACATCCACGACCGCATTGCCAGCATTGGCGCGCGCAGCCTGTATCTGCGCAACCTCGTGCCCGAAGCGCGCATTGGCGTGGCGCACGGGCGCATGAACGAGGAAGAACTCGAAGAGATCATGCTGGGCTTTGAGCAGGGCGCTTTTGACGTGTTGCTGGCCACGACCATCGTGGAAACCGGCCTGGACATTCCTGAGGCCAACACGATTCTGATTGAGCGCAGTGACCGCCTGGGCCTGGCCCAGCTGTACCAGCTGCGTGGCCGGGTGGGCCGCCGCGCCCAGACCGCGTACGCCTACCTGTTCTACCCGCCCCGCATGACCGAAAATGCCCAGCGCCGCCTGTGGGCCATTGCCGACCTGCAAGACCTGGGCAGCGGCCACCTGCTGGCCGAAAAGGACATGGAAATTCGCGGGGTGGGCAACATTCTGGGCGAGGAGCAGCACGGGCACGTGCAGGCGGTGTCCATTGACGTGTACACCGAACTGCTGGCCGAAGCGGTGGCGAAACTGAAGGGCGAGAAGATGGAAGCCCCCGTCAACATTGCCATTGACCTGCCGATAGACGCCCGCCTGAGCCCCGAGTACTTCGACGGCGACGAGGAGGCGCGCATTGCCACCTACGGCCGCCTCAGCGAGAGCCGCACCCTCCAGGCCATTTCCCGCGTGGAGCGCGACCTGCGCAAGAAGTACGGCCCGCCCAGCCCCGAGGTGCAGAACTTTATTGACCTCGCCAAGTTGAGGCTAACGGCCGCCGCCAAGCGCGTGCTCACCATTGGCGAAACCATGACGCACCTGCAGGTCACGTTTGCTTACAAAAGCCTGGATTACGACGCGCCCGGCTTGAGGCGCTACCCGCACAAGACCGAGGTGCAGACCTTCCCGCCCAGCGTGAAGCTGGAAAAGCGGGGCATCAAGCCGGACGATTACGCGAGAACCTTGATTGACCTGCTGGGCTACTTTGGCTAAAAAAAGCCCGCACAGGGCGGGCCGGGAACAGCAGGGGCTTTACTTTGTGGGCGTCAGGGTGGCGGTGCAGACGTAGTTCTGACCTTGAAGCTGGCAGTTGCTCAGACTCAGGGAAAAGCCGGTGATCCCAGCGGCGCTGGGCAAGGTGGCTGGCGTGGTTGGGCGGCCTGACTCGGCGCGGATGGCAATGTTCTCAAAGCGCTTCTCGTCAATTTCCATGGCGCGGAAACTGGCCGTGGTGCTGGGGATGTTGAAGTAGGCCTGAACCTTCACGGGGACGCCCGCAAAGATTTCCTGGGTGCTGCTCATGTAGTTGTCGAATTTCCCGTCAACAAACGCGACCTTGTCGGCAATCTGGGCGGTCCCATCCGGCTTGAAGACTTTGAAGTCCCTGACATACCAGGTCATCCTGGCTGTCTGCTTTTGCGTCAGCGTGAAGTTGAAGTCGCAGTACACGCCGTCCTGTTTGCCGACGCAGCCGGTGAGCTGCAGTTTCCCCAGTTCGGTGTCCCAGGTCTGCGCCCCCGCCACACCTGAGAGACCAATCGCTGCGAGTACGAACATTCTTTTCATGGCCTTTCCTCCTGCCCATGTGGGCCAGGCGACCATAGCGACTGCCCGGGGCGTTGTCGTCCGCATCTGACCAGCCGTGTAGGCACAAGTTGTTCCCTGGCCCGGGGGCTGGCGCCTTAAACTCCTTGCATGACCACCGTGCCTCCGAGCCTGCCGGTGACGGCAGCGGCCCCTGTCTCTGCCGTCTACCGCGCCACCACGCGGCAGAACCTGCTGACCATTCTGCTGGGGTGGTGGCTGCTGGGCGGCGTGTTCACCGACGGCTGGGCCCACAACCAGTTCGGGGAATCGCTGGAAACCTTCTTCACGCCCTGGCACGCGGCGTTTTACAGCGGCTTTGCGGCGGTGGCAGGCTGGTGCCTGTGGCTGGCCTCGCGGGGGTGGCGCCAGGGACGCCGGGGGCTGGCAGCCTTTCCCGAGGGTTACCATCTGGCCGCGCTGGGCGTGCCCATCTTCGCGCTGGGCGGCGTGGGCGACCTGACCTGGCACACCGTCTTGGGCATTGAGGTGGGGATTGAGGCGCTGCTGTCGCCCACCCACCTGCTGCTCTTTCTGGGGGCCATGCTGATCGTGGCCTCGCCCCTGAACGCGGCGTGGCGCTCGCCGGCGGGCCGCACGGCAGCGGGTGGGGTGCGCTGGGTGGCGGCACTCTCGGCCACGTCGCTGCTGGCCATGACCGCCTTTATGCACATGTACATGTGGGGCCTGCTGACGGTGCCGCAGGGCCTGGGGTACGTGCAGACCCGGGGCGAACTCAGCGCGGTGCTGCTGACAGCCGTCATCATGGCCGCGCCCGTGCTGCTCGTGCTGCGGCGCTTTGCCCTGCCGTTTGGCGCCGTGGCGGTCATGTACGGCCTGACCAACCTGGGCATGAGCATCATGCTCACCCCCGGTTCGTGGCGTATGCCGCTGCTGGCCCTGGGCTGCGGGCTGTTGATTGACGTGCTGCACGCCCTGCTGCGCCCGTCCGCCGCGCGGGTGTGGGCGCTGCGGGCCTTTGCCTTTCTGCTGCCGTTTGTTGTGTGGGGGCCGTACCTGGGCGACGGCGTGCGCCAGGGGGCCAGCAACCTGAGCCTGGAACTGTGGCTGGGCGTGGCGGTCATGGCGGGACTGGGCGGCGTGGCCCTGAGCGCGCTGATCTTCCCCGCGCCGTTGCCACCCGAGGCGGCGGAGGGCTAAGCAGCCTTCAGTGCTGATGCCCCGGTGCAGCCTGCGCTGGGGCCATGTTCTGGACCTCGCCCCTTGCCCGGAGCAGGCTCTGCATCGTGGCGATCTCGCCCTGCTGCGTGGCCACCACCTGCCGGGCCAGTCGGCGCACGTTCGGCTGCGGGCTGTTCTGGAGGGGCCGGCTCATGGCAATGGCGCCCTGGTGGTGGCGGATCATCAGCCGCAGGAACGAGACTTCGGCCTGGGGCAGCGGGAGGGAAGACAGCGCCTCAATGTCGTCCACCGAGGCCATGCCCATGCCGCGCGCCTGCGCTGGGGTGGGGCGCGGCCGGGGGGAGAAGCCCCAGCCCGCCAGCCACGCCCGCATCTGGCGCAGCTGTTCTTCCTGCCCCAGCGTGATATCCAGCGCCACCGAGCGGAGCGAACGGTCCCCCGAACGCCTCAGCATGGGCGCGCTCAGCCCCAGCGCCTGCTCGTGGTGGACAATCATGTGGCGCACGAACTGGGCTTCCGCGCTGTCGGTGGTGGGCGCGGCGGGTCGGGGCTGGGTCAGCAGCAGGCCGCCGCCCCCCAGCAGCAGCGCCAGCAGGCCAGCCGCTGCGCGCCGCCTCATGTGGCCTGCGCGTCGTACAGGCGCTGGCGGTCGCGGAAGGCGGCTTTCTGGGTGGCGGTGGTCTGGTCAAAGCAGTGCTGGCAACTCACGCCTTCCTCGTACTGGGCATGTGCGCGTTCCTCGGGGGTCAGGGGCCAGCCGCAGGAATGGCACATGGTGGTGTCGCCTTCCTTCAGGCCGTGGCCCACCGTCACGCGGCCGTCAAACACGAAGCACTCGCCCAGCCAGCGGCTCTGGTCCTCTGGCACGTCTTCCAGGTATTTCAGGATGCCGCCCTGCAGGTGAAACACGTCGCTGTAGCCGCGCGCCCGCAGCAGGCTGGTGCTTTTCTCGCAGCGAATGCCGCCCGTGCAGAACATCGCCACGCGTTTGCCCGCCAGCTCGTGCGCGTGGGCGTCCAGCCACGCCGGGAACTCACGGAAAGAGTCCAGCTCGGGGTTCACGGCCCCTTCAAAGGTGCCGGCCTTCACCTCGTAGCGGTTGCGGGTGTCAATCACCACCACGTCCGGCGCGGCAATCAGGGCGTTCCAGTCCTGGGGCGCCACGTACTGCCCGGCCTGCGAGGTGGGCTCCACCGGCACGCCCATCGTTACGATTTCCGCTTTCAGGCGCACCTTGAACCGCTTAAAGGGCCGCTCGGTGGCCTGGGATTCCTTGTCTTCCAGCCGGTCAAACCCCTCGGCGTGCAAAAAGGCGCGCAGGCGGTCAATACCCCCCCGCGTGCCCGCCACCGTGCCGTTCAGGCCCTCGTGGGCCACGATCAGGGTGCCGCACAGCCCTGCTTCCTGGCCCAGCGCCAGCAGCCGCTCCTGCAGCGCGGCCGGGTCGGGCACGGTGCGGAACTGGTACAGGGCGGCAACAATAAAGGGCGGGGCGGACACAGCAGACATCTGGCCCAGGATAGCGGAGGTGGCTTCCCCCGCCCTTACTGCTGCGCGGCGTACTCCATATAGGCGTTGACCTGAGGTGTGAAAAAGAGGGCCAGGGCCAGCAGAAAGGAAAAGGCGCCCCACGCTGGCGCGCCGCTGAGCGCCTGTTCCACCGCCCCGGTGCTCCAGAGCAGGCACAGCTCAATGCGGGCCCAGAGTTTGCCCCGGTACACGGGCCAGATGAGCAGCGTGCTCAGGCCGAACAGACCGGCACTGACGAAATCGGGTTGACCCAGAGTCATGCCCTGGACCACATTGAAGGCCAACGCGGCCAGCTGCAGCACCAGCAGCAGCAGGGTCAGGCGCCACCCCAGCAGGATAGTGGCGGCGTCACTGTTCACCGCTTCACTCTAGGCCCTTCGCCAGAAGGCCGCTGCCGCATCTGCGCGTTTCGGCGCATTTGCGTCTTGCGCGGCTCTGTTAGCCTGACCGGCGTGCCCACGCTGCTCACCGCGTCCACCCTCACCCTGCGCTACGGCGAACGGGCCGTGCTGGACGGCGTATCGCTGAGCGTGGCAGACGGCGAGCGGCTGGCCCTGCTGGGGCGCAACGGGGCCGGGAAAACCACGCTGCTGCGCGTGCTGACCGGCGAACTGGTGCCCGAAGAAGGCGAGGTGTGGCAGGGGGAAGGGCTGCGGCTGGCGGTGCTGGCCCAGCACCATATCCACCCCAGCGGCCTGACCGTGCGGGCGCTGCTGGAGGCCGCGCACCCGTACCGCGACCTGGAAACCGAAGCCCTGGCCCTGGAAGCGAACCTGGGCGACCCCGAGACGCTCGCCGCCTGGAGCGCGCTGCACGCCCGCCTGCAGGCCGCCGACGCCTACCGCTGGCCGGCGCGGGCCGCCCGCGTGCTGGGGATGCTGGACCTCACGCGCTTTCTGGGGCGCGAGGCCGCCACGCTGTCGGGCGGGGAAAAAACGCGGCTGGCGCTGGCCCTGGCCCTGGCCAGCGAGCCCGACCTGCTGCTGCTGGACGAACCCACCAACCACCTCGACATCCGCATGCGCGAGTGGCTGGAGGGGTACTTGCGCGACTTCCGGGGCGGCGTGGTGCTCACCAGCCACGACCGCGATTTTCTGGACGCCGTGGCCACCCGCAGTCTGTGGCTGGAAGGCGGCGAAGGTGTGGGCTACCCCGGCGGCTACTCCCGCGCCCGCGCCCAGCGCGAACTTGAACGGCGCACCCAGAGCCGCGCAGCCCGGCTGGGCGAGCAGGAAGCCGCGCGGCTGGCGGGCAGTGTGGACACCCTGGACCGCTGGGGCCGCCGCTCGCGCGCCCTGAAAACCCGCGCCGAACGGGTGGCCGTGCCCGAAGCCCCGCTGCCCGAACGCCAGATTCGCATGCGGCTGCTCTCGGGCACCGCCCGCGCGCCGCTGGTGGCCTGGGGACAGCACCTGTCCAAGACCTATGGCGAGCGCGCCGTGCTGCAAGGCGCTGCCTTTCGCCTGCGTCAGGGCGACCGCGTGGCCCTGATGGGCGCCAACGGCACCGGCAAGACCACCCTGATGCGCCTGCTCTCGGGTGAACTGCACCCCGACCCGCCGACACCTGACCCCCTGACCGGCGAGCGCGGCCCCGAACCGCTGCTGCGCGTGGCAAATGGCGTGACGGTCGCCAGCCTGGACCAGACGTGGCATGGCCTGACCCCCGGTGAGGGCCTGCACGCGCAGTTCGAGCGCCGCTTTGGCCGGCAGGCGAACGCCCTGCTGGGCCGCGCGGGCTTTGGGGCGGCCGACTGGCCCAAACGCCCTGAAGAACTCTCGGGCGGTGAGCGGGCGCGCGCGGGGCTGGCGCTGGTGAGCGGTCTGCGCGCCGACCTCCTGCTGCTGGATGAACCCACCAACCACCTGGACGTGGAGGCCCTGCAGGCCCTGGAAGGCGCGGTGCAGGGCTACGGCGGCGCCGTGGTGATCGTCACCCACGACCGCCGCTTTGCCCGCGAGGTCGCCACCCGCCTGTGGCTGATCGAGGACGGAACGCTGCGCGAGGTGGGCGGCTGGGGCAGCCGCGAGTATCTGGACCCGGCCGCCACCCTGCAGGGCGACCCACCGCCCTCTCCACCGCCGCCCACGCCCCGCCAGCGCCTGCCGGCCCTGGAAGCGCAACTGAGCACCATCCGCGCCGAACTGGACCGTCCCCCCGGCACCCTGACCGGCCGCGAGGAAGCCCGTCTGCGCGCCCAGGCCCACGCGCTGCAGCAGACGCTGTATGGCCTGTATGCCCAGGTCTGGGAAGCCCCCCAGTACGACGCCCAGGTGCGCGAGCCCCCGCTGACCGTGCGGGCGCAGCGCTTTGGTGAGGAGGGCGGCATGTTCTGGGCCGCCCACAACGAGGGCTGCGCGCACCTCGCCTGGGACGGCTACACGCTGCGCTGGAACGGCGAGCCGCCCGCGTGGTACGGCGCCGCGCTGCTGGGCGGGACGCTGCGCATTCTGTTTGAGCACTGGAACGTGGGCCGCGTGGAACTGGGCGACGACGGTCTGCGGCTGACCCGCCGCGCGTATTTCGAGCGGCTGGGGTTGGTCCCGGTGCGCCGCCTTTGAGTGCCCTTGCCGCTCAGCTTCAGGTGAAGCGGGCGAAGCCAGAAATCGAAAAAAGGACGTCCCCCTGAGAAGGGAAGCCGTTCGGCGCCCTTCTGCCTGTTCGGAAGGGCAAGGGCGACGTCCTAAGCTCTCTCCGCTATACTTCCGCGCATGGAAGATCTCATCAAGGGCCGCCTCGGCGGAGCGGATGGCTACAGCATCCGCTGCGCCATTGACGGCGACACCATCAAGGGCCGCGCGGGCGGCAAGCTGCACGGCAAGGACATTGCGCTGGAAATCACCGAGCGCGGCGTGCAGGGCACCGTGGGCAGCGAGAGCGTGAAAATTGAGCTGGAAGACGGCGAACTGCGCGGCAACGTGGGCAGCCAGAAGCTGACCCTGCGCGGCGTGGACCGCGTGACCGGCTTCATGGGCGAGCCCATCGTGGGCTGGAACGTGGTGGCGCAGCAGAGCGGCGAGAAGCTGGTGGGCCAGTTGGGCAGCACCGTCCTGGGCCGCCCCTTCGAGCTGGACCTGGGCAGCGCCCCCGGCTGGGTGGGCACCCTGGTCGCTGTGGTGGCCTTTTACGCCCTGGAACCCCGCGCCAACGTGAGCGTCAGCCGCTAAGACGCATTGTTGTTGGGCCGCCCGCTTCGGCTGGGCGGCTTTTTTTGGGTTGAGAAGGTGGAGACAGGGCAGGGGAGAGCGCTCATCCATATGCTTATATATGCCTTGACAGGAATATTCCGAACATGGCATACTTGATTCAGCAGAAAGGAGGTGAGTTCAATCAAGGTCAGTCCGCATACCTTTCAGGCCCTCGCTGATCCGCACCGGCTGCAGATGGTGGAACTGCTCCGGCATGCCCCGCTGACCGTGGGCGAACTGGCCGGGCGCCTTGGCCTGCGGCAACCCCAGGCGTCCAAGCATTTAAAGGTGCTGAGCGACGCCGGACTGGTGGAACTGCGCCCACAGGCCAACCGCCGCATCTGTCATCTGCGCCCCGAACCGTTTCAGGCCCTGGACAACTGGCTGGGCACGTTCCAGCAGCTCTGGGAAGAGCGCTTTGACCGACTGGACGCCTACCTTCAGCAGCTGCAGGCCCCGCCCGCCGATTCGCCCGCCCCCCCAGACCCCACAGGAGAGACCCCATGACCAGCGCTGCCCCCACCCTGACCCACCGAATTGAACAAGACAAGGAACTCGTGCTGGAGCGCACCTTCCAGGCGCCGCGTGAGCTGGTCTTCCAGGCCTTCACCACGCCCGAGCACCTGCGCCAGTGGTGGGGTCCGCGCGGCTGGACCCTCATTCACAACGACCTGGACCTGCGCCCCGGGGGCCGCTGGCACTACTGCATGAAGTGCGAGGACCCTGCGCAGGGCGACTTCTACGGCATGGAATCCTGGGGGCTGGCCGTTTACGACGAGATCCGCGCGCCCGAAGAGTTGGTCTACACCGACTACTTCTCGGACGCCGAGGGCACCATCAACGACGCCCTGCCCGCCACCCGCAGCGTGGTGACTTTTGAAGACCTGGGCGGCGCCACCCGCGTGGTCAGCCGCTCTACCTACGCCACCCCCGAAGCCCTGAAGGCCGTGCTGGACATGGGCATGCTCCAGGGCATCTCGGAGACCTGGGACCGCCTGGCCGAGCACCTGCAGGCCCAGTAACCGCAGGCCAACCAGAAGCGCGCTGCCTCCAAAGCCTGGAGGCAGCGCGCTTTATGTTTGGCTGGTCTTCATGAACGGCTGCCGCTCATCCCCACAAAGGGACTCAAGCCATCAGCCATCAGCCATCGGCCATCCGCCTAATTCAGGGCGCCGGTCTGGAAGGTAAAGGCACTGCCGTCCCAGTCCACCGTCAGGCTGCTGCTGTCCGGCACGTGGCCCTGCAGAATCTCGCGTGCCAGCGGGGTTTCGATCTCGCGGCTGATCGCGCGGCGCAGGGGCCGGGCGCCAAAGGCCGGGTCGTAGCCCACCTCGGCCAGGCGGTCCTTGGCGGCGGGGGTCAGGTGCAGGCTGATGCGGCGGTCGGCGAGGCGCTTGACCAGACCGCGCATCTGAATGTCCACGATCTTGTGCAGGTCAGCGGCCGTCAGCGCGTCGAACACGATGATGTCGTCCACGCGGTTCAGGAACTCGGGGCGGAAGTGGCCCTGCAACTCGCCCATCACGGCGTCGCGGATGGCCGCCGAAGCCTCGCCCCGGTGCTGCATTTCCAGAATCAGGGGGCTGCCGATGTTGCTGGTCAGGATAATCAGCGTGTTGCGGAAGTCCACGGTGCGGCCCTGGCCGTCGGTCAGGCGGCCGTCGTCCAGCACCTGCAGCAGCACGTTGAACACGTCCGGGTGCGCTTTTTCAATCTCGTCGAACAGCAGCACGGCGTAGGGGCGGCGGCGCACAGCCTCGGTCAGCTGGCCGCCTTCCTCAAAGCCCACGTAGCCGGGAGGGGCCCCGATCAGGCGCGCCACCGTGTGCTTTTCCATGTACTCGGACATGTCAATGCGCACCATCGCGTCCTGGCTGTCGAACAGGAACTCGGCCAGAGCCTTGGCCAGCTCGGTCTTGCCCACGCCCGTGGGCCCCAGGAACATGAAGCTGCCCAGCGGTCGGTTGGGGTCCGAGAGGCCCGCGCGGCTGCGGCGAATCGCGTCGGCCACGCTGACAATCGCGCGGTCCTGGCCGATCACGCGCTGGTGCAGCTGCTCTTCAAGCTTCAGCAGCTTCTCGCGCTCGCCTTCCATCAGCTTGTTCACGGGAATGCCGGTCCAGCGGCTCACCACGGAAGCAATGTCCTCTTCGGTCACCTGGGTGTGCGCGAACTCAGCGCCCTTGAGCTTCCCCTCCAGGTCGTGCACTTCCTTTTCCAGCTGGGGCAGCTTGCCGTATTCCAGCTCGGCGGCGCGCTGCAGGTCATAGTCGCGCTTGGCCTTTTCAATGTCGGTGCGCACCTGATCCAGGGCCTCACGCTTCTCGCGCAGGGCCGCGACCTCCTGTCGCTCGCCTTCCCAGCGGGCGCGCACCTCGCCCAGCTCGTCGGTGATGCCCTTCAGGGCCCCCTCAATGTCCAGCAGGCGGTTCTGGCTGTCCTGGTCTTTTTCGCGCTTCAGGGCCTCGCGCTCGATTTCCAGTTGCAGCTTGCGGCGCTCCAGCTGGTCAATGCGCTCGGGGCTGCTTTCCAGCGCCATGCGCAGGCGGGCCGCCGACTCGTCAATCAGGTCAATCGCCTTGTCGGGCAGCTGCCGGTCGGTGATGTAGCGGTGCGAGAGGCTGGCCGCCGCCACCAGCGCGGGATCGGTGATTTCCACGTTGTGGTGCACCTGATACCGCTCCTTGATGCCGCGCAGGATGGAAATGGTGTCTTCCACACTGGGCTCGTCCACAAACACCGGCTGGAAACGGCGCTCCAGGGCCGGGTCCTTCTCGATCTCGCGGTATTCGCTCAGCGTCGTGGCGCCGATCAGGTGCAGCTCGCCGCGCGCCAGGGCGGGCTTGAGCATGTTCCCGGCGTCGGGGCTGCCTTCGGTCTTGCCCGCGCCCACAATGGTGTGGATCTCGTCCACGAACAGGATGATCTCGCCCTCAGAGGCGATCACCTCGTCAATCACGCCTTTCAGGCGCTCCTCGAACTCGCCCCGGAACTTGGCGCCGGCCAGCAGGCTGCCCATTTCCAGGCTCACGATGCGCTTGTTCTTCAGGCCGTCGGGCACGTCGCCCTTCACGATACGGATGGCCAGCCCCTCGGCAATGGCGGTTTTCCCCACGCCGGGCTCGCCGATCAGTACGGGGTTGTTCTTGGTGCGGCGCAGCAGAATCTGCATGGCGCGGCGAATTTCCTCGTCGCGGCCAATCACGGGGTCAAATTTGCCGTCCCTGGCGCGCCCGGTCAGGTCGGTGCCGTACTTTGCCAGGGCGTCGAATTGCTGTTCACTGGTCTTGTTGGTCACGGTTTTTCCTTTGCGCTGCTCGGTCACAGCGCGGTTCAGGTCGGTTTCTGCCGGCAGGCCCTTGCCCCGGTACTCGCCGCGCAGGGCCAGCAGCAGGGTGTCGGCGGCCACAAAGGCGTCGCCCATCTGGCCCGCCAGCGTGTCGGCCTTGCCAAAGGCGCGGGCCAGTGCGGGGTCCAGGTACAGGTTCTCGCCGCCGCCCTGCACGCGCGGCAGTTTGGCCAGTTCGGCGTCCAGGGCCTCGCGGATAGCGCTCAGATGGCCGCCCGCCAGCGTCAGAGCGCGGGCAGCGGTGTCGTTGTCGGTCAGGGCGCGCAGCAGGTGCGCGGGGGTGAGGTTCTGGTGCTGGCTGTTCTGGGCCAGTTGCTGCGCGGCCTGAAGGGCCTGCAGGCTGGCTTCGGTGAAACGTTCGGGATTCAAAGGGGAACCTCCGGGAAAGGTAGGTGGTGGGTCAACTGTCCCCTATTCTGAAACTTGAGTGCATCTGTGTCAAGTTTATTGCGGCTTCAAGAACGTGGCTGAGGTTGCAAGGCCAGGGGTGTGCCCGGCCCCCACGCGCAACGGCCACGCAACGCCCCCAGGGGCATGGTGAAGGCGTCCGATCACGCCCCGGTCACGCCCGGCGCCTTACCGTGGCCCCACCCCAGGAGGTTTCCGCCATGAAGCACACCCGCGCACTCTTTGCCATCCTCGCCCTCTCGTCGCTGGGCCTGTCGGTTCCCGCCGCCGCCCAGAAAACCACCGTCACCATTGGCGGTCAGCCCGTCAGCCTGGACACCGTGAAGGTGGGCGGGCGCACCTACGTGGCGCTGGACCAGTTGCAAAAGGCCCTGGCCGCGGCGGGCGGCGCGAATCAGCTGGGCGCCGCCGAGGGCTGCCTGAACGAATGGCTGTTCAACGGCACCTGGCGCCTGCGCGCCACCGCCGTCAAGTACGTGCCCGACGCAGGCAACGGCAACTACTACGGCTGGGTGGTCACCACCGAGATTCGCAACGGGGGCAAGCAACTGCTCAGCCTGTACAACACCGGCATCGAGAAAGGCATTGGCGTGGCCCTGAAAAACGGCGATTTCAAGACACTGGGCCTCAGCGGCCTGGCTTCCGCCTTCAGTGACCACTACATGGACGACCTGCCCCCCGGCGCGGGCGTGGTGATGGACCTGCCCTTCTCCTGGCAGGGCGGAAAACCCACTAACGCCGAAGCGCAGGCCAACCCGCCCGTCAAACTGATCGTGCCGGTGGACGTAAGCGCCCTGCGCCGGGGCGGCAGCACCCTGTACAAGACTGTGAAATACGCCAAGGACCCCAATTTCCGCGTGAACCTGACCTGCAAGAAGTAGAGGGAAAGAAGGTGCGCGCGGCCTGCTGGGGAACAGGCCGCGCGCATTGTTCACCCTCCTGCCCGCTTAGCGCGAGAGGATGTAGTTCAGGCCGGTGGCCGGGTCCAGGACGTGCAGGGCGCCGTCGAAGCCCACGATCAGCTGGGTGCTGCCGGGAATGGCGTACAGGGTGGCGCTGCTGGCGCGGCCCTTGCTCAGCGGCGTGCCCTTGGGCGGCTCAATCAGGGTGCGGTCGCCCGTGGCCGGGTCAATGCGCACCAGGGCGAAGGGCTCGGCGGTCACCTGCGCCTGGGTGGTGTATAGGGCGCCGCCGCTGTAGACCAGCGCGCTGCCGATGTGCGCCGCGCCCTGGCCCTTCTTGAACACCTGCGCGCCCGCCTGATCGGTCTGGCCGGAGATCAGGCGGCGCTCGCCCGTCTTCATGTCCACGCTGACCACGATGTAGTTGGGGTTGGGCCCGCCCGAGGCGTACAGGGTGGTGCCGTTCACCGCAAAGTCCCCGAAGATGGGCCCGGTGCCGGCCAGGCTGCTGGTCCAGGGAATGCCGCTGCCCTGCACGTTGTCGCCGCTCACATCAAAGCGCGAGACCGAGGTGCAGCGGTAGTCGTTTTTAGCCTCCAGCTTGAACAGCGCAAAGCCCGAGCCGATGGGGCTGTTGCTGCCCATCATGTACACGTTGCCCTCGGCGTCGGTGGCCATGTAGGTGTGCGGCAGGGCAGGCGTGACCGCCTTGGGGTCCAGCTGGGTGCAGAAGTAGCCGTTGCCGGGGGCAGTGGGCTGCGGGGCCGGGGCGGGGGCGGGCGCCGCCGGTTTGGGGCCGCCCAGCAGCCCACCCAGCAGGCCCCCCACGTTCACATTGCCAATGGGTGTGGAGACGGTGGTGTTGGGCAGGGACACGCCCGGCGCATTGCCTCCGCTGCCGCCGGCCTGGGCGGGGCGGCGGGGATCGGCGTACTTGAGTTCCACCGTGTCGCGCACGCGGGTGTCGCCGGCGGTCGTGGGGGTCCACAGCAGGGTGCGGTCCCCGGTGCGGGGGTCAATGCGGATCAGCTGCCCCGTGTGGGCCAGCAGCGAGCCGTCGGGCAGCGGCTGCACGTCGGAGATGTTGCCCAGCGTGTACAGGTCCAGCATGTCGCGGTCGCCCTGCACCTTCACGCCCTTGCCCACCTTCTCAATGGTGTTCAGGTAGCCGCTGACCACGCGGCGGTTGCCGGTGTTCAGGTCCACGGCCATCACCACGCCGAAGGGGTCGGTGTTGCGCAGCGTTTCCAGGGCGAGGTACAGGGTCTGGCCGTCCGGGGTGACAAAGCCGCCCCGGAACTGCTCAGTGCCGCCCTGGTAAAAGGTGGAGCCGCTGCCAATGGCACCCACGCCGTCCGGGGCACTCTTGGCCACGCAGCGTGCGTTGGCGCTGTCCTTGGTGCAGTCAATCATGGTGGGGAGGGCGTGGGCCTGGGGGGCCAGCAGGCCCAGGGCAGCGGTCAGGGCAAACAGTCGCTTCATGGTGGGGGTCCTCCGGGACGGTGGGGTGGCAAGGGTCAGGACGCCAGGCGGGCCTGGGGGCCGTTGGCTGGGGGCGAAGCTGGACCCGCACGGGCCCGCTTCGGCTCAGCCCGGAGTGTAGAGCGTGAACTTTTCCGCGCTCACCGCATCTGCTCTTGACTTGGCGCGGGCCGGTCTGTAGACCAGCACCGGTTCACGCTGCAAAAGGCCGCCGCAGGGGAACGCCTCTGCGGCGGTGACGCCTTCATTCTCCGATTGGGGCGCCTCCCCACCTACCGTTGAACGCCACCCACGAGTTCCATCATGCCGGTGCCCTTCGCCGGTTGCCCGGCCCATGTCCCCTGCACCTCAATGGGCCCTTCCCAGTAGTCAATGCGGGTGCTGCGGCTGCGCAGCTCCTGCTCGCGGCGCACGGCGCGCACGGTCAGGTCAAAGTCGTCGGCCTGCAGGCGCCAGCCCAGGGTGTAGGTGTGGCCCGCCGGGCTGGTCCAGGTGTCGCCCGGGGTGGCGCGCAGGCCCGTGACGGGGCGCACCTGTCCGCCGGGGTCCACCACGCTGCCGATCAATTGCGCCACCTCGCCGTCCGGGCGGCGCACACGGTACACCATCAGGTCGTCGCCGCTTTGCAGATGCACACTGAACCAGTCCCATAGGGCCGTCTGCCCGGGGATCTGGTTGCCCCACTGGTGGTCCAGCCACGCCTGCCCCTGCACCGTGCGGCCCCCCACCGTTCCCTTGAGGGCCAGGCGCGTTACGCCCTGGTAATACAGCGCCCCCACACCGGGGCCCCCACTGTAGCCGGGCGGATGAATCACCGGGGCTTTCAGCGGCGTCAGGGTCAGGTTCAGCGGCCCCGCCTTCAGCTCGAAGGGCGCCGCAGGGCTGTTCCCCTGCTGCCGGAAGGTCCACGCGCCTTGGGTCAGTTGCAGGGGCGCAGAGGCCGCGTCACCCGAGCCCGCCGGCTGCTCCAGAAAGCTCAGGGTCCCGCTGCGCAGGTCGGTCACCGCCACGTGCGAGATCATCAGCGGCACCGGCAGGCGGCTGTCGCGCACCCGGAACTGCGCCCAGTGCAGGGCCAGTCCCTCGTCGGGTATGAAGGCGCTCACGTACCACCACTCCATCGGGAAGTGGTGCGGGCCGTAGTCCGTGGCGCGGGGCAGCGCGGCTGGATCAATTGTCGTCTGCACCGGCGCACAGGCGCCCAGCAGCGCGGCGGTCAGGAGGGGCAGCAGGCGTTTCATGGTGGCCAGCCTAGCGCCGCGGCCATTCCCCAGCCAGCAACAGTGGGGCCGACCTTCCGCGCAGAAGGTCGGCCCCAGCGGGTGCGTGCTCTGATCAGTCGTCGCCCAGATACGCCTTGCGCACGCTTTCGTCCTGCGCAATGTCGGCGGCGTTGCCCGACAGCTTGATCTCGCCGGTCTGCAGCACGTAGGCGCGGTGGGCAATGCTCAGGGCCATGTTCGCGTTCTGCTCCACCAGCAGCACGGTGGTGCCGCGCTCCTTGTTCAGCTTCACAATGATGTCGAAGATGGCTTCCACGAACAGGGGCGACAGGCCCATGCTGGGTTCGTCCAGCAGCAGCAGCTTGGGCGCCACCATCAGGGCGCGGGCAATCGCCAGCATCTGCTGTTCGCCGCCGGACATGGTGCCGCCCAGCTGGTTCTCGCGCTCTTTCAGGCGCGGAAAGAAGGCGAAGCCCTCCTGGATGCGCTGCTCAATGACGGCGCGGTCGGTCACCGTGTAGGCGCCCACATCCAGGTTCTCGCGCACCGTCAGGTCCTTGAAGATGCGCCGGCCTTCGGGCACGTGGCTGATGCCCCGGTTCAGGATGTGGTGCGCCGGAATGCCGGCAATGGTCTGGCCGCGGTAACTCAGGGTGCCGCGCCGGGGCTTCATCATGCCGCTGACCGTGCGCAGCGTGGTGGTTTTGCCCGCCCCGTTGCCGCCGATCAGGGCCACGATCTCGCCCTCGTTCACGGTCATGGAAATGCCCTTGAGGGCGTGAATGTGGTCGTAGTAGGTGTGAACGTCGTTCAGTTCCAGCATCGCTTCAGGCATGGGGGCGCTCTTCCTTCCCGTATTCGCCGGCAGCGGCGCCCCGGCCCAGATACGCTTCCATCACGCGGGGGTCGTTGCGCACCTGGTGGGGCAGCCCCTCGGCAATCTTGGTGCCGTAGTCCAGCACCGTGATGTGCTCGGACAGGGTCATCACCAGCCGCATGTCGTGTTCAATCAGGCACACCGTCACGCCCAGTTCGTCGCGGATGCGCCGGATCAGGGCCTTGAGGTCCTCGGTCTCGCGCGGGTTCATGCCGGCGGCCGGTTCGTCCAGCAGGATCAGCTTGGGCGTGGTGGCCAGCGCGCGGGCAATTTCAAGCTTGCGCTGGTCGCCATAGGGCAGGTTGGTGGCCAGCTCGTTGCGCCAGCGGCCCAGCCCCACGAAGTCCAGCATCACGCGCGCCGCGTCTCTGGCCTCCTGCTCGGAGGCGTGGAACTTCTTGGTGCGCAGCACCGCGTCCACAAAGCCGCTTTTCAGGCGCGAGTGGCGCCCCACCATGATGTTTTCTTCGCTGGTCATGGTGGAAAACAGGCGGATGTTCTGAAAGGTGCGCGCAATGCCCGCTTCCGTCACCTGGTCGGGCCGCAGCCCCACGAGGTCGCGCCCGGCCAGCTGAATGCTGCCGCGCGTGGGCTGGTAGATCCCGGTGACCATGTTAAAGAAGGTGGTCTTGCCCGCGCCGTTGGGCCCGATCACACTCACGATGCTGCGCTCGGGCACGTTCATGGTCACGTCGTTCACGGCGGTCAGGCCGCCGAAGACCTTGGTGACGCCCGCGACTTCCAGAATGTTGCCCGACACGCTCCTCACTGGCCCTGTCACTTCGCGCCTCCACTGCGGTCATTTTCCTTAACAGGCGCCAGACCGGGGCTGTACACGTCGCCCTGGTTGCCCTTGCCCAGGGCGCCGGCGTTGCCGTGCCCACTGTCGTCTTCCTGGTTCTCGTCGTGGTGCAGTTCCAGCTGGCGCCGCCGGCTGGGCAGCAGGCCCTCGGGGCGCAGCAGCATCATGGCCACCAGAATCGCGCCGAAGATCAGCTTCTGTAGCTGGCTGGGGTTCACCTGCTGGGGAATCCAGTCCACGTTGGCGCTGGCTTCCCCCAGGCCCGGCAGCACGCGGAAGCGCAGCAGCGCCACCACAGCGGCCCCCAGCACCACGCCGGGAATCGAGCCCATGCCGCCCAGAATCACCATCGCCAGCACCATGATGCTCTCGTTGAGCACAAAGCTTTCGGGGCTGATAAAGGTCTGCTTGGCGGCAAAGATCATGCCCATGACCCCGGCGAAGGAGGCGCCGGTGGCAAAGGCAATCAGCTTGGTCTGCAGCAGCGGCACGCCCATGGCCTGCGCCGCCACCTCGTCGTCACGAATGGCGATCCAGGCGCGGCCAATGCGGCTCTTGTCCAGGCGCACATTCACCTGCATGATGCCCAGAATCACCAGCAGCACCAGGAAGTACAGGAACAGCAGGTTGTACTGCGACTCTTCAAAGCCCAGGCGGCCCGCCAGGGCGTTGAACCACGGCACCGAGGCGCTGCCCACCGGGGTAATCCCCTGCGAGCCCGCCGAGTACAGGTCCAGGTTCAGCGCGAGCACGCGAATCACTTCGCCCAGGCCCAGCGTGATGATGGCCAGATAGTCGCCCTTGAGTTTCAGCACCGGCAGGCCGATCAGCACGCCCACCACGGCGGCCGTGAAGATGGCCAGCGCCAGGAACAGCCAGAAGAACGCGGGGTTGATGCCTCCGGCCAGGGCGCCGGCCTGGCCGGACATCAGCACCAGGGCAGCGCGGGCGGTCAGGATCAGGCCAGCCACCAGGCCGAAGCTGGCCAGACGGAAACTCCAAGTGGTGGCGGCGGTGGCCGCCGTGCGCTGGGTCTGCCGGTTGATGTAGACCATGCTCGCCGCCGTGATGACGGTCAGGGCGAGGCCCAGTGCCAGGGTCCCGGCGTTGGTGGCCCCCGGGTTTTCCCCGAAATACTTCAGGATTTCAGAAAAGCGCGGGCTGGCGAAGATGGACCACGTGTAGGCGCCCACCGCGAAAAAGGCAATGTAGCCCAGGTCCAGCAGGCCGGCCAGACCCACCACGATATTCAGGCCCAGGGCCAGGGCGGCGAAAATCATCACCTGAATGCTCAGGTCCAGCAGGCTGGTGTCGGCGCGCCCGGCCAGCGGCAGCACGAACAGCAGGCTGCCCAGCGCCACAATCAGCTTGACCACCGGATGCGCCCGCCACAGGTAGGCAAAGAGAATGTTGGCCAGAAACAGGCTGACCATCACCGCTTCCACAATGGGATTTTTCAGAATGGTGCCGAGGTGGCCCATCTGGTTGAGCAGGTCGCTGTTGTGCGACACCAGCAAGACGGCGCTGCTGATCAGGAAAAACAGCAGCAGCAGTACCGACTGCTCGGCTTGCGAAGCCCGCGGCGGCTTTCTCGCGGCGGTCATACTTTCTCCACATTGCTCTTGCCGAGCAGGCCGGTGGGCTTAAAGATCAGAATCAGCACCAGCACGATAAAGGCCCCGATGCGCTGGTACGAAGCGTCCACCGCTTCCAGGTTGGCAATCCCAGCCAGGCCGCCCAGCACGCTCATGGCGCCGATCAGGCTCTGGATCACGCCCAGGGTCAGGCCGCCGAGCACCGCGCCCGGAATAGAGCCAATGCCGCCCAGCACGGCGGCCGTAAAGGCAATGATCCCGGGATCAAAGCCGCTGTAGGCGTTCACGGTGCCGAACTTCATGCCGAACAGCACGCCGCTGATGCCGCCCAGCGCCCCGCCAATCAGGAAGGTGGCGCTGATCATGCGGTCGGCGTCAATGCCCATCAGGCCGGCGGTCACGCGGTCCTGGGCCACGGCGCGGATGGCCTTGCCCATGCGGGTGCGGTTCACCAGGTAGTTCAGCGCGCCCAGGCTAACCAGCGACACCAGGATCACGATGATGTCGGTGACTTTCACCCGCACGCCGATGGTGTTCAGGAAGCTGCCCAGGCTGGCGCAGGAGCTGTTGGGACCGCAGAACGGCCCGGCAAAGCCCTGGGGCAGCGTATAGGTCAGGTCAAAGCGGCCCTGGAACCCTTCAATGATGCGCAGGGTGTCTTGCAAGATCAGCGACACCCCAATGGCGGTGATCAGGGGCACCAGCTTGGGGGCGTTGCGCAGGGGGCGGTAGGCGAGGCGTTCAATCAGCACGTTCAGGGCGCCGGAGATGACCATGGCACTCAGCAGGGCAATGAGCAGCTTCAGGTAGCCGTTCATGCTCACGTCCTTGAGCACGCGGAAGACCTCGAAGCCCACCACGGCGCCAGTCACGAACACTTCGCTGTGCGCAAAGTTGATCAGCTGCAGCACGCCGTACACCATGGTGTAACCCAGCGCGATGATCGCGTAGACAAAGCCCAGGACGAGCCCGCCCACAACCACCTCCACCAGAAACGGCGCCAGAGTGGCGAAATCCAAAGAACTCAACTCCTTTCAAACAAGGGGAGGGCGCAGCCCAGGGCCGGGCGGCGCCGCAGGAAGCGGGAAGAGGGGCACAGGGCCCAGAGACACGCGCAGCCGATGGAAAAAGCCAGACACTGCCAGAGCGAACGGTAACGCGCGCTCCTTTTGACCGGTGGTCTGTGGGTATGGTACCCCGGCGAACAATCGGGCGTCATGTGCCCCCCCGGGGTGTCCGGCCTTGCCGATCAGCAAGCAAAAGCCAGCTCTGGCCATACACATGTAAAGGGCCGGGCCGTGTGGCCCGGCCCCAGCATGCGACGGGGGTGGCGTGCTTCCCGGCCCCAGGCATAGACACCTGGGGCGCAGAAGCCTTACTGCTTGACGGGCTTAACGGGAATGCTGGTGCTGAGCTTGAACTGGCCGTTCGTCACGTTCATGACGTACAGGGTGGCGGCCTTGCGGTCACCGGCCGAGTTGAAGCTGACGTTGCCGGAGAGCAGGCCGGTGTAGTTGCCCTTGCGGATGGCGCTTTCCACCTGCGCGCGGCTGGGTAGCTTGTTGCCGTTCGCGCGCACCGCGTTCAGCACGCCCTGCACCACCACCTTCGCCGCGTCGTACCCGAACGCCCCGAAGCCCTGGGCGTCGTCGTTGAAGGTCTTCTTGTAGTTGGCAGCGAACACCTTGGACGCGGGCAGCGCGGTGATGGGCGCGGCGACGGTGGTGAAGTAAATGTTGTTGGCGTTGGCCTGGCCGACGATGACGGGCAGCTCGCCGCTGTCCATGCCGTCGCCGCCCACCACGGGGGTGGCGATGCCGGCTTCACGCAGCTGCTTGATGAACACGCCCACCTGGTTGTAGATGCCGCCGAAGTAGATCGCGTCGGGCCGCTGCAGACGGATCTTGGAAATAATGGTCGAGAAGTCGCTCTTCTCTTCCGTTCCTTCGTTCGCCACCACGCTGACGCCCTTGGCCTTCAGCGCCTTTTCCACTTCCTTGGCCAGACCTTCGCCGTAGGCGGTCTTGTCGTTGAGGACGTAAACCTTCTTGGCCTTGAGGTTGGTGGCGATGAAGTTGGCGCCGGCCGGGCCCTGGGCGTCGTCGCGGGCGACGATGCGGTTCATGTTGCTCAGGCCACGGTCGGTGACCTGGTTGGCGGTGTTGGCCGGGGAGACCATCGCCACGCGGCTCTTGACGAGCACGGCGCTGGCGGGGATGGCCACGCCGCTGTTCAGGGTGCCCACCACGGCCAGAATCTGGCGGTCGGCGGCAATCTTGTTGGCGGCGGAGGTGCCGGTGGCGGGGTCGGCCTGGTCGTCGTAGGGGACGAGGACGAGGTCGAAGCCGAGCTTCTTGAACTGGGCCTTGTACTCGTTGACGGCGAGCTGGGCGCCGTTGCGAATCTGGGAGCCGAGGTCGCTCTGGCCGCCGGACAGGGGGCTGAGGCTGGCGATCTTGATGGTGGTCTGGGCGGAGGCAGTGCCCAGCGCCAGGGCGGCCAGGACGGTCAGCGAAAACGCGGTCTTCTTCATGAATCCTCCGAGTATGAATGCACGTCGGGCCTGAAAAGTTGCCCGGGTGCGGTGTAGAGATGCGGCAATTTTAGAAGCGGCTTTAGGGTCTGTCAATGCGCCATTCATGAGCCAGCTTGAAATGTTTCCGTCATATTGGCAGTGCTGCGCATCATCTGTTGCGAATTTTGAACTTGGTGCGGCAATAATTGTGCGTGAACTTGCACATCGCCTCAAAGTTAGCGACGCCTGGGCGGTTCTGTGCGCAAGTCTGTGTTGGGTTAGGGCCACATTGCGCCGTCCCTGCAAGGGCCAAAACAGAGCCCAATGCGCCGGTTGTCTAAACGAGCAGGGCAAAGAATCGTCAATCCTGGTGGTTGGGCGACGTTTGGCGGCTTCGCATCCACAGCCGCGCAGAAGATTCTGGTGGCGCCCGGCGGGCAGGTGGCCGATCTAGGAGGAGGCGGTCTGGGTGGGGCAAGACCTGCGCTTGCGGGCTCTGGTGTGGGCCGGCTGTATGCAAGTCGGGGTCAGGACAGGGGTGCGGCGGGGGCCATTGCCCAAGGCCCCACCCACAGGACACTGAGCCCTTTTTCTGTCTTCACAGCGGCGGTCAGTTCCTTAAGCACCAGACAGGTGGCCCACTTCCGCCGTGTCTGTGGCAGGGACTTCCTCTGTTTGCCCCAGAGCCCTTGAGGGGCTTCGTGCTCGGGGCTCTGGGGCTCCGCTGTCAGATCAGGTCCAGGTACCGCTCCAGTTCCCAGGCGTGGACGGCCGCGCTGTACTCGCGCCACTCGGCCCGCTTGGCGGCCACGAAATGGTCTAGTACATGGTCGCCCAGCGCGCGGGCCATCACCTCGTCTTTTTGCAATTCGTCCACGGCTTCGCGCAGATCGGTGGGCAGTTCGCGCACGCGGTGGTGGCGTTTTTCGCGCACGGTCATCTTGAAGATGTTGCGCTGAATGGCGGGGGGCGGCTCCATCTCCTGCTCAATGCCGTCCAGGCCGGCGGCCAGCATCACGGCCAGCGCCAGATAGGGGTTGCAGCTGGGGTCCGGCATGCGCATCTCCGCGCGGGTGGAATGGCCGCGCTTGGCCGGAATGCGAATCAGCGCCGAGCGGTTGCTGGTGCTCCAGGCCACGTTGACGGGCGCTTCAAAGCCCGGCACCAGCCGCTTGTAGCTGTTGACCAGCGGGTTGGTGATTGCCACCATGCCGCCTGCATGGTCCAGCAGTCCGGCGATGAACTGCAGCGCGGTGCGCGACAGGCCGTATTCGCCGTCCGGGTCGGCAAAGGCGTTGGCGCCGCCTTTGAAGAGGCTGAGGTGGCAGTGCATCCCCGAGCCGTTCACGCCCGGCATCGGCTTGGGCAGAAAGCTGGCCAGCAGGCCGTATTCCAGCGCCACCCGCTTGACCACAAACTTGAAGGTGGCAATGCGGTCGGCGGTCTCCAGCGCCGGGGCGTAGCGGAAGTCAATCTCGTGCTGGCCGGGCGCGACCTCGTGGTGGGCAGCTTCGATTTCAAAGCCCATCTCGACGAGCTTGTTGGTGATCTCGCGGCGAATGCGCTCGCCCTTGTCAATGGGCGCCAGATCAAAGTAGCCGGCCTTGTCGTGGGTGACGGTGCTGCCCCGGCCATCGGGGGTGCGCTCGAACAGAAAGAACTCGGGTTCGGTGCCCACGAACATCTCGAAGCCCATCGCCGCCGCGCGGGCCATCTGGCGCTGCAGCACCTGCCGGGGGTCGCCCTCAAAGGGGGTGCCGTCGGGCAGGGTCACGTCGCAGATCAGTCGGGCCACCTTGCCGCGCTCGCCTTCCTCACGGGAAAACTGCGGGTAGATCAGAAAGGTGCCCAGGTCGGGCCGCAGCAGCATGTCGGACTCTTCGACGCGGGTAAAGCCTTCCACGGCGCTGCCGTCAAAAGTCACGTCGCCGCTCAGGGCTTTTTGAAACTGGGATTTGGGGACCTCCACGTTCTTGGTGGTGCCCAGAATGTCAGTGAATTGCAGGCGCAGAAATTTAACTTCGGCGTCCTGAAGCTCGGTCAGGATCTGCTCGCGGGTGGGGGTGGCGGGGCGGGGCGTCATGACAGCGGTCCTCCGGAGGGCGCGGGAAATGCCGACATGCTACGGCCTGGACAGAGCAGGGCCAACTGTTTTCCAAGCGTCGGGTCAAAGAGGGACACTTCGCCGGGTCTGACCCAACAAATTGCACAGTGTGGCCCGAGAACCCGGACGACCCCGCCCCGTTCCCGCATCTTGTTCAGAAGTTTGCGTTGACCCTGCCCAGGGCCGCCTCCTATACTCGCGCAGAAGGAAGCCCGGCAGGGGGACACAGGCACAGCGGCGTGCACTTTCACGGGATGCGTCCGGCACGCCCGCTCCGCGCCCCCCGCCCGCGCACAGGGAGCGACATGAACCATGATTTCGATGTGATCTCGGCGGCCCGCAACTGGCGAACCGACGCCTCGACCAGCGCCACCCCCCACGACATCGTGTCTGGGGTGTACGCCAGCGACGTGCTGACACTGGAGGGACTGAAGACCCGCCTGAGCAAGCCGACGTTCAAGAGCCTGCAGGCCACCCTGGAGCGCGGCGCCACCCTGGACCCCAGCATTGCCGACACCGTGGCCCTGGCCATGAAGACCTGGGCGATGGAAAAGGGCGCCACCCACTACACCCACTGGTTCCACCCCCTGACCGGGTCCACCGCCGAGAAGCACGATTCCTTTGTGTCGCCGGACGGCGACGGCGCGGCCATTGCGGCCTTCAGCGGCAAGGAACTGATTCAGGCCGAGCCCGACGCGTCGTCTTTCCCCTCGGGCGGCCTGCGCGCCACCTTTGAAGCGCGTGGCTACACCGCCTGGGACGCCTCGTCACCCGCTTTCATCATGCGCCACGCCAACGGCGCGACCCTGTGCATTCCCACGGCCTTTGCATCCTGGACCGGCGAGGCGCTGGACAACAAGACGCCGCTGCTGCGCTCGGTGGAAGCGCTGAACAAGGCCGTGACCCCCGCCCTGAAACTCTTCGGGGCCAGCGAGGGCACCCGCGTGAGCAGCACCCTGGGCGCCGAGCAGGAATACTTCCTGATTGCCGAGGAATACTTCTACCGCCGCCCCGACCTCGTGATGACCGGGCGCACCCTGTTCGGCGCGCAGCCCCCGCGCGGCCAGGAGCTGGAAGACCACTACTTCGGCGCCATTCCCGACCGCGTGCTGAGCTTCATGACCGATGCCGAGCAGCAGCTGTACGCCCTGGGCATTCCGGTCAAGACCCGCCACAACGAGGTGGCCCCCGGGCAGTTTGAAATTGCCCCGATTTTCGAGGACAGTAACATTGCCGCTGACCACCAGCAGCTCACCATGCAGGTGCTGCGCAACACCGCGCGCAAGTACGGCCTCGTGGCCCTGCTGCACGAGAAGCCCTTTGCCGGCGTGAACGGTTCGGGCAAGCACTGCAACTGGAGCATGGCGACCAACAAGGGCGAGAACCTGCTGGAGCCCGGCGACACCCCGCACGAGAACCTGCAGTTCCTGTTCTTCACCAGCGCCGTTATCAAGGCCGTAGACGACCACCAGGACCTGCTGCGCATCAGCGTGGCCAGCGCCAGCAACGACCACCGTCTGGGGGCCAACGAGGCGCCGCCCGCCATTCTGTCCATCTTCCTGGGCAGCGAACTGACCGAGATCTTCGACCGTCTGGAATCCGGCCAGGGTGGGCGCGGCAGCGAAGCCGGGCTGCTGGGCCTGGGGACGAACGTGCTGCCCCCGCTGCCCCGCCACGCCGGGGACCGCAACCGCACCAGCCCCTTTGCCTTTACCGGCAACAAGTTCGAGTTCCGCGCGGCGGGCAGCAGCCAGAGCATTTCCTTCCCTATCACGGTGCTGAACACCATCGTGGCCGACGCCGTGAGCCAGCTGGCCGCCGAACTGGAAGGCAAACTGGGCGCGGGCGAGGACCTGAACGCGGCCGTGGCAGACATCGTGAAAGCCACCTATGCCAAGCACAAGCGCATTGTGTTCAACGGCGACGGCTACAGCGAGGAGTGGCACAAGGAAGCCGAGCACGCGCGCGGCCTGCTGAACCTGCGCACCACCCTGGACGCGGTCGAGCACCTGACCGACGAGAAGAACGCGGCGCTGTTCAGCAAGTTTGGTGTCCTGAGCGACCGCGAACTCGCCGCGCGCCAGGAAATCATGTACGACATCTACTTCAAGACGGTGAACATTGAGGGCGAGACCACCGAGTACATGGCCCGCACCATGATTCTGCCTGCCGCCGTGAAGTACCTGGGCGACCTGCACGCCGCTGGACAGGGCCGCGCCGTGAAGGCCATCGCCACTGAAGTGGAAGCCGCCGCCGACGCCCTGTACGACGCCACCCAGACCCTCAGCGCGCACAACGCGGCCCTGGGCGGCGACGAGGTGCACGAAAAGGCCCACCACATGCGCGACCATGTGCTGCCCGCCATGCAGGACGTGCGCACGGCCGCCGACCGCCTGGAAAAACTGGTGGCCGGGACCCACTGGCCCCTGCCCACCTACCGCCAGATGCTGTTTGTGAAGTAAGGGCGGCGGCAGCGGGCCCGGGAACTTCTGTTCCCGGGCTCGTTTTTTAGGGGGATAAGGAGGCGGGGAGCGGGAGGCAGTGCGCGGGAAGGGCAGAGCGGGGGAGGGGGCTTGATAGGGGATGGCGGCGGCATTAGATCCTTGCCCGCTCCCCGCTCCCCGCTCCCGAGCCGCAGTACACTGAATCCGTGCTGAACCTGCTGCGCCGACCTGCTGTGACCCCTGCCGAACTGGACGAGGGACTGGCGGCGCTGGGGCTGGACGGCTCGCAGCATGTGATCGTGCATGCCAGCCTGAAATCGTTTGGCACGCTGGACGGCGGGGCCAAGGCGGTGGTGGACGCCCTGGCCGCCCGCACCGCCACAGTGGTGGCCCCGGCCTTTACCTACAGCACGCTGCTCACGCGGCCCACCTCGGTCACGCACGCGCGCTTTCACCGGACCTCGCGGGTTAGCCGGGACATTGGGCGGGTGCCGCAGGAACTGGTGGACCGTCCCGAAGCCCAGCGCTCCTTCCACCCCACCCTCAGCTTTATCGCGCTGGGCCAGGAAGCCGGGCGAATCACCCAGGCGCAGACCCTGCAAAGCCCCTACCAGCCCATCGGCGCCCTGTACGACCTGGACGGCTACGCCCTGCTGATGGGCGTGGATTTTGGCAGCAACACCAGCGTGCATTACGGCGAGCATCTGGCCGGGATGCCGCTGCTGACCCGGTATGTGCCGCTGGGCGGACAGGTGGTGCCCACCGCCTTCCCCAACTGCTCGGCCGATTTCGACAACCTTGCCCCGCAGGTGCACCTGGGCCTGCGCAGCGTGCAGGTGGGCAGCGCCACGCTGCGGCTGTACCGGGTGCGGCGACTGGTGGACGCCACCGTGCGCCTGCTGCAGCAGGACCCGGAAGCCCTGCTGTGCACCTACCGCTCCTGCCGCTGCCAGGAGGTGCGCGCCCTGGTGCGCGAGCAGGGTCTGACTCCGCGCCGCCACGTCGGTTTGGTCAGCTGAGCGAGGCATGCGGAGCGCTTGAGGGGCAGCCGCTCAACGGCGCCGGAGAAAACGAAGTAAGACGCCGGGAAAGGCAGTGGCGCGGGTGGCCTGGAGGGGCCACAAGTTGATCTTGCAGTGAAGCTGTTCCCGGCTGTGCGCCCCTTTACCCCAGCCGTTTTTCGCTGCTGTGGCCGGGGCGCACCTTCAGTTCGGGGCGAACATGGTGGGCCGCGTGGTTGGCCGCCACCGCCGCCTGCGCCAGCCCCACGGAAATCAGTTTGAAGTCGCCGCCAGACTGCGCCGCGTCCCCGGCCACGAACACGCCCGCCAGCGCGGTAGTCCCGCCCGGTCCATCGGGGACATACTCGCCCTGCCAGTCCAGCGGCCAGCCCAGGGTGGGGGAGAGGTCAGGCAGGTAGCCATTCAGAACCAGCACCGTGTCGGCGGGGACGGTCTGGCTCTCGCCATTCACCGTCAGGTGCGCGGCCCCGGGACTCAGGGCGTTCAGGGTGGCAGGGGCCAGAATCTGCACGCGGCCCCCGGCCTGCGCGGCCCCTAGGGCCTCCAGTTCGGCGGGTCGGCCCCGGAATCCGGCGCGGCGGTGGGTCAGGGTCACCAGGGCGCCGGCCTCGCTCAGCTCCAGTGCGGCGCGGGTGGCCTGCGGCACGCCGCCCACCACCAGCACGCGGCGGCCCCGCAGGGTAGCCGGCTCGGGCAGGTCGGTGCGCACGTCGGGGTGCTCGCCGGGCACGCGGGCCTCGCGGGGCAGCAGCGCGCCCATGCCGGGGGCCAGAATCACCGCCTTGGCCGTGAAGGTGCCGGGGCCAGCCGGAGTCTGGGCCTGCACCCGCCAGCCCCCGTCCACGCGGCTGAGCCCGTGGGCCAGCGTGTGCAGGTGCCACGTCACGGGCAGCCCGTCCAGTTGCCGCACCAGCCCGGCCACCACCTCGGCGGCGGGGGTGGCCGGCAAGCCCGGCACGTCGTACACGCGCTTGTCGGGGTACAGGGCGCTCAGCTGACCGCCGGGTTCGCCCCGGGCGTCCAGCAGCCGCACCTGCAGCCCGCGCCACGCCGCGTAGAACGCCGCGTGCAGCCCGGCCGGGCCAGCCCCGATCACCACCACCTCTGCCTGCAGGTCCGTCATGGGCGCGAGTATGCCAGAGAGGCGGCACAGAAAACGTCCCCGGCGCACTGGGCCAGGGACGGGAAGGGGCGGGTGGGCTCAGCCCTTGCGAATGCCCAGCATCCGCTCGCGGTGCACCACCTTGGCGCGGGGGCGGCCCAGGGCCTTGCCGGCCGCCAGCTCGTGGGCGTCCAGCGCCTGCCAGTCTTCAAAGGAATATACAGGCACGCCCTTGCCGCGCAGCAGGGCCTCCACAGCGTCCCGGTCCGGCTGGGCCGCTGGGGGCAGCGCGCCGGCCTGGGCGTCGGCCAGCAGGCCCGCCACGGTGTCGGTGGCGTCCTTGCGGTTGGTGCCCACCACGCCGCTGGGCCCGCGCTTGATCCAGCCGGCGGTGTACTCGCCAGGGCGGCCGTCCACGCGGCCCTCTGTGTTGGGAATCACGCCGCGTTTTTCGTCAAAGGGAACCCCACTCAGGGCCACGCCCCGGTAGCCCACGCTGCGCAGCACCATCTGCACGGGCAGCACCTCGTATTCGCCGGTGCCCACCGCGTTGCCGCCCTCATCCAGGCGGTTGCGTTCCACCTTCAGGCCGCCCACGCGCCCCTGGCCGTCGTCCAGAATTTCCACGGGCGACACCAGAAAGCGCAGGTGTACGCGCCGGGGCTTGCCTTCAGGTTCGCGCGCCGCAAAGTCGCGCAGCACTTCCACGTTCTTCTTTTTGGTGTTGTCGGTAATGGCGGCTTCCTCGGCCTCGGTCAAGGCAATCTCGGCCGGGTTCACCACCGGCTCGGCGTCGCTGAGCTCGCCAAATTCGCGCAGTTCCTTGGTGGTAAAGGCCGCCTGCGCGGGCCCCCGGCGCCCCAGAATCCAGATGTCGCGTACGTGGCTGTGTTCCAGGGCGTCCAGCGCGTGGGCGGCGATGTCGCTTTCGTGCAGCTCCTGGGTGGTTTTCGCCAGAATGCGGCTCACGTCCAGCGCCACGTTGCCCACCCCCACCACGGCCACGCCGCCCGCGTGCAGGACCATCTCGCGCGCCGCTGCGTCGGGGTGGCCGTTGTACCACGCCACGAACTCGGTGGCGCTCATGCTGCCGGCCAGATCCTCGCCGGGAATGCCCAGGCGGCGGTCACTGCTCGCCCCCACCGCGTACAGCAGGGCGTCGTAGTGGGCGCGGGCGTCCTCGTAGGTCAGATCCGTGCCGAATTCCACGTTGCCAAAAAAGCGCACGCGCGGGTCGGCCAGCGTCTTTTCAAAGCCCCGGGTCACGCTCTTGATGGTCAGGTGGTCCGGCGCCACCCCGTAGCGCACCAGGCCATACGGCGTGGGCAGGCGGTCATAGACATCCACCTGCACGGGCACGGCGGTCTGTTTCAGCAGCGCTTCGGCAGCAAAAACGCCGCTGGGGCCGCTGCCAATCACGGCCACGCGCAGAGGACGGGCTTCGGTGTAGGTCACGTTCACCGGCTGAGTGTACGCACACCCGGGGCGCGCTGGGAATGCCAACTGTCCAGCGATGACGGTTTGGGGGAGGCAGTGCTCTAGGCAGAGGGGGGCGGTGGCCGGGGCCCACCCTGGCTATGGGCACAGGTTCCTTAAGAACTCTTCAGCACACTCTCTTCCCCGGTGAGAAAAAGTGTGCAAGATGAAGAACGTTCGGGGCCCGGCGTCTTCACCTGCGTCCCCATGAAAATCGGCCCGTCGCCTTGGCCCTGTGTGTCTGGCGCAGCCCTGGGAGGGGGTGCGGGGCAGGAAAAAAGGGGGGAACAACATGCGTAGCCGCCGCGTGCGGGCAGCCCAGGTGCTCCTGGGCGCCCTGATCGTGCTGAATGTGCAGCAGGCGTGGGCCCATAACTGGTGGTTCTGGCACTGGGACCAGAGCACCCTGGGCGTGGGCATCTGGAATGACGAGGCCGAGGCCGAGGCGGTGCGCGCCGAGTGGGACAGTCGCACGGACCTGAGCCTGCCCCGGCGCAGCAGCCACACCGACCTGAGCGTATTCGGCGGCAATTTTGGCGACACCGGCTGGTGGGGGCTGGCCAGCATCGAGGGCTGGGGCCTGGACTGGCCCTGGCACTGCCCCACCATCGTGGCCTGCCGGATCACCCACGGCCACGCCCGCTTCAACTCCTTCTACGGCGGCACCACCGGCACGGGTGCGGGCAGCGACAAGCGCGGGGTCTACTGCCAGGAGGTCGGCCACCTGTTTGGACTGGACCACAGCAACACCGGCGACTGCATGGGCAAGGGCTACTTCAACAACGTCAACCTCACCGGCCCGCACAACTGGTCGGATATCAACAGCCGGTACTGAAAGGGGGCCTGCCATGAAACTTCCTATCGTTCTGGCGCTTCTGGGTGGCCTGCTGGTGACGCAGTGGCTGGTGCCCGTGCGGCCCCGGGGCCTGCAGACGCCGCCCGGCATGCACGCCAGCTGGGTCAATTTCGCCCGTTCACTGGACGAGGCGGTCAAGCTCTCGCAGGTCGTGGTGGTGGCGCGCGTGGTGGGCGTCAAGCGCGCCAGTGACCTGACCGTGAAGGCCGAGGGCGAGCCCGGCGGCGTGGACCGCGTGCCCGCCGAACGGGTGCTGCTGGACGTGCAGGCCCTGTACGGCACGGCCCCGGCGCAGCTCATCCTCTTTCACACCGGCACCAGCACCGGGCAGCTGACCGACCAGACCCCACCTGAAAAAGCCAGGGACCAGAAGCCTCTGGATCAGGCCGCGCCCACCCAGACCACCTCGCGCACCACCCTGCTGGACGATGACCCGGAATACAAGGAAGGGCAGCAGTACGTGCTCTTCCTGCGCCCAGGCCCCACCCTGGACGGCAGCAGGACCATGCGCGTCATTGCCCCCGAAGGCCGCTATGAACTGCAGGGCAGCCGCCTCGTGCCGGTCACCACGCGCGGCGCGGCCAAGGACATCGCCAGCCTCAGCCTGCCGCAGCTGGCCGAGCGCCTCAAGGCCATGTCCAGAACCCGCTTCCCCAATGTGGATATCCGCCCGCTGCCGAACTTCCCGCTGACCCCCACCCAGCCCACGCCTCCCTGAGGGCGGGAACCACATAACCTGAAGGTGAACCCTTGAGGTCATGTGGGGTGAGCGCAGCCAGTGACCGAAACAGACAGCGGTGGGCGTGGCGTTGAGGGGGTGCGTTCCTGAACGCAACACCGCTGGGACAGCACAACAAAGCCCCCCGGCATCTGCACGGGGGGCGGGAAGGTTGATTGGCTCAGGCAGCGGCGATCTGCTGCAGGGCAGATTCGTTCTTCAGGGTGATCTTGCCGTAGCCGGCGCTGATCACGCCTTCGCGGCTCAGCTCGCCCACAACCTTGGTCACGGTCTCGCGCACGCTGCCGACCGCAGCGGCCAGTTCGTCGTGGGTGGCGTAGATCATGGTCTCGCCGCTGTCGAGCTGGGTGGCCAGCGCGGTGTCTTTCAGCTCCAGCAACTCGCCGGCGATGCGGGCGCGCAGGCGCTTGCCCACCAGACGGTAGATGCTCTCGTAGGCGCGCTCCAGGGTGCGCACGAGGTGGGTGGTCACCACGAGGTTGTCTTCGGCGCTCATCAGGGCGGGGTTGATCACGTCAATGGCGCTGTCGGTCACGGCTTCGGCAAAGTAGGCGCGGTTCACGCCGGCCAGGGCTTCTTCACCGAAGTATTCGCCGGGCTTGACATAGCGCAGCGTCAGGCCGTTGCCGTCGTCGTCCATGGTGTGCACGCGCACCAGACCAGTCGAGACGCGGTAGAGCATGTCGCTCTTGCCGGGGTAGAGGATGACGGCGCCGGGGCGGTAGGTCACGGTGTCAACGAAGGTGCGGGTATTCGCAGTAGTCATTGTGTCGCCTCCTGAGGCGGAAGTGGTGGGAACTGTGGGCCGGGACCATTCCCGACGTGCTCACAGTGTAACCCAAAATCACTTTTTTGTAAACAGTTTTGTTTCTTTAATCCGTATTGAGCTTACAGACTGGCCGCCAGGTCATGTGGCAGCCGAGGCGCGCTGGGTGGGCGTTTCCAGGTGTGCGCTGCTCCCCCTGTCTCTCATCGCTGGCCCATGAAGGGGCGAAAAAAACCGGGGCGCAGCGGCCCCGGCTTCCCGTCACGGTGACGCTTACAGCTCGTCTTCGCGGCGGATGGGGAAGGCGCTGATCACGCTGTCCTTCTCGGCAATGTTGATGACCTTCACGCCCTGGGCGTTGCGGCCGGTCACGCGTACCTCTTCCACGCGGGTGCGGATCACGGTGCCCTTCTCGGTCAGGACCATCAGCTCCTCATTGCCCGCCACGCGCGCCAGAGTCACCAGCTTGCCGGTCTTGTCGGTCACGTCCAGGGTGATCACGCCCATGCCGCCGCGCCCCTTGGCGGGGTAGTCGGCCACCGGGGTGCGCTTGCCCAGGCCGCATTCGCTGACCGCCAGCAGTTCGCTGTCGGCGTCGCTGCCGGGCACCAGCGCCATGCTCACCACGGCGTCGTCCTCGCCCTCGCGCAGGCGAATACCGATCACGCCCTGGGTGGCGCGGCCGGTGTCGCGCACCTCGCTGCTCTCAAAGCGCATGGCCTTGCCGTTGCGGGTGGCCAGCACCACATGGTCGCCGTCCTGCACGATGCCCACCCCAATCAGCTCGTCGCCGCTCTGCAGGTTGATGGCAATCAGGCCCGCCGAGGTGATGTTGCCGTAGTCGGTGATCATCGTCTTTTTCACGATGCCGTTCTTGGTGGCAAAGATGAAGCAGCCCGCCTCGTCAAAGCCCTTCACGCTCAGCACGCTGGCAATGTTCTCGTCCTCGCGCAAGGAGGGCAGCAGGTTGCGGATGTGCGTGCCCTTGGCGTCGCGCCCGGCTTCGGGCAGGTCATAGATCTTCTCGTGGAACACGCGGCCCTGATCGGTGAAGAACAGCAGGTAGTCGTGCGTGGAGCCCACGAACACGCGGGTGTTCACGTCTTCCTCGCGCAGCTTGCCGCCGCTGGCACCGCGTCCGCCCCGGCTCTGGGCGCGGTAGGCGTCGAGCTTGGTGCGCTTCAGGTAGCCGGCCTTGGTCATGGTGATCACCATGTCCTCCACGGCAATCAGGTCTTCCTTGGAGATGTCCTCTTCCAGCAGCGTGATGGTGCTGCGGCGCTCGTCGCCGTAGGCGTCGCGGACGTGGCGGATCTCCTTCTTGATCTCGCGCCACAGCAGCTTCTCGTCGCCCAGGATGGACTGCAGGAAGGCGATGGTCTTTTGTAGTTCGTCGTACTCGCCCTGCAGCTTCTCGCGCTCCAGGCCCACCAGGCGCTGCAGACGCATGTCCAGAATCGCCTGCGACTGCACCTCGGTCAGGCCAAAGCGGGCCATCAGGGCGTCACGCGCCTCGGCGCCGGTGTTGCTGGCGCGGATCAGGCTGATGACTTCATCAATGTGGTCCAGCGCCCTGAGCAGCCCTTCCAGGATGTGGGCGCGCTCCATCGCCTTGTCCAGGTCGTACTGGGTGCGGCGGGTCACCACATCCTTGCGGTGGGCCAGGAAGTACCCCATCGTGTCAATCAGCGGCAGCACGCGCGGCTCGCCGTTCACGATGCTGAGGTTGATGACCGTGAAGGTGCCCTGCAGCTGGGTGTACTTGTACAGCTGGTTCAGCACCAGCGTGGGAATCGCGCCGCGCTTCAGGTCAATCACGATGCGCACGGGGTCCTTGCGGTCCGACTCGTCCCGCAGGGCGGCGATGTCCGGGATCTTGCCCGCCTTGTACATCGCGCTGATGGTTTGGATCAGGTTGGTCTTGTTCACCTGATACGGAATCTCGGAGATGATGATCTGGGTGCGGCCGTTCTTCTCGTCAATGCGGGCCTTGCCGCGCACCTTCAGGCCGCCGTGACCGCTGGCGTACGCCTCGCGGATGCCCGCCTTGGAGATGCGCCCGCCGGTGGGGAAGTCCGGGCCCTGCACATGGGTCATCATCTCGTCCAGGCCAATGTTGGGGTTCTCAATCAGCGCCAGCAGGCCGTTGCAGATTTCGGTGAGGTTATGCGGCGGAATGTTCGTCGCCATGCCCACAGCAATCCCAGAGGCCCCGTTGATCAGCAGGTTCGGCACCGCGCTGGGCAGCACCGAGGGCTCCTCGGTGGTCTCGTCGTAGTTGGGCTTGAGGTCCACCGTCTTCTTTTCGAGATCGGCCAGGACTTCCTCGGCCACCTTGGTCATGCGCGCTTCGGTGTAGCGCATGGCAGCGGGCGGGTCGCCGTCAATGGACCCGAAGTTGCCCTGCGGGTGCACCATCGGGTAACGCATGTTCCACCACTGGCCCAGGCGCACCATCGCGTCGTAAATGGACGAGTCGCCGTGCGGGTGGTACTTCTTCATGACCTCGCCCACCACCGACGCACTCTTGGCGTGCTTCTGGTTGGCGTACAGGCCTTCCAGCAGCATGGCGTACATGATGCGGCGCTGCACCGGCTTCAGACCGTCGCGCACGTCGGGCAGCGCGCGGTCCACGATCACGTTCATGGCGTAGTTGATGAAGTTGGTCTTGACTTCGCTGGTGATGTCAACAGGATGAATTCCAGTCATGTGGCTCCAGTCAGGGGGCTGCGCGGCGCAGAGGGGGCCGCCGCAGTCCAGAATGTCGAGGCCCGGCCTTTCCGGGAATGGAGAGATTCTATCACGAAATTCTGTTTAAGGCGTAATAGAACCCGCTCCCTCAGTGTGCCTATTGTACCCCAAAAGCTGCGCCGAGGCCGCGGTTTCGGCCACCCCGGTGGGGGCGCCTGCGGGGACAGAATGGCGCTTCATGCCCTCTGTCAATGCCCTGGGGCCCGGGCGCTGACTGCGGCCTGCCATGGCGCCTGCGCAGTGGCACCCCCAGCCGACTGAATGCACAGGGAAGAAGGGAGACTCCGCATTCTGGAGCGGTGTTCTCTCAGGACCGGAAGGTCCCGGCGCCGTGGGCCCGCCTGTCACCCTTCTGGTCCAGCCAGCCCGGGGACGCCTGCCGCCGCTGCTGGGCCTGTCCTTCCCGGTGCCCCCAATTGCCCCCACCGCGCCCCGTCCCGGTCTTTCGTCCCTGCGCCGCCACTGGCCCTTATGATGTTCTCAGCATGCTCGATCACCTCTCCCAACTTGTTAAAGACGTGGACGGCGCGTGGGCGGCGGCCATCGCCGGGCTGGACGGCCTGCTGATTGAAGGCCACAGCACCACCGACACCGATCTGAGCCTTCTGGTGGCCGAGCACGCGGGCCTGTTCCGGGTGGCCAGGTCCGCCTACGACATGACGCTGGGCGGCGGCCAGACGCGCGAACTGTACGTGCGCGGCGAGCGGCTGGCGGTGTACCTGCACCCGGTCAAGACCGATTACTTTCTGCTGCTGGCCATTGACGGCCGCAGCAACCTGGGCCAGGCCCGGCTGTATGGCCGCGACGCCGCCCGCAAACTGGAGGCCACGCTGTGATTCTTGATCCTCTGCGCACCCTGCCCGGCGTGGTGGCCGCCGCGCTGGTGGGCCCCGACGGCCTGACCATTGAAGGCCACGGCGACGGCGGCGACGCCCTGGCGGCCGAACTCAGCGCCCTGCGGGTGGGCATGGACCGCACCTGCCGCCGCCTGGGGGCGGGCGAGGTCACCCGCATCGCCTTTACCAGCGAGCGCATTGAGGTGGTGGCCGTGACCATCGCCGACTTTATTCTGGGCGCGGCCATGGCGCGCGGCACCGACACCCGCACCGCCCAGCAGACGCTGGCGCGCATTGTGCTGGACCTGCCCAACCTGCCCCGCACGGAGGGCGCGTGATCGCAGAGCTGCTGTCGGTGCGGGGCGTGCGCCACGCCGCGCTGGTCTCGGCTGACGGTCAGGTGGTGGCCAAGGCCGGCTTAAGCGACGAGCAGACGGCCGCCGAACTGACCCTGGTGGCCGCCGGGCGTGCGGTGATCGGCAGCCTGCAGACCAACCTGAAGAGTGCCGGCTGGCAGGAACTGCTGCTGGACGTGGACGGCGGCCCCGTGCTGCTGACCCCCCACGGTGACCAGATTCTGCTGACCGCCTTTGATGAAGTGGGGAGCCTGGGTCGCGTGCGCTTTGCCGTGCGCCGCCTGCTGGGCAACGCCTGAGCAGCGCGTCCACTTCCCTTGAACCGGCCCAGGCCCTTTGGCGTGGGCCGCGTTCATTTGCCCCGGCGGCCAGACGCTAGCGTGGGGACATGCAAAGCCGCCCCCGTCGCCTGCGCCGCACGCCCGCGCTGCGTGCCCTGACCCAGGAAGTGCAGCTGCACCCCAGCCACTTCATTCACCCCATCTTCGTGCACGAGCGGACGGACGTGACGCCCATTGCCACCATGCCGGGCGTCTCTCGCCACTCGGTGGAGAGCGCCGTGGCGCAGGCCAGAGAGGCCCTGGCCCTGGGTGTGCCCAGCGTGATCCTCTTTGGCATTCCTGACCACAAGGACGCCCTGGGCACCCAGGCCTATGCCGAAGAGGGCATCATTCAGCGGGCGGCGCGGGCCATCAAGGCGGCGGTGCCCCAGATCACGGTCATTGCGGACACCTGCCTGTGCGAGTACACCGACCACGGCCATTGCGGCCCGCTGTGCGAGGTGCCGGGTCTGAGCGGGGCCGAGGGCTGGACGGTGGACAACGACGCCAGCCTCGCGCTGCTGGCGCGCACGGCTGTCTCGCAGGCGCGCTCGGGCGCCGACGTGGTGGCCCCCAGCGCCATGATGGACGGGCAGGTGGCGGCGATCCGCGCAGCACTGGACGAGGCGGGCTTTGCGCACGTCCCCATCATGAGTTACGCCGTGAAGTACGCCAGCGCCTACTACGGCCCCTTCCGCGACGCGGCTGGCAGCGCGCCCAGCGTGGGCAACCGTGCTGGCTACCAGATGAATCCGGCGGGCGGCTACCGCGAGGCCCTGCGCGAAGCCCGCCTGGACGCCGAACAGGGCGCCGATACCCTGATGGTCAAGCCGGCCCTGGCCTACCTGGACGTGCTGAGTCTGCTGCGCCGTGAATTTGACCTGCCGGTGGTGGCCTACAACGTCAGCGGCGAGTACGCACTGGTGAAGGCCGCCGCGCAGGCCGGCTACATGGACGAGCGCCGCACCGTTCTGGAAACATTGACCGGCATGCGCCGTGCCGGTGCCGACGCGATCATCACCTACCACGCGCTGGACGCGGCCCGTTGGCTTCAAGAGCAGGTGGGCCTATGAGGACAACTCAAGAAAGGCGAAGGGCCGCCCCTGAGCCTGAGGCCCCAAGAGCAGGTGGGCCTATGAGGACAAATCAAGAAGGGCGAAGGGCCGCCCCTGAGCCTGAGGCCCCAAGAGCAGGTGAGCCTATGAGGACAACTCAAGAAAGGCGAAGGGCCGCCCCTGAGCCTGAGGCCCCAAGAGCAGGTGAGCCTATGAGGACAACTCAAGAAGGGCGACGGGCCGTCCCTGAGCCTGGGGTCCCTTCTCTGGCATCTATGGCGCTGCCCCAGCGCTGGGTGCGCGCATGACCAGTGCCCAGAACCCCATTCGCGTGGACTGGGTGCCCACCAGCCTGTGGCCCGGCCAGCTGGGCCTGACCTTCGCCCCGGGGAAGAAGGGCGGCAGTGTGTACCAGCCCGGCGTGGTCCATGACCGCGAGCTGGCGGCCGATATGCAAACGCTGGCCCGTGAAGGCACCCAGGTGATCGCCCCGCTGCTGGAAGACTTCGAATTCGACCTGCTGGGCCTGGAGGGCTACCACGACGCTGCCGGGACCCACGCGCTGGCGGTGGCGCCGTATCCCATCCCCGACCGGGGCGTGCCCCGCGACACGGCCGCCTTCGCCGCCTACCTTGACGAGCTGATGACGCACCTGCTGGATGGGCGCCGGGTCGTGGTGCACTGCCGGGGCGGCCTGGGCCGGGCGGGCCTGACCGCCGCCTGTCTGCTGGTGCAGGCCGGGCTGGGTCCCCAGGCCGCCATAGCGCTGGTGCGCGCTGCCCGCAGCCCCCACGCCATAGAAACAGCGGAGCAGGAAGCGTTTATCCACGACTTCGCTGGCTAGGCTGAGGCTCCTACGAAGTTCGTGTGTCTGCGCAACAGCCCGGAACCAACGGCATGTTCTTCTCCTGGGGCGCTCTCAGGTCGGACGTCTGGACATCCGTCGTTGCTCCTCCTCGGCTGTACAGCGCCACGATTCCCTTTGGTCGAAGACATGACGGACGACGTGCCGGAATGTTTCACAGCGGTCTTCCGTTTCGCCCAGGGGAGGCAGGCGCCCCCTCAACTCCTCTTCAACCGCTGTCTGTCGCGGTGACTCGCTCTGCTCCGCAGCTTTGCAAGTCCGCTCGCACCACATGACTTGCAGGGTTCACCGTCAGGTCATGTGGTTCCCGCTATCAGAAGTCGTATCAGGCTGAGGTCACGCGAACGCCGTTGGCTTTGAGCCGCTTGCGTAGCCGGGTGCGGAACGCCTCTTCATTGGTCAGGACACTGGTGGTGAAGCGAATGCTCTCTGCGCCCTCTCGTTCAAAGACCACCCGCCTGTAAGGGTGCCCCTGTGTAAAGACGGCGCGACTCAGATCCGCCCATTGCAGGGTGCGCCGCGTGGCCACGTACGCCAGAGGATCGTGTTCGTAGAAGGTTAGACCCTCATCACTCAACTGGGGTGGATGACGGAGCAGCTGGGCCGAGGTCCAGACCACCACAGGCATATACAGCGCCGCCGCCAGAATGACCCAGGTCTGCCAGCCACTGAACATTCCCGTCAGCACCGCCCACAGGCCGCATGCCGATAGCACCGACACAACGATCATGGCGGCGCGCGTGCTGAACACAAAATTTCGGGTGTAGATGCCGCTTAGCGCCCCCGCAGGCGGGCCTGGAATGGCAGGAGAAGGGTCTGTGGTCACGCCCCGCAGGGTAAAGGGTGACGGAGGCCGGGTGCGCCGCATTCTCGCGCAGGGTTCACGCCGCCCGCCGCTGGGCCCTCTACACTGGGCACACCATGACCACTGCCCCCAGACGTTCCGTTGCCGCGCTGCTGGGCGCGGGGCTCCTGACGCTGCTGGCCGCCTGCGCCCCGGCGATGACCACGGCTGCCCCGGGCCGCATCGTGAACGCCGCCACGGGCGAGGAAGGCACCGTGACCTTCACGCGCGGCACCCTCTCGCCCCGGCTGGGCGACCCCTTTGCGCCGGACAACGCCACCATCCGCATCGGCCAGCGCACCTACACAGGGCGCACCTACCTGATTGGCAACGGCAGCCTGCCCGGTGGCCTGGGGGTCAGCGTGGCGTTCGGGGCCTCCAACACCGGGTCGGCGCCAGCGGCCTTCGAGACGGCTACGCGGGTGGACGCCGGGCGCCCGGTCCCCGCGTACACTGGCAACCTGATCGCCCGTGCCCAGGGTGAACCGGCGGCGCTGCTCACCTGCACCCTCACCGTGGACGCCCAGGAACGCGGCATTGGCGAGTGCTTTGACGGCGCGGGCGTGCGCTACGCCCTGCAGTTCTGATAAGGATTCCGGTTCATCAGTTATGCAATAACTGATGAACCCGACCGGAGGGCCTCGCAGAGCTGCGCAGCAGAGAAGGAAAAACGGTGACGGAGAGGAGTGGAAGCACCGCAGCGAAGCGGAGGGGCTGCAACGGATCATCCGGAAGCCGTATGACCCGCCTGCCGGGGCGGCCCACCATCGTCTGCCTGTGCGGCAGCGTGCGCTTTCTGGCGGAATTCGACGCAGCGTCACTGGCTGAAACGCTCGCCGGACGCATTGTCCTCAGCGTGGGCAGCCACCGCCAGCGCGACGAGGAGGCTTTCAGCCACCTGTCGGCCGGGGAGCGAGCCGCCGCCCTGGACCGCCTCGTCGAACTGCACCGCCACAAGATTGACCTGGCCGACGAGATTCTGGTGATCAACCCAGGCGGCTACGTAGGCCACCACACCCAGCAGGAAATCGACTATGCCCGCGCCCTGGGCAAGCGGGTGCGCTGGCTGGAAGAGACGGGTTGAAGCTTACCCGGCCCCACACCGAAAAAGGCCCCAGCAGGTGCCGGGGCCCGGAAAGGGAAGAGGGCTGGCCTTACGCCTGACCGTACATCACGGCGCGCTTGACTTCCTCGATCAGCTGGGTGATGGGAATGTCGCGCGGGCAGGCTTCGGTGCAGTTGTACGCGGTGCGGCAGCGCCACACGCCCGTGTTCTGGTTCATGATGCCCAGGCGCTGCTGCGTGGCCTCGTCGCGGCTGTCGAAGATAAAGCGGTGCGCCTGCACAATGGCGGCCGGGCCCAGGTACGACCCATTCACCCAGAAGATGGGGCAGGAGGTCGTGCAGCACGCGCACAGAATGCAGTTGCTGGAGTGCGCCATGCGCTCGGCCTGCTCTTCACTCTGAATGCGCTCGGCGGCGGGGGCCGGCGACTCGTTGATGAAGTAGGGCATGATCGCCTTGTAGGAGTCAAAGAACGGCTCCATGTCCACCAGCAGGTCTTTTTCCACCTTCAAACCACGGATCGGCTCGACCTTGATGGTGCCGCCATTTTTCGCCACGTCGCGCACCAGGGTCTTGCAGGCCAGCCGGTTGCGGCCGTTGATCAGCATGGCGTCACTGCCGCAGATGCCGTGCATGCACGAGCGGCGGAAGGTGAGGCTGGGTTCCAGGTACCACTTGATGTGGTTAATCACGTCCAGCACGCGGTCGCCCGGCTGGGCTTCCACGTCGTAGGTGGTCCAGTGCGCCTTCTTGTCCTTTTCGGGGTCAAAGCGCAGAACCTTGACTTTCAGTTGCAGCATGGGGACCCCCAGGGGGGCCACCACGCCGGTATTGGTTGCAGTCTGGGTCATGGGGATTCCTTGCGAGGGGGGACTCAGTACACGCGCGGCTTGGGTTCAAAGGCCCGCGTGAAGCCCTTTAGGGCCACCGGCTTGTAGCCAATAACCACGTTGCCGTCCTTGTTCAGGTCCTTGTAGGCCATGGTGTGCTTCAGCCAGCTGGCGTCGTCGCGCTCGGCGTAGTCCTCGCGGTCATGCGCGCCGCGCGACTCGGTGCGGTTCAGGGCACTGGCGGTCATGGCCTCCGCACAGTCAAGCATAAAGCCCAGTTCCATCGCCTCGATCAGCTCACTGTTGTAACGGCGGCTGGGGTCCGACACCGTCACGTTGTGGTAGCGGGCCTTGAGCTCCTGAATAATGCCGACCTGACGCTCCATGTCGGGGCCGTTGCGGAAGATGCCCACGTTGTTCATCATGGATTCCTGCAGCTCTTTGCGGATGGCGGCGGCGTTGTCCTTGCCACTGCCATTGCGCAGGCGGTCGAACATATCCATCGTCTCGCGCTCGGCCCCTTCGGGCATGTCGGGGAATTCGACCTGCCGGGCGTACTGCGCGGCGTAGATCCCCGCGCGGCGGCCGAACACCACGAGGTCGCCGAGGCTGTTCGTGCCCAGGCGGTTGGCGCCGTGCAGCGACACGCACGCCTGCTCGCCCGCCGCGTACAACCCTTCAATGCTGCCGCCCGAGCCGTCACTGAGGCACAGGCCGTTCAGGTCAGTGGGAATACCGCCCATGGCGTAGTGCGCGGTGGGCTGAATCGGCACGAGGTCCTTCACCGGGTCCATGCCCAGGTACGTGCGGGCCAGGTCGGTGATCTCGGCGAGCTTGCCCTCAATCACGTCACGCGGCAGGTGCGTCAGGTCAATGTTGACGGCGTCCTTGTCGCGGCCCACGCCGCGGCCCTCGCGGATTTCCTTGATGATCGAGCGGGACACGATGTCGCGGGGCGCGAGGTCCTTGATGGTGGGCGCGTAGCGTTCCATGAACCGCTCGCCGCTGTCGTTGCGCAGAATGCCGCCCTCACCGCGAATGCCTTCGGTGACCAGAATGCCCAGCTTGGCGAGGCCCGTGGGGTGGAACTGGTAGAACTCCATGTCTTCCAGCGGCAGCCCCTTGCGGTAGTAGATGCTCATCAGGTCGCCGGTCAGCGTCAGGGCGTTCGAGGTGATCTTGAAGATGCGCCCGTAGCCGCCCGCCGCCAGAATGACCGCCTTGGCGTGGAAGGTGTGAATCTCGCCCGTGGCGAGGTGGTAGGCCACCAGCCCCCGGCAGCGCCCGCCCTCAATGATCAGGTCGGTGACGTGAAACTCGTTGAAAAAGGTGGTGCCGGCCTTGACGTTCTGCTGGTACAGCGTCTGCAGAATCATGTGGCCGGTGCGGTCCTTGGCGTAGCAGCTGCGCTCCACCGCCGCCTTGCCGAAGTCGCGGGTGTGACCGCCAAACTTGCGCTGGGCAATCTTGCCTTCGGGCGTCCGCGAGAACGGCAGGCCCATGTGCTCCAGCTCGTATACGGCGTCAATGATGTCCTTGGCGAACACCTCGGCGGCGTCCTGGTCGGTCAGGTAGTCGCCGCCCTTGACGGTGTCGAACATGTGCCATTCCCAGTGGTCTTCCTGCACGTTGCCCAGCGCCGCGCCAATGCCGCCCTGCGCCGCGCCCGTATGCGAGCGCGTGGGGTACAGCTTGGAGATACAGGCCACGCTCACGTTGCCCTTGGCGGCGTACAGCGCGGCCATCAGCCCGGCGCCGCCTGCACCCACCACCAGCACGTCATAACGATGATGCATAGTTTTCAGTCGTCCTTTGCGGGAATTAAATGGAGAACAGGCCCACGGTGCCGAAGGCGAACACCAGCGCCACCACGGTGTAGAACACACCCTTGACCCAGGCGCGGTTGGGGCGCGAGCGCACGTAGTCCTCAATGGAGTAGCGCGCGCCGTTGGCCCCGTGCAGCAGCGACAGCGACAGAATCAGCCAGTCGTAGAACTTCCAGGCGGGGTTGGCGAGCTTGTTCACCACCGCGTCGAAGGTCGCGTCGGACTCGCTGACCTGAATAAAGGTCATGTAGATGTGGCCCAGAATCAGGAACATCAGGATCAGGCCGCTGATGCGCATGAAGATCCACCAGTTCAGCTCGGCGTTGGTGTGCGACTGCGCGCGGGCGTCGGTGAAGGTGCGGGCGCGGATCATCAGTAGCCCCCCATGATGCGCGGGTACAGCGTCCAGGCGGCGTACACAAAAGCCGCCACGCTCAGCAGCAGCACCCCGTACCACATCTGGCGCTGGTAGGCCACGCCGAAGCCCGTGAAGTCCATGATGATGATGCGCAGGCCGTTAAAGGCGTGGTACACCACACCGGCCGACACGAACACAAGCCCCACCCGGAACGGCCACAGGTCGTAACGCTCGTGAATGGTCATGTAAAAGCGCTCGCCGAAAATGAACGACCCAATGCTGAACACGTGCAGCAACAGGTAAGCCAGAATGGCCAGTCCTGACAGGCGGTGAAGCAGGAAGGCCCACTGCCCCTCTCTTCCTCGGTACATCCTTAAGTCCTCCTCAACGTCTTTGCCCGGACGCTTCGCCGGTGCAGCCTTACGCCCGCACACTCTAGGGCGAACCTTATGCCGAGTGGGTGACCATTCACACCACGCTTTCAGACGGGCACAAGTCTATCATCCTGCGCTGAATGGGGGCCGCGCCCCTGGCCCGTCAGGCAGAACGCCGCGCCGGGCGGGCCGCGCGCTACCCTGTGGCCCATGAGCACCAAAGACCCCGCCCTGGAAGCCGAGTTCACCCGCAAGATGGTGCTGGGCATTCTGGGGACCCTGGAACAGAAGGGCCTGTTAAGTAAAGAAGAGGTGGACGGCATCATCAGGGCCGCCCGGCAGGCCGCGCAACCCGCGCCCAAGCGGCCCCTGGGCGGCCCGGCCGGCCCCGGCACCACCTGGGTGCGGCCTGGGCAGACCCACGAGCCTGTGGACCGCAGCACGCCTGTGGCCATTCCGAATGTGCAGCGCCAGCCGGAGCCGGTGAAGACGGAGGCCGCGCCACCTGTGATTGATATTGACCTGGGATAGCTCGCCAAGTCAGCGCAGCGGCGGCCCCTGGGTATAGGGGCCGCCGCTGCCGAGAGCTCTTACTTCAGGTAAGACAGGTAAGAAGGACGGTTGCCGGACACCAGAAATTCGTATGTGACGACGTTGAGGCCCCCTGAGGTCGCCAGAACGACCGAGGCGATGTTGCCCATCGTAGTGGACGTGACGGCGCCCGTGGACGCATTGACCCGGTACACGGTACTGGAATCAGCGCCCCACAGCACGCCTGGGTTGTTAAGGTCAAAGCCCTTCAGGCGGCCAGCACCGGTATTGAATTTGGTCACCGTGTCGTCTGCATTGATGCGGGCCAGCTGGCTGTAGGTGCTGAACCAGACGGTCCCGTCATTGGCTATGGCGCCACTGGACGCGCCCTCCAGCTGGGTCAGCTTGCTGACTGCTGCCGTCACCGTATCAATCTTGAGCTTGTCGCCCCCATAGTCGCTGAGGTACAGCGCCCTCTTGCCGTCCGGACTGAGGATGAACTGCCCGCCCGAGTAACCGTAGTTGGCCGTAACATTGAGATCCTGTAGTGTCCCAGTGCTGGGGGTCCAGACAGACAGGGTGTCCGTGTAGCCGCCCATGCCAGTGGTCACCCGGCGAACCAGCCAGACTCGGCCCTGGCTGTCCGTCTGATCGCTCATGGACACAACATTGCTGGGGCCTGCCGGAAGGGTTGTTTTGGTACCAGCATCACTGATCAGCACTTCTTTTGTGGCCTCGCCGGCGATCACGCCGCCAGTGGTGGTGATCAGGTGCGGGGATGAACCGGGCACGCTGGCCGTGGCAGCTGCACCCCCCATGGTAAAGCGGGTCAGCGTGGACATGTAGATGCCTGCTGTGTTGTCGTATTGACCGCCAGTCACGGCCCAGACGCCTTCTGTGGCACGTATGCTCTGGCTGGCGCTGCCGCTCAGTTGCGTTCGTGCCGGACGAATGCTCAGTGTGGCCGTGGTGTTCTGAGCGTTGGCGGCGAGGTCGGGCGAGGTGAGACGCACTGTCGCCTCGCCTAGTCCGGCGTCGGCTGCAACCTGCACGGGAATCTGTACGGTCGTCGTGGCGTCTTGGGTCACGGTGACTGATTTGGGTGTTGCAGTCACACCGGCAGGCAGGTCCGCGAGGGTCACGGTGGTGGCCCCAGAGAAGCCCTCAACACCCTTGACATCAACTGAAACGGTTCCCCCGCTGCCTTGGTAAACCGCCACGCTCCCATAAGAGGACACTGACAGCGTGACGCCGGGCTTGGGCACAGTGATGTCCACCTTGGTGCTGGCCGTGCGGCCATTGCCGCCGTCGGCCGTCAGAGTGATTTTGTAGGTGCCGGGAACCACGTCGGCGGCTTTGAGGGAAATGGTGGCGAATGCGGCGCCGTTGAGCGTCTTGGTGACCGGCGTGACCGTGACGCCAGCCGGCAGGTCGGTGGCGCTGAAGGTCACGTCGCCCGTGAATCCACCCACGCTATAGGCGCTGACGTTGAGGTCCAGCGTGCTGTTGGGCCGCAGGACTGAGTTGGAGCCCTGGAACGACAGACTGATGCCGGCCCGCTGCACCGTCAGGGTACTGCTGCCGCCCCCGACTTCGGCGCCAGCGCTGTTCTTGGCGATGAGGCGGAAGGGACCACTGTAATTGCCGCCCGTGTAGCGGAAGGTCAGGTTGGTGTTCACGCGCTGGGGGGCCAAGCCCAGCTGACGCAGATACGCCTGGGCACCCGTGCTCTGGGCCGACAGGGCCGGCAGGGTCAGGGTGGCCGGCTCAACAGTCAGGCCGGGCACGTTGGTGCTCAGGCTGATCTGCCCGCTAAACGCGCCGTCCTGGTAGAAGGTCACGGGCACGGTTACGGGCGCGTCGCTGGCAAAGGTCAGGCCGGCCTGGGGCAGCACGGCGGTGACGCTGGGCTTGTACATCTCACCGCGCAGTTCGGTGCGCACCGCGTCGCCCGGCGTGCTCAGGGAGAACGAGCGATCTGAGGGCGTGTAAACAACGGCATTCCAACCTGCTTGCAGGGTCAGGTCAAGTGAAATGGTATCGGTGCCGCAAGCCACTGCGCCTTTAATTGTGGCTGCGGCGCCACTGTACAGGCGGGCAATGAAGCTCCCGGAAGGCGCGCCCGCCACCACAGCCTCGGTCACGCTGCCCAGAACATCGCCCTGGGCACCCAGAATGTCCAGGCCGTAAAACAGGGAGACGCGGGGATTTGTGCTGGCCGTGCCGGTAAACGTGCAGGCGTTGCCGGACGTGGGCACCAGCGCAAATGAAGCCACATCCGGCGCTTTGGTCAGGGTCAGGCTCAGGGTGCCGCTGGCGCTCAGGGTGCCTGGGTTCTGGCTGTCGAAGTCGTCGTTCGTGGCCAGCAAGGCGGTGCCTGCATAAGGAATGCCCGTCACGTTGCCCTGAATGCTGGTTGCGCTCACCGCATTGCCCGGCGCCTTGACCACTTGATACTCCAGCGTCACCGTCTTGCTCGCGTCCAGCGTCACCGTCTGGGCGGCCGGGGCTGTGTACCCATTCACGGCCCCGGGTTCTACCTTGAGCACCGTGTCTTTGCTCAGGTCACTGAACGTCTTGCCCGAGGCCAGGGGGCCATCAAACAGCACCGTGTTGGTGGTCGTGTTCGTGACCTTTACGGGCGCCGAGGTCACGCCGTTCAGGTTGACGGTGAGGGCCACCTTGGTCTCAGGGGTAGGGGGGAGGGGTTGGGGACAGGCGGTGAGGAGCACCGTGAGGCCCAGCATGGCGGCAGAAAGGGGGAGCTTCTTCATCAGCGCTCAGGATTCTAATGGCCCAAAGAAGATTTAACATGCAACTTTGACCTGAGACGCGAGGATGCCGGCCCCACCCACTGGGGGAGGTCAGGGCGTCAGTTTCGGATCAGTGAAGTTGGCTAAGGGCTGGGAAGAAGGCCGGGGCACTGAACAAGACCTGCCGCTCTTCTCCCTGGGGCTGAAGCTGCTCCCATAGGCCACCGTCACCCGAAGTCCATTCAGCTGACGGCGCTGTGGCGGTGGCTTCACGGTTTCGCCCGTGGCCGTGCAGGTGAACTCGTTTACCGTCAGGCCGTCATTGGCCGGTTGCTGTGAAATCACAATCTGGAACAGTGGGGCGGTGCTGTTCAGGATGACTGGACCAAAGGCACGCTCCTGTTCCTGCACTTTGCCGCTGAGCAAGGTGCGGTATTTCAGGGTGGTGCTAAGGTCCTGCCTGGTCGCTGCATCCAGCACGAGCAAGGTCCAGGCGACAGGAATGCAGCGGTCCAGGGCGCTCTGTTCGGTGACCACTGCGGTGCCAATGCCGCCGAAAGGAGCCGGGGCAAAGCGGTGTCGGCCGGCCAGCAGGGACAGCGCCAGCAGAGGAAGGATGGATTTCGTCAGGAGAGTCATCAATGGGCACGGCCAGGCAGGGCACCCGGCAGGCCGTTCAGGGTAAAGCGCGGGGGTCACAGCTGCTGCCTCCTGTGCCTAGGGGCGGCCTATCTACACCAATTCCTGCTCCCCTTCCCCCCACCCCGTACACTGCCGCCATGTTGAGCGCCCACACCACCCTTCTTCTTTGTTGGGGGCGTTGAGCGCAGCCCAGCGTTCGCGTACGTCGCCCCCGGCCCAGACACAGGTGCCGGGGGTGTTCTTGTTCAGGGGGGAAATATGGGAATGACGATTGCCGAGAAGATTCTGGCCGCCCACAGCGGACACGACCATGTGGTGCCCGGCCAGCTCATTGAGTGCCGCACCGACTGGGTACTGTGCCACGAGATCACCACGCCCGCCGCCCTGCGCATGCTGGAAGAACGCGGCATGGATCAGGTGTTCAACCCCGACCAGATCGTGGCGGTGCCGGACCACTCCGTGCCCGCGATGAACATCAAGGCCGCCAAGATGTACCAGAAACTGAAGAGCTGGGTGCAGGAAAAAGGCATCAAGCACTTCTTCGACGTGGGGCGCGGCGGCATTGCCCATGTGGTGCTGGAAAACACGGGGCTGATGAAACCCGGGCAGACCCTGGTCAGTGGCGACAGCCACACCTGCAACGCCGGGGCGCTGGGCGCGTTTGCCACCGGGGTGGGTTCCACCGACCTCGCCGGGGCCATCTACGCAGGCAAAGTGTGGTTCAAGGTGCCCGAAACCATGCTGATTCGTGTGACCGGCCAGACGCAGCCGGGGGTGACCCCCAAGGACATCGTCCTGGAGGTGATCAAGCGCATTGGGGCTGACGGCGCGAACTACATGGCGATGGAGTGGGTGGGCGACTACATTGACGCCCTGGACATGGAAGGCCGCTTCACCCTCACCAACATGGCGATTGAGGCGGGTGGCAAGACCGGCATCGTGGCGGTGGATGACACCACGCGGGCCTACATGGCGGCGCGCGGCGTCACGCCGGATCAGTACACCGAGTACCACTCTGACCCGGACGCCAGCTACAAGGTGGTGGTGGAGGTGGACGCCAGTGCCGTGGAGCCCACGGTGGCCTACCCGCACATTCCCAGCAACGGGCGCGTGGCCGGCAGCGACCGCATTGCGGTGACGCACGCCTACGTGGGCAGTTGCACCAACGGCCGCATCAGCGACCTGCGGGACGTGGCGCGCATTCTGCGGGGGCGGCGCATTGCCGACGGCGTGCAGATGATCGTGGTGCCCGCCACCCAGGCCATCTGGAAGCAGGCGGCGCAGGAAGGACTGCTGGAGGTCTTCGTGGACGCGGGCGCCAGTGTGAGCTACCCCAGCTGCGGCGCCTGCCTGGGGATGCACTCCGGGGTATTAGGCCCGGACGACGTATGTATTTCCAGTTCCAACCGCAACTTCGTGGGCCGCATGGGGGACCCCTCGGCGCAGATCTACCTCGCCAGCCCCGCCACGGTGGCTGCCAGCGCCATTGCGGGCTTTATCAGCGATCCGCGTGAGTATAATGCAGCCGATTAACCGTGGACTCGCCACTCCCCCTGGGGCCCGTGGGCCTGTACTTCATCGGCTGCGTGCTGCTGGCCTTTCGCCTGCTGGGCTTCGAAAAGGCCCTCCCGCTGTCCAGGCGGGCGGCCCAGGCCCTGCCCGGCGGCCTCGTCCTGATGCCCACACTGCTGCTTTTTATGGTCTGGTGGCGGCCCGGGGTGCCGTTCTGGTCTGTGGCGGGCAAGGCCGGGCTGGCCGCCAGCGCCGCTCTGGTGTTGGCCGGGTTGGTGGCCCTGGGCATTCACCCCGTGCTGCCCATCGCGCTGGCGCTGGTGGTATGGGCGCTGTCCGTGCGCCGGGGCTAGGCCCGCAGCGGCGCGCCGCGAACCGGGCGGCCCACGGTCTAAGCTAACCGCTATGGGAGAAGCCAAACGCCGCAAACAACTGGGCCTGATGCCCGCCGTGCATCCCTTTGAAGCGCACATGGACGCCGAGGGCACGCTGACCTTCACCCGGGCGCCTGAAGACGCGCGGCTGCGCGAGCAGCTGACCGCCGCCCTGAAACTGGCCCACCCGTACGGCGAAGCCTGGAACACCGCGTACCGCACTCGGCTGGTGCTGCATGGGGGCGTGGACCGCTTTCTGGACACTGCCGAGGACGTCGAGACCATTCCGGTGCCGGCCTACCGCCGCTTTGTGGGCGAACTGGCCCTGGGCGCTCAGCCCGAGGACCGCGACCTGCGCATCCAGGGCGGCCGGGTGCGCGTGCGCGAGGAGCAGCACTCCTTTGACGGGCAGAAGTGGCAGTCGTTTCCGGCCAACGCTGACCCGCGCCGGTCCGTGCAGTATCTGATGCAGCACCCGGCGGCCAGTCTGCAGGGTGAGGTGGTGGCCACGGTGCGCGCCGAGGTGTGGCGCGAGGGCCGCGTGGACCTGGAGCCCGAGCCGCCCACTGACCTGCTGGAGCCCCTGGAGACCCTGGCGCGCGAGTGGTGCGGCGACACCGACACCGAATGGCTGGAGCTGCACCGCGACGCGGTGGACGATGACGGCGCCCCGAGCCCCCAGGCCAAGCGCGTGACCTTCGACCTGCGCCGCCCCGCACCGCTGCATTCCCTCATGAACATGGCGTTTGCCACCCTGGGCAATGTGGAGGTGACCCCGCAGGACGGCGGCGCGGGCTACACGCTGGACGGCGAAACGTGGGTGTCCTACGAGGACGGCGAGGCGGTAGAAGACGGCCTGCCACCCGAACTGGCGCAGATATTCGACCTGGAGACGGTGGCGGTGACCGTGCACGCCGACGGCCGCATCGAATGGGATGACGGCGAAGTGCCGGAAGAAGATCACGAGCGTCTGCGCACCGAACTGCGCGAGGCCACGGGCGCGGGCGATCCCGCCGCCTGGGCGGCCTGGACCACCGAACTCCTCACCTCCACTTTTGCCGAAGAGCTGCGTCTCTCCGAGGGCCAGGCCCTCCCTGTGCCCGTGGCCGTGCGCCTGGACATTCCCACCGACGCCCTACGCGACCCCGATCCCCTGGCCCAGACCTTCATGGAGTCCGAGGTGAGTTTTGACGGCGCGGCGTGGCGCGACCTGTACGACGAAGAACTGCCCGAAGAACTACGCGCCTTCGCCCCCGGAGACGCCTGAGATGACCCTGGGCGGCCTGTTCACCCTGGGCGCCGCCCTGTGGGCCGCCTGGGTGGGCTACGGCCTGTGGCGCTGGCGGGCCGCCCGGGATCAGGCCCTGCTGAGCAGCGTGCTGGTGGGCGTTCCGGCCGCCCTGCTGATCCGGCACACCCTGGCGGAATCGGGCATGTGGTCCCACCTGCCGGTTCCCTACACGCTGCTTCTCTGGCCGCTGCTGTGGCTGCTGTGCCTGATCGCGGCCATGGTGCTGCGCCGCGAGCGCCCGGCCATGTGGCCGGTGCTGGGCCTGCCCGCCACGGGGCTGCCCACCGCCCTCCTGGCCTCTTTCGCCTCTGTTTAAGGAGCCCCCTATGCCCACGGTTCACGTCTTTGGCCGCAACCACATCAACACCGACGAGATCATTCCCGCCCGCCACCTCACCACCGACGTGGAGGCCGAACTGGCCAAGTACGCGATGGAGGACTACGACAAGGACTTTGTGAAGCGGTTGCAGCCGGGCGACATCATCGTGGCGGGGGCGGATTTCGGCTGCGGCTCCAGCCGCGAGCATGCGGTGTGGGCCCTGCGCGGCGCGGGGGTGGGGGCCGTGATCGCCCCCAACTTCGCGCGCATCTTTTACCGCAACGCCATCAATAACGGCTTCCTGGCCCTGGAATGCGAGGGGATTGTCGAGGCCTTTCAGGACGGCGACCCGGCCGAACTGGACCTGACGGGCGGCACCGTCACGAACACCCGCACCGGGCAGACGCTGCGCTTTGTGCCGGTCCCCCAGTTTGCCCTCGACGTGCAAAGGGCCGGCGGCTGGCTGGAATACATGAAAGAGGGCGTGGCCCGGCAGGTCTAGGTCTTCATCCCTTCCCACTTCCCACTCCCTACTCCCCACATCCCCCAAAAGGAGCTTTCCATGCCCAAGATCATCACCCTGCCCGGCGACGGCATTGGCCCCGAAGTGACCGCAGCGGCCGCCCAGGTGCTGCGCGAAGTGGCGCCCGACGTGACCCTTGAGGAACACGCCATCGGCGGCGGCGCCTTTGAGGCCCACGGCGACCCCTTTCCCCAGCGCACCCGCGACGCCCTGCAGGACGCCGACGCCGTACTGCTGGGCACCGTGGGCGGCGCGCATGACAGCCCCTGGAACCGCCTGCCCCGGCACCTGCGCCCGGAATCCGGCCTGCTGGCGCTGCGCAAGGCACTGGGGTGCTACGCCAACCTGCGCCCGGTGCGGGTGCAGCCGGGTCTGGAACACCTCTCGCCCCTCAAACCCGAACTGGCGCGGGGCGTGGACATCCTGATTGTGCGCGAGCTGCTGGGCGGCATCTACTTTGACGGCGACCGCCGGATCGAGGGGGAGACGGCCTACAACACCATGCGCTACACCACCCCGGAAGTGGAGCGGGTGGCCAAGGTGGCCTTCTGGGCCGCCGAGCAGCGCAAGGGCCGCGTGACCAGCGTGGACAAGGCGAACGTGCTGGAGGTCTCCGAGCTGTGGCGCCGCGACGTGCAGGCCCTGCGGGACCGCGAGCACCGCTCCATTCACCTGAACCACGAATACGTGGATTCGGTGGCCATGCTGATCGTGGCCAACCCCAGCCGGTATGACGTGATCGTCACGGAGAACCTGTTCGGAGACATTCTCTCGGACCTGGCCGCCGTGATTCCCGGCAGCCTGGGCCTGATGCCCAGTGCCTCGCTGGGCGACGGCGCCGGGCTGTTTGAGCCCATCCACGGCAGCGCGCCGGATATTGCGGGTCGGGGCGTCGCCAACCCAGCCGCCGCCATTCAGAGCGCCGCCATGCTGCTGCGCCACAGCCTCAAACGCCCAGACGCCGCCAATCAGGTGGACCGCGCCGTGGCCCTGGCCCTGCGCCAGCACCCCACCCGCGACCTGGGCGGGCAGGCCGACACGCAGACGTTCACCCGCGCGGTCCTGCGCGCGCTGGAGACCTCGCCAGCGGTGGGGTGAGGGAGGCGGGAAGCGGTGCGCGGGGGAGGGGAGTGGTGAGTGGAAAGTAAGAAGTGGGAACAGCGCAGGAGAAGACGGCGCGCGTTGTGGTGCTTTTGAAAGTAGAACTTTCTGGGCCGCACCAAGTCTTCTTGCCCCATTCCCGCCCAGGTCCAGACGAGGCCGTCGAATGTGGCCCCACCCGCTCGGGGGCGGCCCCTCGCTCATCTTGATTCGGTGACGTAGGCTCACTCGCTCTTGGGCGCGCAGCGCGCGGGCCATTGCGCGTCATCAGCGGATGGCGTCGAGGCCAGACACGTCACCGAATGGAGCAAGACTGCCAACAGCAGTAGAAACTCTTGCCCAGCGCAGCGTCGCTCCCCCTGCCCCTCTGGGGTAGGGGGCTGGGGGGTGGGGCAACGTCCGCAGCTTTACCAAACCCCCCCCACCACCGGACCACGTCGCCCAGCCCGGCCCCTTTTCCTGCGTCCCACGTAACGCCCCTCCTGTTCCCCAACCCACCCACTCCCCCATCCTGAGCCCATGACTGGCCCTGTCACCTTCCCCGCCCCCGGCCGCATTCCCTACCCCGGTGGCTGCGTGCTGGAACCGGCCCCCTACGCACTGGACTGGCTGCTGCGCTGGTCAGCCGACGTGACGGTGGGGGACCGCGTCTACCCCCAGACCCCCGTGGCCCCACTGCTGCAGGCCCTCCTGCGGGACCCGGCGGCCCACGGCATCACCCGGGCCGACGCCGAGGCCGCGCGGGACCGCTTTCTGGCGCTGGCCGGGCCCGCCCTGGAAGCCGAAGGTGGCCGCACCGAGTGGCTGGCGCGCGAATTGCGAGGCGCTTGAATTGGACGGCACCCCCTGGAACGAACGGGCATGGCGATGCCCACTGGCCTTGCTCCCTCTCGAGCAGTTGACCAAAGAACCCCCTCGCCCCTCGCTGCGCGAGGCCCTTTCTGCGGCGCAGCTCTTCGAGTCCCACGAGGGGAAAGGGTCGAGACCCCACATCCTCTTGATGTCAACTGCTCGAAGCGCTCCCCGGGGCCAGCATGAGTGACGCGTGGCTGGAGCGCCTGCCGCCGCTGATCCCGCAGCCCGGCGAGACCCGGCGCGCGCTGGTGGCCCGCACCCTGCGCGAAGCGGCGGCGCGCGGCCTGGTGCCCGAGGGCACGCGCCTGCCCGGCCACCGCCGGCTGGCCGAGGCCCTGGGGGTGTCGCGCAATACGCTGGTGGACGCCCTGGAGCAGTTGCAGGCCGAGGGCTACGTGCGTGCCCAGGGCCGCAGCGGCACAGTGATTGCCGCGCCGCCCCTGGGGGCCGCCGCGCCGCGCCCGGCCACCCTGCCCCTGAGCCGCTGGGCGCAGCGGGCCCTGAGCGGGCAGGTCGAGGAAGCCGGCGGCCCCTTCGCCGTGGATTTCCGCGTGGGCCAGCCGGTTCCCGAGCTGTACCCCGAACGCGCCTGGACCCAGGCCCTGGCCCGGCGCGCCGCCGACCTGCCCGCCCACGAGGACGCCGGCAGCCTGGGGCCGCTGGCCACCCGCCGCGCCCTGGCCGCCCACCTGAACGCCGAACGCGGCGCGCAGGTCACGCCGGACATGGTGATGCTCACCGGCGGCACCCAGAGCGCGCTGGACGCACTGGCCCGCGTGTTCCTGGAGCCAGGACGGGTCGCCGCCGTGGAAGATCCCACCTATCCGGGCGCGCGCGCGGCGCTGGCCGCCACCGGGGCAGAGGTGGTGCCGGTGCCGGTGGACCCCCACGGGCTGCAACCTGGGGGCCTGCCGGCGCGCGCCACCCTGGCCTACGTGACGCCCGGGTGCCAGTACCCCACGGCCGCGCCCCTGGGAGCCGCGCGGCGCCAGGCCCTGATTGCCTGGGCGCGCGGCGCCGGGGCCTTTATTCTCGAAGACGACTACGCTGCCGACCTGCACCACACCGGGCGCCCGCCCGCCGCGCTGCAGGGGCTGGCCCCCGAACAGGTGATCTTGCTGGGCAGCTTCAGCAAGAGTCTGGCGCCGGTCACCCGCAGCGGCTTTCTGGTGGCCCCGCCCGAGGTGCTGCGCGTGCTGGCCGCCACCCGCCCCCTCACCGACCGCTTTCCGGGGCGCCTGGACGCCCTGGCCCTGGCCGACGTGCTGGGCAGCGGCGCCTACAGCCGTCACCTGCGCCGCGCCCACGAGGTGATCGCCCGGCGCCACGGGGTGCTGCGCGCGGCCCTGGCTGCTGCGCTGCCCGGCTGGCACCCGGCACCCGCCACAGCGGGCCTGCACCTGTACCTGCCGCTGCCCCCCGGCTGGACCGAGGCCGAGGTGCTGGCCCGCGCGGCCCGCAACGGGGTGGGCCTCAGCCCGGTGGGGCCGCTGGCCCAGGGGCCTCATCCACCCGCGCTGCTGCTGGGCTTTGCGCATTTGCCGGAGGGCGCCCTGCGCGACGGCGCCGCGCGGCTCGCGGCGGCCCTGGGGGGTGGGCCGGGGCGCGGCTAAGGACCTCGCCCCTCCCATTCCAACGTTTCAGAAGAGCGCCGAAACGTTTCCATTCTCGGTGCGAGGTCCTTTTTTCGCCTCTCGCTCCGCTCGGTTGATCTAAAGATCAACAGCGATCTACTTAGCCTGTTGGGGGGAGCATCTTCACGCGGCCTTCAGACGGGGTACACTCAGGGGAATGCGGTTGCTGATTGCTGCTCTGGCCCTGGTCCTGACGCTGATGTACTTCACGTTCGGCCTGCGCTTTGGCTACGTGACGCTGACGCCCACCTACATGCTGAACGCCACGGGCGAAAGCCGCTACGGCTTTAACGCCTTCGATGAAAAGCAGACCCTGGGCGTGCGCGGCGCGTGCCATGTGGACCGGGGCACCGTGACGCTGCGCCTGCTGGACCCCCGGGGCGTGCAGGTGGCCGGACAGCTGTGTCCCAAGGGCGACTGGGGCCTGAATGTGCTCGCCAACGGCGCGCAGGGCAAGTACGAACTGGTCGTGGAATACAGCAAATTCAGCGGCAAGCTGGACATCAAAGAGGCCCGGCAGTAAAAGGCGGGCTTGATGCGGCGGGGCTGAAGAAGAGTTCAGCCGAAGTTGGTCGGGCGGGGGAGAGGGGCGGCGGCTGCATAGGACCAGAATGACGCTGCGCTGAACGTGTCCCTTTGAATCAAAACAGGGTCTCGTCACCGGGTCTTGTGGCAGAGAACTGGGCAGAACGCCCTGGACTCCTGCCTTCCTGCCAACCCCCTGCCGCAGCCCTCATCGCTGGACAGGCGCGGGGTCCCTCCGTCCTCCCGTACCCCCCGAATGCACTACCGTACCGGGCGTGTCTGTGCCTGCCCCGTCTGCTCTTCCTACTGCGCCCCAGGGCAGCACTCGCGAATTGCTGCGCCTGGCGGGGCCGCTGATGCTTTCGAACCTCGCCTACACGGCCGTGGGCTTTACCGACACGCTGCTGATGGGCCGCCTGGGCGTGGTCGAGGTGGGCGCCGTGGGGTTTGCCAGCCTGTGCCTGCTGACGCTGGTGCTGCTGCTGCGCGGCAGCCTGAACACCGCCGCCACCTTTGTGGCGCGGGCGCTGGGCGCGGGCGACCCGGCCGGGGTGCGCCGCTGGGCCAGCGTGTTTCTGTCGTGTGGCCTGCTGGGGGTGCCGCTGGCGCTGCTGGCGCCGTGGCTGCTGGACACCCTGTTCGCCCTGCTGCGCCCAGATGCGGAAATCGCCGCTGTGGCGCGCACCTACGCTCACATCCGCGCCTGGGAGATTCCGCTGGTGATGCTGGGCAGCGCCGCCCTGTCGGTGATGGTGGGGCTGGGCAACACCCGCACGCCCATGCTGCTGGCGTGGCTGGTGGTGGCCGTGAACGCCGCGCTGGCGGTGCTGTTTGTCTTTGGCTTTGGCTGGGGGGTGGCGGGGGCGGCCTGGGCCGCCGTGCTGGCGGTGGGCCTGCAAAACGCGCTGGCACTGGTGCTGCTGCGCCGCCTGCATGGCCCGGCCTACGGCCCCTTCCGGCTGGTGCGCCCCACGCGGGACGAGTGGCGCCGCCTGGGCCGGGTCAGCCTGCCAGCCGGGCTGACCGAACTGGCCGAGGTCAGCGCCTTTACGGTCTTTCAGGGCGTGATCTCGCGGCTGGGGCCCACCGAACTGGCGGCCTCGCAGATTGCCAACCAACTGGCCAGCCTGGGCTTTTTGCCCGCGTTCGCGCTGGCCTCGGCCACGGGGAGCTTGCTGTCGCGGGCGATGGGGGCGGGCCGCCCGGACATTGCCACCCGCATCGGCTGGCGCGGGGCCGGGGTGGCAGCCGCCCTGATGGGCGTGCTGGGCGCCCTGTTCCTGCTGATTCCCGGGCCCCTGATCGGCCTGTTTAACCGCAGCCCCGAGGTGCTGGCCCTGGGGACCACCGTGCTGGCGATCATGGCGGCCTATCAGGTGCTGGACGGCGTGGCGATTGTGCTGGGCGGGGCGCTGGGCGGCGCGGGCGACACCCGATTTCGCCTGCTGGTGACCCTGGCGGGCGCGTGGCTGGTGATGGTGCTGGGCGCGTGGTGGCTGGCCCCACGCTACGGCGTGGCGGGCGCGTGGGGCTCGGCACTGCTGTTTCTGGTCTTTGCCGCCGGGGCGTATGGCTGGCGCTTCGCCTCGGGCCGCTGGCGCCGGGTCACGCTCTGACCGGAAGACGCCGAGCGCGTCGAGACAGTTTGGCGTTCGGGGTCACCAGCAGGCCCCTACCGTGTCAAGGGGAACTCCACGTCGCCGTGTTCCTGCTGACAGCGGCGGCCAGTCTCTGAAGCTCACGGGGGACCTCTCCACGGCCCCCAAGTCGCTGACACTCCCGGCGCTCGCCCCAGAGCCATGAGGGGAATCCCCGGGGTGAGAAGGCCCGCTGTTTTCAGGGCTGAGGGCCGCAAACCTCATTCCCACCCGGGAAGGCAAGCCCGGGGTGGCGTCCGACCGGCAGAGGCGGCAGGGGCACTTCATCTGCGCCTGAAGTGGCTGTGGTCCAGTTCCAGAAAGGGAATGTGATGACGGCCACCTCTGACCTTTTGCCAGAACACATCCGGGCCAAGTCGCCGCTGGGGCCGGGCGTGATGACGGGCGCCCGCGACGATGGCCTGATCCGGCTTCCGAAAAAGCCCGTGACGTGTTACGGAGTTTTTTCGACCCGAGGCGAAGGTAAGAGAGACGGCTTTCCAGCAACAGACAGAATCCGGATGCGGGGCGTTGCCACGTCCTCGCCTGGGGGTGCCCAGGTTGGCGGCGGTCAGGCCATGCCCGCGCAACTGCGGCTCATGGGCAGGTCCTCCGCCCTGTTCGCGGTGGACGTGAAGGGCACGGGGTGGCTGGCCCTGGTGGGTTCGGCGGGGCGAGGCTTTGCACGGGGGCGCGGGCCTGGACTGCTGGCCCTGCCGGGCGAGGGGCTTTGACCCGATGACTGCGGCGTCCACCCTCCTGAACCTGGCGCTGCGCCACAGGAATCGGGCGGGTCAGCGCGGCCCACCTGATTGTGTTGATGCCGGGCTCACGCCACACACCCACAGCGCAGGAAGTGAAACATGATGACAAGAATTCCCCGGTTTGTGGTCAGGTGCTACGCGTTTTTTGGTCGGGTGGACCACGGTCCAGAGCAGCGCTGGCCCCCGGTGCTGGCCGTGCTGGGCATTCTGGCGCTGCAACTGACGCTGGCCGAGCGCTTCACCGTGGGCCCCAACGGGTTGGTGCCGGCCCTGGAACTGCTGCTGCTGGTGCCGTTCACCGTGGCCGCATTTACCCGGCACGACCAGGAAACGCTGCCGGTGCGCACCTTCAACATTCTGCTGATCGCCACCGTGAACTTCTTTAACCTGCTCTCGTTGCTGCTGCTGATCAGCGCGCTGCTTCATGGCAAGGCCGCCGACGGCATTGTGCTGCTGGAGAACGCGCTGAAGCTGTGGATCACCAACGTGATCGGGTTTGGCATGTGGTACTGGGAAATGGACCGGGGGGGGCCGGCCAAGCGGCGCCTGAACCTCCGCCGCCACGGGGATTTTCTCTTTCCGCAGCTGTCAAACCCCGAGTTCGCGCAGAAGAACTGGACGCCTGACTTCTGGGACTACCTGTATCTGTCGTTCACGAACGCCACGGCCTTCAGCCCCACCGATACCCTGCCCCTGACCGGCCGCGCCAAGCTGCTGATGCTGCTTCAGTCCTTTATCGCCCTGCTGACCATCACGCTGGTCGCGGCGCGCGCCGTGAACATCCTGAAGTAGGTGGGCCCGGCGGCGCCTGTCTTAACCCGGGCTGCGGAAGGTTGCCACCACCGGCGCGTGGTCAGAGGGGCGCTCGTGGTGGCGGGGGGCCGTGTCCACCACGCAGCGCTGGCACTCGGCGGCCAGGGCGGCCGACACCAGAATGTGGTCAATGCGCAGGCCCCAGTTGCGCGCCAGGGCCAGGCGGCCGTAGTTCCACCAGCTGAACACCCGCCCCGGCTGGTCGTGCAGCCGGAAGGCGTCGTGCAGGCCCACCGCCAGCAGGGCGCGGAAGGCCGCCCGTTCGGGCTCGCTCACCAGCACCTGTCCGGCCCAGCGCGCCGGGCTGTGCACGTCGCGGTCTTCGGGGGCCACGTTGAAATCGCCCATCACGGCCACGCGGTCATGCTTCGCCACCTCGGCCGCCAGCCAGTCGCGCACGGCGGCCAGCCAGTCCAGCTTGTAGGTGTATTTGGGCGAATCCAGGGCCTGCCCGTTGGGCACGTACAGGCACACCACCCGCACCCCGCCCGTGGTGGCGGCCAGCACCCGCCGCTGGTCGTCCGCTAGGCCCGGCACGTCCACCTGCACATCTTCCAGCGGCTGCCGCGAGAGCAGCGCCACGCCGTTGTAGGTTTTCTGGCCGGAAAAGGCGGCGTGGTAGCCCAGTGCCTCCAGCTCAGCCAGCGGAAAAAGTGGGTCTTCCAGCTTCGTTTCCTGCAGCGCCAGCACGTCGGGCGCCTGCGCCTCCAGCCACGCCAGCACCTGCGGCAAGCGGACCCGCAGCGAGTTGACATTCCAGGTGGCCAGCTTCAGGTGGCCGCTCATCCCAGCAGCCGGCGCAGTCCCCGGCGGGGGGCGGGAAAGCGGGCGGCCTGCACCTGGGCGGCGAACTCTTCCAGGGTGTCCTGCAGGGCGCGGGCCTCGCGCAGCAGGGCGGCGGCCACGCCCTGCACCTGACCGTCACGTTCCTGTTCCCAGTGGCTCAGCACGCGCTCGTTCAGGCGGGCGTGATCGGGGCTGGTCACGTCGCGTGGGGGGCTCAGGCGGTCGCGGGCCGCTTCCAGGTAGGCCACCCGGTCGGCGGCGCGGGCGGCCTCGTGCCAGCCGCCCTGGGCCTTCAGGGCCGCCACGCGGGCGGCCAGCCGTTCGCGTTCCAGCACGGTTCTGGCCCGCTCGCGGCCCTGAATCAGCGCGGCCCCGGCGGCCATACCCACCAGCGCCAGGGTGAACACCAGCAGCGACCAGTGCTGTGGGGTCTGGGGGCCCTCGGGCGCGGCGCTCAGGTCGGTCAGCTGGCCCTGCTGCGCGGCGTTGGCGGCGATTTCCTGGGTGGTGCGCAGAATGCCGTCCCAGTTCAGGTAGCCTTCTACGCCCAGGTACAGCGCCGTGACGAGCACGATCCCGCCGATGTACGCCCCGGGCCGCGCCATGCCGGGCGTGCTGGCGGCCAGCTTGGCGCGGTAGGCCAGTTCGTCCACCAGCCACAGCAGCAGCACGCTGAACATCACCCCGGCGGTCAGGGCGATCACGGTCAGGTACAGGCGCGACTCGGGGTTGAACAGCAGGTTGATGGACACGCCGCTGATCAGACCCACGAAGAACTTACTGAACACCGCAAAGCCGTTGAACACGCGCTTGGAGGCACTCTTCTGTTCCGGGGGCCGCACAGCGTGGCCCTCGGCGGCCAGCCCGGTCACCGCCTGCTGGGTGTAAAAGTCCTCGGCGGTGGCGGTGTCGGGCCGGACCCCGGCGCGGCTGAGGGCCTCGAAGCGTTCGGCGCGCGCCTGCTCAATGGCGGCGGTGGCCTGCTCGTAGGCGCGCTCCACGCCGCTGCTGGCGGCATTCATGAACGCGAGGTGCTCCTGTTGCCGCGCCCAGCTGGTGCGCACGCCCACCCCGGTTTCGGCCAGCACCCGGTTGAGGGTGGTGCGGGCCAACTCGAAGTTCACCCGGTACTGCTCCACGTTCAGGGCCAGCAGCCGCGCCCGCGAATTCAGCGCGGCGCGCGAGGCGTCATCGGGCACCAGTTGCAGTTCGCCGCGCAGGTCTGCCAGCAGGTCGCTGAAGTGCGAAGGCGTCAGCACCGGCATGAAGCCCTCGGCGGCCAGGGGCTCGGGGCGGGGCAGGGCAGGTTCGTAGGTGCGGGGGTCGAACTCGCCCGGGTCACTGGGGGCCGGCGGGGGTGGGGCCGCCGCTTCGGCCGGGGGCGGCGCCGGGGCCTCCTCGGCAAATTCCAGATTCACGTCGCCCAGGTCGGGCCCGCTGAGGGTCACGCGCGACAGGGGGCGCATCTCTGGGGGCAGGGGGTGGTCATCCGGGTGGCGGCTCATCGCCGGGCCCCCTTCACCACGTTGGCAAAGGTGGGGTACACGTTCGAGAGGTCGTAGGCGCCCGCCAGCAGCAGCCGCTTGTCCCGCGCCGCATTCCCCAGCGCCTTCACGAACGCGTCGCGGATAGAAGCCCCGCCCGCGCCCGGCTCGGGGCTGAGGCCCGCCACAAACAGGGCGCGGGTTTCGGTCCGCTTCAGCAGTCCGCTGACCGTGCTGCCCAAGGCGGCGCGCTTCGGATCGTCCAGCAGGGCGCCGTCGGTGAACAGCACCACCACGTCGCCCACCCCGGCCGTTTGGCTCCCGCGCTTGGCAGCCTGGGCCAGCCCGGCGGTGATGGCGCTGCCCTTGCCGGTGCAGGGCTTGGTGAGCGCCCCCGTGTACCGCAGGATGTCCGCGCGGGCCATGCGGGCACCGTTTCTAGAATTGAACTGGAAATCGGCCACCGTCTGCACCCCGTCGCAGATGCGCAGCAGGGTCAGGGTATCGCCCGAGCGCAGCTGGTTGAGCAGCACGCTCTGCGAGAGCAGCCGCGCCTGATCGGCGTACTTGTAGGCGGGGTTCTTGGAACTGCCCGTCATGTCCACCGCCACGGTCAGGTGCAGCGGCGGCGTGGAGAGGCCCAGCAGATTAGAAGCACTGGCGGGCGCGGGCAGAAGCAGGGGGAGCAGGGCAAGTGGCAACATGGTCAACCTCGAAAAAGGGCGCTCAGGGCGCGCCCGGGGGCGCGGGATTGCGGGGCTTGAGGCCAGCGAGCGGCACAGCGGCGCCGCCCACCCGGGTGATGCCGGGCGGCGGACTCAGTGACTGGCGGTCGTGGGGAAGGTCGCGCAGCAGGGCCACCTCGCGGCAGGCGGTCTGCTGGCGGTACAGGGCCACGGGCACGCTGCGCTCGCCCGCTGGATCGCCCAGCCACACGGCCATGGCGTACTGCGGGGTCACGGCGGCGCACCACGTATCGTTCACGTCGTCGGTGGTGCCGCTCTTGGCGCCCAGAGGCACGGCGCGGCCCGTCAGGCGCTGGGCCAGCGTGGCGCGCAGAAACGGCACATGCGAGGCGCGGTCGTTCACGGCGCCGGTCAGCAGGTCAAAGGTCTCGTAGGCCACCACCTCGTCCCACAGCGGGGCGCACTCGGCGCGGGGCAGCGGAAGGGGCCGCCCGGCGCGGTCATAGGCTTCGGCCAGCAGGTGCGGCGGGCACAGCTGTCCGCCCCCGGCGAAGCTGGCGTAGGCGGCGGCCACGGTCAGCGGCGCGGCCCGGAAGGTGCCCAGGGCCGGGCTGGAGCGGTTTTCGGGGTCCGGGCGGTAGCCCAGGCCCAGCAGCAGCCGGCGCAGGCCGTCCTCGCGCGGGGTGCCCACCTGCACGGCCACGGTGTTCAGGGAGCGGGCGTTGGCCTCGCGCACTGTGACCGCGCGCTCCAGAAAGGCGCCGCTGCTATTGCGCACCGCCTGCCCGGCGTAACGGGTGGGCCGGTCCGGGAAGGTGCTCAGCTGGGTCAGGCCGTCGCCAAAGGCCTGCGCGTACAGCAGCGGCTTGACCGTGCTGGCCACCGGCCGCTGCGCCGAAACCGCCCATTGCCGCCCCGGGTCGCTGCTTTGCAGGCCGCCCGTGCTACTGGCCAGCGCCACAATGCCGCCGCCGCGCACGTCCACAATCGCGGCGCCCTCGGCCACACTGCCCTCGCGTGCGTCGCCGGTCAGGCGCGAGACCAGCGCGGCCTGGGCGCGGGCGTCCAGGGTGAGCACCACGCGGCCCACCCGGCGCGGGTCCAGACCCCCTAAGCGCAGTTCGCGCCGCACCAGCGCCTGCAGGGCCCAGGCGGGCTCGGGGGTCTGGTCGTAGGCGGGGTTGCGCCGGGCCGACACCACGCGCAGGTCCGAGCCGCCCCCCGCGTAGGTCACCTGCCACAGCCGGGGCTGCAGCGGCGTGCCTATGGCGGCGCGGTAGGCGTCCTCGCCAATCAGGCCGCGCCCGCGCAGGATGTTCAGGGTCAGCAGCTGCTGGCGGCGCATCCAACGGAAGCGGGCCGCTGCCGTTTCGGGCGGGGTGTCCTCGGCCACCAGGTAGCGGCCCGGCGCGGGCAGCAGGCCCACCAGAAAGGCACTCTGGGCCAGCGTGAGGTCTGCCGGTTCCACCCCGAACACCGCCTGCGAGGCGTCATAGATGCCCTTGCGCTGCCCAATGCCAATCCAGGGCAGGCTGTTCACACTCATGGCCAGCACCTCGCGCCGCCCGTAGCGCCACGTCACCAGCGGGGCCAGCACGAACTCGGTGGCCTTGCGCCGCAGGGTCAGCCCGGGGCCGCGCCGCCCGGTGTCGTAATCAAAGTGCCCGGCCAGCACGCTGTTTTTCAGCAGCTGCATGGTGATGGTGCTGCCGCCCGCGCCGGTCAGCAGGGCGCGCGGCAGCCGCCCCAGGTCCACGCCCGCGTGCGAGAAGAAGCGCACGTCCTCCTTGGCCACGTACGCCAGCAGGAAGGCGGGGGAGACGCCGCTCAGGGGCACGCTGAGGGACTCTCGGCACGGCACGGCGTTGGTCAGGTTGCCTTCCTGGCAGTGGTCAATGACGCCCAGGGGCTCGCCCCGGCGGTCCTGCACCTCAATGGGCTGCAGCTCGGAGCGCAGGTTCCACACCCGCCCCAGGGCCCCGGTGCTGATGGCCCCGCCCAGGCCCAGGGCCACCGTGCCCAGGGTGAGCACGCCCACCCCCGCCAGCCCGGCGCGCAGCAGGCGGCCCAGGGTCCAGGGCTCGGGGCGCCGCACAAAGGGCGTGCGCGGCCAGGGATTGCGCCAGCGGCGCCAGAGCGTGCGCATCACTCAGCGCACCACGTCCAGCACGCCCGCCGCCGCCGAGCGAAACTGCCAGTCGCGCGCCACCTGATTCCACAGCCCCGACAGGCCCACCAGCAGCACCAGCAGGGCGCCCAGCCCCGCCAGGGCCGTGACCGCGCCTGCCCAGGTGGACCCAGGGCGGGTCCCTAGTCGCCGGGCGGCGCGTTCGGGGCGTGGCCGGGGCACGGGCGGCAGCGGGCCAGAGGGCAGACCCGACGAATAGGGCCGGGGTTTGCGCACGAAACTCATGGCGGCAGCATAGAGGGACGGCATGAGGCCTGCATCCCACCTTGGGAGGAGTGGACGGGCGTTCAAGTGCCCAGCTCTGCGCTCGTGCTGACGGCCCGCTGCGCTGCCCCCGCCTACCCTGGGGCCCAGGAGGTGCCCCCCGTGGAGACCCAGCGAGCAGGTGCGCCCAGCCAGCCGGGCCGAGTGGCGGCGCCGGCTGGAGGCCCACCACGCCAGCGCGAAGGAGATCTGGCTGGTCACGGGCCGGACGGCGCGCGCCGTGTCGTACCTGGAGGCCGTGGAAGAGGCGCTGTGCTTTGGCTGGATTGACGGCATCGCCAAGCGCCTGGACGAGGCGCAACTGGCCCAGCGCTTTACCCCACGCCGCAAAGGCAGCCACTGGACCGAACTGAACAAGGCCCGCGCCCGCCGCCTGATTGATCAGGGCCGCATGACCGAAGCGGGCCGGGCCGCACTACCCGACCTGACCGTGCGCCCGGTGGAGCTGGCCCCGGACCTTCAGGCCGCGCTGGAAGCTGACCCCGTGGTGTGGCGGCACTATCAGGCGTTTTCCGAGCACTACCGCCGCATCCGCATTGGCTATATCGAGGAGATGCGGGGTCGGCCCGCCGAGTTTCAGAAGCGCCTGGGCCATTTTGTGGCGAAAACCCGGCAGAACAAGCCGTTTGGGGTGATGGAGTGATAAGGATTCCGATTAGTCAGTGAGGAAGGAACGAGTGAATCCGACCGGAAGGGCTCGCAGAGCGGCGCAGCAGAGCAGGAACAACGGGGAGGCGTGGACGCACCGAAGCGCAGGGGCGGTCACGGGTGATCTGGAATCCGTAGGAGGTCAGGCGCCTCACCATGACCACAATCTGGTCTCCTCATGCCCAGCGCGCCGACGCCCCTGAACGCTGGGCCCTAAACTCTGGGCCATGACGGCCCTTGCTTCCCTGCCCACCCGCGACGATCTGCGCGCCCAGTTTCCGCCCCTGGCGCGTGGCCGCGCCTACCTGGACAACGCGGCGGGCGGTCTGCTGCCCGCGCGGTCCATTGCCGCGGTCACCGAGCACCTCACCCGCTATGGGGCCACCAACGCCATGCCGGGGCACCAGCCGGGGCGCGAGATTCTGGCCCTGAAAACCCGCGCCCGCGAGGCCACGGCCCTGTTCCTGAACGCCGCCCCCGAGGACGTGGCCCTGGCCCAGAGCGCCACGGCCCTGACCTTCCGGCTGGCGGTGGCCCTGGCCCGGCTGTGGGGCCCCGGCGACGAGGTGATTCTCAGCGGCCTGGAGCACGAATCGAACGCCAGTCCCTGGCGCGAACTGCAGCGGGTGGGGGTGACCGTCAAGGTCTGGCACGCCCGGCAGCCCGACATGACCCTGCACCTGGACGACCTCGCGGCCCTGCTCTCGCCGCGCACCCGGCTGGTGGCGGTCACGGCCGCCAGCAACGCCCTGGGCGTGACCCCGGACCTGAGTGCCATCACCGCCCTGGCCCGCGCCGCCGGGGCCTGGATGATGGTGGACGCGGTGCACGCCGCCCCCCACGCCTTCCCCGACGTGCAGACGCTGGGTGCCGACTTCCTGACCTTTAGCCCCTACAAGGTGTGGGCGCCGCATCTGGGCGCGCTGTGGATTCGCCCCGAGCTGAGGGCCGCCCTGCCCTGGTCGCGCCTGGACTTTGTGCCAGCCGGCGACATCACGGGCCTGGAACACGGCACGCCGCAGTTCGAGCTGCTGGCCGGCTGGCTGGGCACCCTGGACTACCTGCGCGAGCTGGGCGGCCACGCCGAGCTGACCCGCGCCGCCCTGGACAGTGCCTCGGCGCGGATTCAGGCCCTGGAGGCCCCGGTGATGGCCCGGCTGCTGCGCGGCCTGCTGGCCCATGACCGCGTGACGGTTTACGGCCCCCAGGGGCTGGCGGGCCGCGTGGGCACCGTGGCCTTCCGCTTAAGCGGTGAAACCCCCGAACAGACCGCGTGGCGCCTCAGCGAACGTGGCGTGGACGTGGCCGCCGGGCACTTCTACGCCGTGCAGCCGCTGAAAGATCTGGACCTGTACCCCGAAGGCGTGGTGCGCGCCAGCATCGCCCACTACACCAGCGAGGCCGAGATTGAGCGCCTGCTGGCTGCGCTGGATTGAGAAGGGCTCTAACGATGGTGCGAACAGTTTCGGAATTCTGTGCGGAGCTGCTCGACAAACACGCTGTTTCACCCCTTCCCCTTTGTCGGACTTGAAAACGATTCGCACCATTATGTAGGGCGATTGGTCTGGCGTACCGGGAATGAAGCCCGGCATGGTTCTGAAATGAACGACGTCCGTCTGACACGAGGGAGAGCCGCCTTCTTACGCCGGGATTAGTCACTGGCGAGCTTCTCTGTCGCTCTGTTTCTCAGCGAAGTGCCGGCTGAGGAGCAGGGCTCTCAAATGTCCCCTCTGCAGTCGAAGGGGACATTTTTCCTGGCCCCGACTCAGCTACCCCTTTAAAAATGAACGTGTTCATTTTTGATCATGTTCACTAAAGGAGAGGCTATGCAACGTTGGGCGGGACGGCTGTTGATTGTGGTGGCGCTGGGCCACATGGTGCTGGCCCTGGGGAGCGTGCTGCCGGGGCTGCGAACACTGGCGCCGGACGGTCTGCTGGGCATGATCGGTGGGCCGTGGGGCCCGCCGCAGCCGGAGCGCCACGCCGCGTTCTGGAGTTCGCTGGGCAGCTTTGCGGGCGTGCAGGCGCTCTGGGGCCTGTGGGTGCTGGCCGCCGCCCGCGAGGGAAGACGGCCAGTGCCCGGCACGGGCCTGGGTGACGGTCTTGCAGCTCATCCTGGCGCCCATCAGCGGCTTCTGGCTGAATCTGGTGCCGGCACTCCTGCTGATGGCCGCTGAGGCCCGGGTCCGTGTGGCACCCCCAGAAGCCGCGTCATGACGTCCCCACGCCCCGACACCCCCAGCCGCCGCGAGCGCCACAAGCAGGACAAGCGCTCACGCATCCAGGCCGCCGCCCTGACCCTGTTCACCGCGCAGGGGTACGAGGCCACCACCATCCGGCAGATTGCCGCCGAGGCAGATGTGGCGGCCGGCACCGTCTTCCGCTACGCCACCGACAAGGCCGATCTGCTGCTGATGGTTTTCCATGACGTGATTGCCCATACCATCGAGGAGGCCCTCGCCCCGGAGCGGTTGACCGGGCCGCTGTCACAGGTGCTGCCCGGGCTGTTCGACCCCTTCTTCGCCTTTTACGAGGCGCGGCCGGCACTGGCCAGCGATTTTCTGCGGCTGGTGCTGTTTCATGACAGCCCCTGGCGCGTGCGCGAACTGGAACAGGGCCACGCCTTCGTGGCCCAGCTGGCCGCCCTGCTGCGGGCTCGCCAGCAGGCCGGCGAGGTGACCGCCGATCTGGACCCGCAGACCGCTGCCTTTGCCCTCTTTTCGCTGTATCAGGCGTGTCTGGTGGGGTGGCTGTCGGGCGGAGTCACGTTGGCGAACACCCGCGCGCAACTGGCGGCGCTGCTGGCCCTGCAGTGGCGTGCCCTGCAGGCCGGCGCGGTGGCCGGGGGCCCGGCATGACGGCCCCGGTGCTCATCGTAGGCGCGGGCATTGGCGGGCTGGCGCTGGCCCAGGCGCTGACCCGTCAGGGCGTGCCCGTGCGGGTCATCGAGAACGCAGCGGTCCTGCGGCCGGTGGGCGCGGGCCTGATTCTGGCCAGCAACGCACTGCGGGTGCTGGACCGGCTGGGACTGGGCGATGCCGTGCGCGCCGCCGGGCACCCGCTCAGCGGCGCCCAGCTGACCACTGATGCGGGGCGGCCACTGCAGACCCTGTCCTACACGGCGTCCGGCGGGGCGGTGGGGCTGCACCGCGCGGCGCTGCAGCGGGTGCTGGCCCAGGGGCTGGAGGGGCAACTGCTCCTGGGAACCACCCTGCGCGCGCTGCACCCGCAGCGGGCAGGCGTGGAGGTCACCCTCAGCGACGGCACGGTTCAGCGGTGCCGCGCCGTGGTCGGGGCCGACGGCCTGCACTCCTCGGTGCGGGCCCTGCTGTTCGGGGCCGTGGCGCCGCGCTACGCGGGTTATACCAGCTGGCGCTTTGTGGTGCCCCGCCCGGGCCCGGCCCAGGCCACCGAACTGTGGGGCCGGGGCTGCCGCCTGGGGCTGGTGCCGATTGGGCCAGACCAGACCTACGGTTACCTGACCGTCAACGCCCCGGAGCAGCCCCCCCAGGTCGCGAGGCCGCCCGGAACCATGGCCGAAGTGCTGGCCCACGCGGCGCCCTTCGGTGGCCCGGTCCCCGCCGTACTCGCGCGCCTTGTGCCCGGCGCCCCGGTCATCCGCACCGATATCCATGAAGTTCACCTCCGCCGCTGGGGCCAGGGCTGCGTCACGCTGCTGGGCGACGCGGCGCACGCCATGACCCCCAATCTGGGGCAGGGGGCGGCGATGGCGCTGGAAGACGCCTGGGTGCTGGGCCAACACTTGGCGGCCACCGCTGACGTGCCGGCGGCCCTGGCCCGCTCCGAGGCCCTGCGGCGGCCCCGGGTGGAGGCGGTGCAACGCCAGTCGCGGCGGGTGGGGCAGGCTGGGCAGCTGGAAGACGGCGCGCTGCGCGCCCTGCGGGATCTGGCCATGCGCCTCACCCCAGCGGCCGCCGCGCAGCGCGCCAGCCAGGGATTGTTCAGCGTCCATCTGGACGGCTGAGCGCAGACGGGAGAGAGGCCGCCCCCCCAGCCCTGGCGCCGGCCATTCAGGCCAGGGCGCGGTTCAGCTCGTCGCGGAAGCCCTGGGCCGCTGCCACACTCGCGGCCACCTCCAGTCCCCGGGCGTACTGCACCCCCCGGCTGGCACTCGCCAGCGCCCCGGTGCCGCCAGCATCGAAGGCCGGGGCCAGCCCTGCCGCGCCTGCCCCCTGCGCCCCCAACCCGGGCAGCAGCAGCAGCGCCCGGGGCAGCCGGGCCCGGAAGGCGGCCAGATCCTGCGGATGGGTGGCCCCCACCACCGCGCCCACGCTGGCGTATTCGCCGTCCTCCTGGGCGTTCAGGCGCGTCACTTCATCGGCCACGCGCTCGCTGACCCCGTGGCCCTGCAGGTCGGCCTGCCCGGGGTTGCTGGTTTTCACCAGCACGAACACCGCGCCGCCGTGGGCGCGGGCGGTCTCCACAAAGGGCGTCAGCGTTTCAAAGCCCAGGAAGGGATTGACCGTCAGCGCCGAGCCCGCGTGGTCCCCGCCCAGCCAGCCCTGGGCATAGGCCTGGGCGGTGGAGCCAATGTCGCCCCGTTTGCCGTCCAGCAGCACCGGCAGCCCCAGCGTGCGCGCGGCGGCGCAAACTTCCTGCAGCACCGCCAGCCCGGGCAGCCCCGCCGCCTCGTAAAAGGCCAGCTGCGGCTTGATGCACGCGGCGTAGGGCGCGGTGGCCTCCAGCACGTCCAGCGTGTGGGCGCGCAGGTGGTCCAGGTCCCGGTAGGCCTCCAGACGGGGGTCCAGGCCCACGCACAGGCGGGTGTCAAGGCGGCGGGTGCGGTCGGTCACGGCCTGCGCAAAGGTCATCGGGCCCGAGGCTAACATGGCCCCTGCCCAGAGGTGCGCTCCTTCCCGGGTCCATACAATGGACGTGGTCTGGCCCCACAGCTGGGACCGTCGCCTGCCGGGAGGTGCAAGGTGCCTGTCCGTGTTCGTTTGCTGCCCGCTGCGCTGTTTCTGGCGCTGTACCTCGCGCTGCAGGCCACTGCTCTGCTGTTTCAGGGCGCGCGCGGCCTCTCGGCGTGGTACCTGCCCGCCGGGCTGGTGCTGGCGTTCCTGACCGCCTATGGCCCCCGGTCTGCCCCGTGGGTGCTGCTGACGATGGTGGTGGGCGGCGCCTTGCTGTCGCCCCACCCACCGGACCTGATCGCGGCGGTGGTCACCACGGCGGTGTATACCCTGGGCGGCGCCCTGCTGCGGCGCGGCGCGGGCTGGCGCACCGGGCCGGTGCAGCTGCGGGATGTGGCCCGCTTGGCCACCGCAGCGGTGCTCACCTCTGGGCTGGCGGCGATGGGCACGGTGTCGGTGCTGCGCCTGAACGGCACCCTCAGCTCGCCGCCGTGGGCCGAGGCCATTCTCAACTGGTGGGTGGGCGATCTGGTGGGCATCATGGCCCTGACCCCGGCGCTGCTGCTGGGGGCCCGGGCGGCCCGGCGCGCCCCAGAGCCCCCGGCGGTGTGGGCGCGCGTGGCGGGGGCCGCCCTGCCGCTGCTGGCCATTCCGCTGACCCTGGCGCTGGTGCTGGGGCTGGCGGTGGCCCACGGATTGCAGGTGCTGTACCTGTGTTTTTTGCCGCTGCTGTGGCTGGCCCTGCAGCAGCCCCTGGGGGTGGTCACGCTGGGCACGCTGCTGATGAGTGCGGGCATCACCGTGCTGGTGTGGTGGAGTGACGCCCCGGCCCAGCAGCGCCTGGACGTACAGCTGCTGATGGTGACCCTGGCCCTGACCACCCTGGTGGTGGCCACCCTGAGTGCCGAGCGCCGCACGCAGCGCGAACACCTGGCCCGCCTGGCGCTGCATGACCCCCTGACCGGCCTGCCCAACCGCCGCGCTTTTCTGACGCGGCTGGGCGAGCTGCTAGGCGCCGGGCACCCGGCGGTGCTGGTGCTGTTTCTGGACATTGACCGCCTGAAGTGGGTGAACGACACGCTGGGCCACGCGGCGGGCGACGCGTACCTCAAGGCGATGGCCGGGCGGCTGCTGCGCGCGTTGCCCGCCCGGGGGGTGGCGGCCCGGCTGGGCGGCGACGAGTTTGCCCTGGCCGCGCCGCTGCGCGCCGACAGTGAGGCCGCGCCCTGCGCAGAACGCCTCTTTGCTGCGCTGCAAGGCCCGCTGCAGGTGGCCGGCCACGAGCTGGCCCCGGCAGTCAGCGTGGGGGCCAGCTGCGCGCCCCGTGACGGTACGGCGGTGGACGCCCTGTTGCTGCGGGCCGACGAGGCCATGTACGAGGCCAAGCGCACCGGCGCGGGCCTGGGGTGGTCGGTGGCCGCTGCGCCCAGTTACCCCGCGCTGCAGTACGAGCACGACCTGCGCCGGGCCCTGGCCAGCGGCAGAGAACTGGAACTGCATTACCAGCCGCAGGTGGACCTGCGCACCATGACGGTCAGCGGCTTTGAAGCCCTGGTGCGCTGGCGCCACCCCGAGCGCGGCCTGATCTCGCCGGGCGCTTTTTTGCCGGTGGCCGAGCGTACCGGCCTGATTGTTCCGCTGGGTTCGTGGGTGCTGCGCGGGGCCACCGCGCAACTGGGGCGCTGGCAGGCCCAGACCGGCCGGCCGCTGCGCATGGCGGTCAACCTCGCCGCCGCGCAGCTGCCGTCGCCCGGCCTGGTGGACGAGGTGCGCCGGGCCCTGGCCGACAGCGGCGTGGCCGGCGCGCACCTGGAACTGGAACTCACCGAAAGCGCCCTGCTGACTGACCCCGCGCGGGCGGCCGAGGTGCTCACCCAGATTGCGGCCCTGGGGGTGCGCATGGCGCTGGACGACTTTGGCACTGGCTATTCCAGCCTCAGTCACCTCAAGGCGTTTCCGGTGAGCACCCTGAAGATTGACCGCGCCTTTGTGCAGGCGCTGGACAGTCCGCTGGAACGGCGGCTGGTGCAGGGGGTGGTGGCGCTGGGGCAGGTGATGGGCCTGTGCGTGCTGGCCGAGGGCGCCGAGACCCCCGAGCAGGTGCGCTGGGTGCGCGACCTGGGTTGCGACGCGGTGCAGGGCTACGCCCTGGGCCGGCCCCTGCCGCCCGAACAGGCCGCCGCGCTGCTGGCCGCACCCCCTACACTGCCGTCATGACCTTTTCCATCGTGGGGCGCGATCCGCGCACGGGTGACCTGGGTGTGGCGGTGGCCAGCAAGTTCCTGGCGGTGGGGGCGCTGGTGCCCTTTGTGCAGGGCGGCGTGGGCGCGGTGGCCACCCAGAGTTACGTGAACACCACCTTTGGTCCTGAAGGGCTGCGGCGCCTTGCGGCGGGCCTGGACCCCCAGCAGGTGTCGGCGCAGTTTCAGGCCGAGGACCCCGACATCGGGCAGCGGCAGTTCGGGCTGGTGTCGGCTTCGGGGCACAGCGCCACCTTTACCGGGCCCGGGTGCCACGACTGGGCCGGTGGCTTCGCTGGGCCCGACGTGGCCATTCAGGGCAACATCCTGACGGGCGAAGAGGTGGTGACGGTCATGCGCGAGGCCTGGGAAGCGGGCACCGGGCTGCCCCTGCCCCGGCGCCTGCTCTCGGCCCTGGTGGCGGGGGACCGGGCGGGTGGGGACCGGCGCGGGCGGCAGTCGGCGGCGCTGCTGTGTGCGGGCCCGGGGCGCGGCTACGGCGGCCTGACCGACGACTGGGTGAACCTGCGCGCCGACGACCACGCTGACCCCTGCGCTGAACTGGCGCGGCTGCTGGACCTGCACGACCTGTTGTTCACCCGCCCCGCACACACGCGCCCCTTCACGGCGGCCGAACTGGACTGGCTGCGCGCCCTGCTGCGGCGCCAGGGCTACGCCCAGACCCTGCCGGCCGGCGCCTGGGATGAGCAGACCGAGGCGGCGGCCTGGGCCCTGTACGGCACCGAGAACCTTGAAGAGCGCTGGGTGGCGGGCGGCCAGGTGGACCCAGTGGCCCTGGCGTACCTGCAGGGCCGTTACCCGGGGTAGACTGCGCCCCATGCGGCTGTCCGCCACCGATGTCTACGCCTTTCAGGCGCTGGGATTCCTGGGCGCCCAGCTCCCCGAACGCTGGGTGTCCAGCGAGGAGATCAGCGAGGCCACGGGCGTGCACCGGCCCTACCTGGTGCGCATTCTGGCGGCCCTGAGCGCCAAGGGCGTGGTGAAAAGCAAAAAGGGGATTGGCGGCGGCTACGCACTGGCGCGCAAGCCCCAGCTGATCAGCCTGTGCGAGGTCGTGCGCGCCATAGACGGCCCGGTGGCGCCGCTGTCGTGTATCAGCCTCAACTGGCACGAACCCTGTGTGGAAGAGGCCCGCTGCCACGTGCGCAACACCGTCTACACCCGCATGCGCGACGCCATGCTGGGCGTGTTGCAGGAATTCAGCGTGCAGGACCTCGTGACCGATGCCCGCCAGGGCGTCAGTTACGGCCACTGCCTGGGTCACCTGCTCAAGCCCAACGCTTAGCGCCGCCCTTCTGCTCTGGGCGCTACCCTGGCCCCCATGACCCGCCCCCTTTACCACGACAGCACGCTGTTCACGTTCGCGGCCCAGGTGGCGCAGGTGCAGGGATCAGAGGTGGCCCTGGACGCCACCGCCCTCTACCCCGAAGCCGGTGGGCAGGCGGCCGATACTGGCACCCTGCGCTGGCCCGGGGGCGAGGCCCGGGTGCTGGGGGGCCGCAAGGACAAGGCCACCGGGCTGATTTGGCACCCACTGGCCGGTGACGTGCCGCCCGTGGGCGCGGCCGTGCAGGGCGAGGTGGACCAGGCGCGGCGCTGGCGCCATATGCAGCGCCACAGCGGCGAGCACCTGCTGGCCCAGGCGTTCTTGCGCGTGAACCCGGCCTTTACCGTGGCGGCCGTGAACATGGCGGGCCCCGAATGCACCCTGGACCTGCACGGCGACCCGGCCGAGCGCCACATCCGCGCCGCCGAGACCCTGCTGCGCGAAACCCTGGGCCGCACCGAACTGACCCTGGAAACGCCCGTGGTGCCCGAGGGTGACCTGAACCGTTACCCCCTGCGCCGCGAGACGGCGGTGCGCGGTGAGGTGCGCCTCGTGATCTTCCGTGACGCCCAGGGTCAACCCTTTGACGTGAGTGCCTGCGGCGGCACCCATGTGCCCCGCGCCAGCATGGCGGCCCCCGTGGCCGTGCTGCGCCACGAGCGCATCAAGGGCGGCGTGACGCGCGTGACCTTCATGGCGGGTGAGGAGGCCAGCGCCCACCTGGGGGACGTGTATGCCCAGGCCCGCGCGCTGGCGCAGGGCTTCAGCGTGCCGGTGGAGCGCCTGCCAGAGCGTGTGCAGGCCCTGCGTGAACAGGCCGGGGCGCTGCAGGCTGAACTGGCCGCCCTGCACGCTGCCCAGGCCCATACCCTGCGGGACGCGGCGCCAGCGGAACCTCGTGGCGACTTGACCCTTCGCGTGGTGAGCCTGCCCAGCCCGGCGGGTTTGCTGGCCGCCCTGGGCGACCTGCCGCTCGGCCACGTGGTGCTGGCAACCACCCCAGAGGGCCGCTGCGGCGTGGGCAGCGCCGCGCCTGGGGTGGACGCCTCGGCGCTGCTGCGCGCGGCGCTGGCGGTGGCCGGGGGCAAGGGCGGTGGCCGGGCCGATCTGGCGCAGGGCAGCACGCCGGACCCAGCGGCCTTTCTGGACGCGGCGCGCGCCCTCCTGCCCAGCTGATACACAACGCAGGTGGGCCGGCACCGAGGGTGAGCGGACCCGCAGAGCAGGCATGAATACTTCGGGGCAACGGCGATGGCGAAGCATCCCTGCGCGCTCCCCAATGGGGTTCGGAATTTCACCCCGCCTGACCCCGCCGCCGGGGGACGTCTGGGCCGCATGACCCCTGGTAGCCTGGGGGCCATGAGTCTTCACCTGAACGCCGAACCCGGCCAGATTGCCGAAACCGTCCTGCTGCCGGGCGACCCCCTGCGCGCCAAGCACATTGCCGAAACCTTTTTCGACAACCCTGTGCTGCACAACACCGTGCGCGGCATGCACGGTTACACCGGCACCTACAAGGGCAAGCGCGTCTCTGTGCAGGGCACCGGCATGGGCATTGCTTCCAGCATGATCTACGTGCACGAACTGATCACCGGTTACGGCTGCAAGCAGCTGATCCGCGTGGGCACGGCGGGCAGCTACCAGGAGCATGTGCATGTGCGCGACATCGTGCTGGCGCAGGCGGCCTGCACCGACAGCAACATCAACAACATCCGCTTTGGGCACAAGAACTTCGCGCCCATCGCCGACTTTGAACTGCTGCTGCGCGCCTACCAGATTGCCCGCGAGCGCGGCCACGCCACCCATGTGGGCAACATCATGAGCAGCGACACCTTCTACCAGGACCAGTTCGAGCAGTACCAGCAGTGGGCGCAGTTCGGCGTGCTGGCCGTGGAGATGGAAGCGGCGGGCCTGTACACCCTGGCCGCCAAGCACGGCGTAAAGGCCCTGACGGTGCTCACCATCAGCGACCACCTCGTCACCCACGAGGAAACCACCGCCGAGGAACGCCAGCTCACCTTCAACGCCATGATTGAAGTTGCGCTGGACGCCGCGCTGGGCGAGTAAAGGGCAGACAGCCGAACAGCCGAGCCCCGCGTGCCGCTGGGGCCCGGTTTTATGCTGGGCGCATGGGCAAGAAGGGACAGTGGACGTTCATGTATCCCGGCGACGCGGCCCAGGGCAGACTGGGGCAGGTGGCTGTGGGCACGCCGCTGCGCTGGTCGTGGCTGGCCCGCCTGCGCTTTGCCCTGTCGGTGCTGTGGCGCCCGGCGTTCTTTCCCCCCAGCCCCCGGCGTATGAAGCGGCTGGGCGACGTGCCAGCCGCGCTCTCAGGCGTGGTGTGGCCGCCCGGGGTGCAGCCGCTGGGGCTGTACCGCGCCGGGCGGCGTGGGGAAGAGGCCGTGCTGCTGGACCTGCCCACCGACTGGGCCGCGCGCCAGTCGGCCTGGGGCGCGGCGATGGCGGCCCTGGGGGCGGCCCTGGCGCCGTTGCCGCTGGGCAGTCTGGCCTTCGCGCCCTGGCCCCAGGCCTTCCGGGTGGGGGCAGACCGCGCCCTGATCGTGGACTCGCTGGGGCCACACGGCCCTCAGCCTCTGCGCTGGCTGCCTTACCCAGATGGCGAGGTCCCCGGCACCCTGTGGCTTTCGCCCCCACCGGGGCAGCGCTGGTCCGGCGATCCGGGTTCCTTTTTGCTTCTCCTGGCCCCGGGCAGTGACCTGCGCGCCGCCTTTGCCCACTGGCTGGCCGAAGCCTCTGCGCAGGGCTGGAGCGCGCAGCCACCCCTGTTTGGCGAGCGGCAGGCCCTGACCACCCTGGACCAGCCCAGGCGCCGCGTCACCCTGAGCGCCACGCTGTTCACCCTGCCCTGGGGCGAGTCCTGGGCCGTGACCCTGGAGCGGGGCTGGCTGGACACCCTGGCCGGGCAGGCGCACGAACCAGACGCCCCGGAACCGCACTGGCAGGAAGCGTAGTCCAGCCACGTTCAGGACCGTGCCGGGACGGCCGGGCCGCTGCTTTACGCCTGCCGCCGCAGCCGGGCGATAAAAAAGCCGTCAATGCCTCCTTCCGGCACAGTCAGGACGCCAGGGCCGGCGGGGACATGGGGGACCTCCAGCCCCGGCACGGATTCCGCCGCAAACCCCGGCTGGGTCTCCAGAAAGCGGGCCACCACCTCTGGCCCCTCCTGCGGGGTCACGCTGCATACCGAATACACCAGCGTGCCGCCCGGCGCCACCAGGGCGGCGGCGTTGGGCAGCATCTGGCCCTGGAGGCGCGCCATCTCGTCCACGGCGTCCGGCGTCAGGCGCAGTTTGATTTCCGGGTGGCTGCGCAGGGTGCCGCTGCCGGTGCAGGGGGCGTCCAGCAGCACGAAGGGCGCGGGGTCCACAGCCAGCGGCCGGGTCAGGTCGTGGGTCAGAAAGTCGGCCTTCAGGCCCAGGCGGCGCAGGTTGGCGCGGGCAGCCTCGTGTTTGGCCCCCACGAGGTCCACACTGGTCACCTTCGCCCCGCGTGTCGCCAGCATGGCGGCCTTCACGCCTGCGCCCCCCGCCAGGTCCAGCACCCGCGCGCCGGCCACGTCGCCCAGGGCGTCCACGCACGCCAGGCTGGCGGGGTTGATGGGTTGGGCCTGCCCCCGGCTGTAGGCGGCCGTCTGGCGCAGCGGGCGCTCCAGGCTCACCCGGTCCACGCCCTGGGGGCCACCCTTCACCACGCTGCCTTCGCTTTCCAGGGCCCGCACCCCCTCATCCGACAGGCTCAGCCACAGCGGCTGCGGTTCCAGCAGGTCGGCCAGCACCCGCTCGGCGGCGTCACCGTAGGCGCGGCGGTACAGCTCGGCCAGCCACGCCGGCACCTCGGCCTCGGGCCCTGCGGCCACGCCGTCCAGGGTCACGCGGCGCAGCACAGCGTTCACCAGCCCGGGGGGCGCCAGCCGCGCCGCCCGCGCCAGATTCACGTAGTCACTGACCACTGCGTGCACCGGGGTGCCCAGGTACAGCTTTTCAAAGGCGCCGGCCAGCAGCAGGGCGCGCGTTTTGGGGTGGGTGGGGCCGCGCAGCAGCGGCGACAGGGCCGCCTGCAGGCTCAGCACCCGCCGCAGGGTGCCGTACACGATGTGGGTGGCCAGCCCCGCGTCGCGCCCCGGCAACCGGGCCTGCTGCAGCGCGGCGTCCAGTGCGGGCGCCGCAAAGGCCTCGCCAGCCAGCACCCGGATCAGTACGCGCACCGCCAATTCCCGGGCCGGGTTATGGGGGCCGGGACGATCACGAAGGGCAGGGGGCGTGTGGGTCATCCGGGCAGTGTACGCGCCCGCCCGGCTGGGCAGGTGTCCTGCAGGAGAGGTGTGGACCGGGACACCGACCACGCGGCAGGTGCCTAGGCGGCCGGTGGCAGGGGCCCAGGCCCATCGGCTACAGTAGGCTGAACCGCTTCCATACGGCCGGGCCTGCTCGGCGCCCCCTGCCCCCCACGGGCAGCCGTTTCATATTGAGTGAAGGTGATTCCTGACTGACTGACACGTGAAAAACAGGAGAGTTCAGGTCATTGTCAAGTGAAGGTGTGGGGCCTATACTGTTCATGAGCAACCGGAATTCACTGTTGCCGAGGTGCTCACCTTGGCTTCCCGGGCGACCGCGCCCGAGACGGAACGCCAGCGGACCCACAACCCCGAGTGGAAGCGGTTCATGTATGCGCCGCCCACCATCCAAGGAGCCATATGAAAAAAGCCCTGACCATCCTGTCCCTTGCCCTGCTGGGCCAAGCCAGCGCCGCGACCATCACGGTCTGGACGCACTTTGGTGACCAGGAACTCGGCTGGCTGCGTGCCCAGGCCGCCCAGTTCAAGGCCAAGACCGGCCACACGGTCAACCTCGTGTCGGTGCCTTTTGACCAGATTCCCGACAAGCTGATTCAGAGCGCCCCCAAGGGCCAGGGCCCGGACCTCGTGACCACCCTGCCCCAGGACCGCCTGGGCCAGCTGGCGGCGGCGGGCGTCATTGAGCCCATGGACAAGTACGTGACCAGCCGCACGGACTATGACCGCACCGCCCTGAACGCCATGACCTACCAGGGCAAGCTGTTCGGCATTCCCATGTTCGCCGAAGCCGTGGCCGTGCTGTACAACAAGAAGCTGGTGCCCACGGCCCCCACCACCTGGGCGCAGTTCCTGGCCACCGCCCAGAAGAACAGCGGCAACGGCAAGTTCGGGTACCTGGCGGACCTGAGCAACGCCTACATGCAGTACGGGATCATCAGCGCCTACGGCGGCTACGTGTTCAAGAACAACGGCGGCACCCTGAACGTCAAGGATGTGGGTCTGTCCAACGCGGGCGCCGACAAGGCCAGCGCCTTCCTGAACGACCTGCGCTACAAGTACAACCTCGTGCCCGAGGGCGTGGATGGCGGCGCCGCCAAGAGCGCCTTCGTGGACGGCCGTCTGGCGATGTACCTCACTGGCCCCTGGGACATGGGCGACATCAAGAAGGCCGGCATTGACTACGGCATCATGAACTTCCCCACCCCTCCCGGCGCCACCGGCAAGTGGAGCCCCTTCGTGGGCGTGCAGGGCACCATGATGAACGCCTACAGCAAGCAGAAGGCGGTGGCCGCGCAGTTTGCCAAGCAGATTTCGGGCAGCGACGCGCAGGTGGCCTTTAACAAGGCCGGCGGGCGCATTCCCGTGAGCCTCTCGGCCCGCACCAAGCTGAAGGCCGACCCCGTGGTGGTGGGCTTTGGCCGCGCCATCAGCGCCGGGACCCCCATGCCCAACGTGCCCCAGATGGGCGCCGTGTGGGGCCCCTGGAGCGGCGCGGTGGCCCAGAGCGTGCAAAAGCCCAACCAGAACTACGCGCAGATCCTGGATAAGGCTGTGCAGGAAATCAACGGCAACATCAAGTAAGGGTCCGGGAAGCGTGCCCGCCAGTTGCGCGCGCTTCCCTCGTCGTCCAGAAGCGGCTGACCCGGCCGGTTCTGGACGATTTTCTGTGGGTGGTCCCGCCGCCTTGCCGGGCGGGAATGGGGTACCGTACGGCCACCCACTGCGCTGTTGACCTTGCGGCTTTGCCTTTGATGTGCCTTTCACGCCGGCCCACGTGCCAGGGAGGTCCTTACCGTTCATGACCACGACGCTGTCTGCCCGCGCTGCCCGGCGCGCCGCCCCGGCCCCACAGGGCACGCGCGGCTTCCTTCTGGCTGTGCTGATTCTGGTGACCCTGCTGGGCGCCAGCGTGCTGCTTGGCTGGTTTCTTTCGCTGCTGACCGCCCAGGTGGTGCCCGGCGCCCCCGCCTACCTGATTCTGGTGTGGTCGCTGCTGGCCCTGGTGGTGCTCGCGCCGCTGACCTACAACACCTTTCCCTGGATCGGCTCGTGGTTTTACCTGCTGCCCGCGCTGGTGTTCGTGCTGGCCTTTACGGTGTTTCCGGTCATCCTGACCATCAATTACGCCTTTACCAATTACAGCGGCCAGAACAGCGGCAGCCCCGACAGCGCGGCGCGCACGGCCGCCACCCTCAGCGCCGACCGCCGCGTGCTGACCCTCCCCGAGCTGGGTGAAGAAACGGCGGCGCAGTTCCTGCGGTGTAAGGCCCCCACCTGCGCCGGGGACACCATCGTGCTCTACGACGAGGAAGCCTCGACCCCCGTGCGGCAGAAGGTGGCCAGCGTGGAGGGTGGCCGCGTGACCCTCAGCGCCCCCGTGCCTGAGACCCTGGCCGTGACCCAGGCCACCCGCATCAACCGCTACGGGTACGTGGGGCTGGCCAACTTTCAGGAGATCTTCAGCAAGGCCAGCCGCGCCCTGTGGCCGGTGTTTCTGTGGACAGTGATCTTCGCTTTCAGCACGGTGGTGATCAACGCGCTGGCCGGGCTGATTCTGGGCATCCTGCTGTACAACAAGAACCTTAAGGGCCGCAATATTTACCGCACGCTGCTGTTCCTGCCGTGGGCCATTCCAGCGGTGATCAGCGTGCAGATGTGGGTGGCGCTGTTTAACCAGCAGTTCGGCATTGTGAACAAGTCGCTGGGGCTCCTGGGCATCGTGGCGATTCCCTGGCTGAACGATCCGCTGTGGGCCAAGATCAGCATTCTGCTGGTCAACCTGTGGCTGGGCTTTCCGTACATGATGACCGCCACCATCAGCGCCCTGAGCACCATCAACGACGACCTCTATGAGGCCGCCAGCATTGACGGGGCCAGCCGCTGGCAGCAGATCACCGGCATTACCCTGCCGCTGCTGCGCACCTCGTTCACGCCCATTCTGCTCTCGGGTTTTGCCTTTAACTTCAACAACTTCGGCATTATTTACCTGCTCACGGCGGGCGGCCCCGCCCAGGAAGGCCGCGAAAGCACCGCCCAGAGCACCGACATCCTGCTCTCGTGGGGGTACAACACCGCCTTCGTGTCCAGTGGCGGGCAGAACTTCGCCCTGGCGAGCGCCATCGCCCTGATCATCTTTTTCCTGACCCTGGCGATCAGCGTGGTGAACTTCAAGGCCGCCGGGGTGTTCGAGGAGGCCCGCAAATGACCTCTGTGCCTGGTCCCTCTTCTTCAGGGTCGTCCTCGCTGCCGCCGGGCGGCTACGTGCACCGCGAGCCGGGGCCCCTGCGCCGCGCGCTGCCCTGGCTGGTGCTGGCCGCCATCCTGCTGGGCCTGGGCTACCTGGGCTCTATTCTGGTAGAGAGCCTACAGGACAAGCAGAAAAGCTTTTCTATCTATTTCGTGGAGCGCGGCTGGGTGCGCTTCCTGCTGTTCCTGCTGGCGGCCACGGGCCTGCTGGCGTTCACCAGTTTTCTGGGCCAGCGCCTGGGCATGGCGCGCACCGGGCGGCGCATCAGCTACTGGGCGGTGCTGGGCACGCAGCTGACCCACCTGTTCCTGATGCTGGTGGTGCTGGTGGCCATCTATCCCCTGGTGTACGTGCTGATCGCGGCCTTTGATCCGCGCAACAGCCTCTTTGCCTTCCCGGACTTCGAAAACCCCAACATCCTGTACCGCTCGGGCCTCCTGCCCAACCTGCAGGTCCTGAGCTACGAGAACTTCCGCAAGCTGTTTGAAGGCTTCACCGTGCCGCTGTGGCAACTGGTGCTGGCCGTGCTGGGCGGGGCCGCCGGCGCCGCGCTGCTGCTGATGAAAGGCGTGAGCAAGCTCTCCGGCCGCCCCGAGGGTCTGCGCACGCCCATGCGCTGGGCCGGCTGGCTGCTGCTGGGCGCCCTGGCCCTGATCGTGGTGTTCATGACCCCGGCGCAGTTCACAGGCCAGACCAACGAGAGCAAGTTCGTGCTCTCGGTGCGGAACACGCTGCTGGTGTCGGGGATTACCGGCCTCATGGCGATCATCCTGTCCACCACGGCGGGCTACGCCATGGCCCGGCTGCGCTTCGCCGGCCGCTTTCAGACACTGCTGTTCTTCATCTTTATCCAGATGTTCCCGGTGTTTCTGGCGCTGGTGGCGGTGTACAAGATGCTCACCGACCTGGGGCTGGCGAACACCTTCACGGGCCTGATCCTGGCGTATTCCGGCGGGGCCATCGCCTTTAACACCTGGATTTTCAAGGGCTACGTGGAAAGCCTGCCCGAATCGCTGGAGGAAGCCGCCATGGTGGACGGCGCCACCCGCTGGCAGACCTTCCTGCGCGTGGTGCTGCCCCTTTCAGGCGGGATGATGGTGTTCATCTTCCTGAACCAGTTCATTGGCACCTACGCCGAGTTCATCCTGGCGAACGTGCTGCTGACTGGCGTGGAGCAGTGGACAGTGGGCGTGATGCTGCGCTCGTTCACCACCGGGCAGTTCAGCACCAAGTGGGGCGTGTTCGCGGCTGCCGCCACCCTGGGCGCATTGCCGATCATTGCGCTGTTCTACGCCTTCCAGAACTTCTTCGTGGGCGGCGCTGTGGCAGGCGGTGTGAAAGAGTAAGGCATAACTTGACGGCGCGCGTTGGCACAGGTCAGCGCGCGCTTTTTATTGGAGGTCTGCGAAGGTCCCCTTTCCCGTTAGATCGTCGCTCCAGCACCTCTCTCTGGGACGTTCAAGGGTCGAAAGCTGGGCTTTGTTTTCCCTTAACTGCCCGCTGGAGCGCTTGCCAGGAGCAAGGCGAAGGCAGCTGCACGAGGAGAAGCAATCGGTCGGGTTGGTCCCTGCACAGCTTCCCAACACCGAGGATTCTGGGCAAGTGACAGCAGTCTCACCCCGAGCCAAACTGAAGGCGCCCGCACAATGCGGGCGCCTCCTTCTCTCGTCCTTACGCGTCGGGGTTGGGCATGCTGGCGGTCACCGCCGGGTCCACACCATCTTCAAAGCGTCCAAAGTTCTCGCGGAACATCCGCGCCAGCTTGCGGGCGGTTTCGTCGTAGGCCGCCTGATCGCTCCAGGCGTCGCGGGGATTCAGCACGGCGGCAGGCACACCCGGCACCTCGGTGGGGATTTCCAGGCCGAAGAAAGGCTCTTTCTCGAAGGCCACCCCGTCCAGTGCCCCGGAGAGCGCCGCGCTCAGCATGGCGCGGGTGTGGGCAATGCTCATGCGTTTGCCGGTGCCGTACTTGCCGCCGGTCCAGCCGGTGTTCACCAGCCACACGCGGGCGCCGCTCTCCTGCACCTTCTGGGCCAGCAGGCGGGCGTACTCGCCGGGGTGGCGGGGCATGAAGGGCGCGCCGAAGCAGGTGCTGAAGGTGGGGCTGGGCTCGGTTACGCCGTCTTCGGTGCCGGGAATCTTGGCGGTAAAGCCGCTGATGAACTGGTACATCGTCTGTTCCGGGCTCAGGCGCGAGATGGGCGGCAGCACCCCGTAAGCGTCGGCGGTCAGGAACACGATGTTCTTGGGGTGCCCGGCGATGCTGCCGGGTTGCACGTTGGCAATCTGGTCAATGGGGTAGGCGCTGCGGGTGTTCTCGGTCAGGCTGCCGTCGTTCAGGTCGGGCAGGCCGCTGCCGTCCAGCACCACGTTTTCCAGCACTGTGCCGTAGGTGCGCGTGGTCTGGTAGATGGCCGGCTCGGCTTCCGGGTTCAGGTTGATCACCTTGGCGTAGCAGCCGCCCTCAAAGTTGAAGATGCCGGTGTCGGTCCAGCCGTGCTCGTCGTCACCAATCAGCTTGCGGCTGGGGTCGGCCGAGAGGGTGGTCTTGCCGGTGCCGCTGAGGCCGAAGAACAGCGCCACATCGCCGTCTGCCCCCACATTGGCCGAGCAGTGCATGGGCATCACGCCCTGGGCCGGCAACAGGTAGTTCAGCACGCCGAAAATGCCCTTCTTGTTCTCGCCCGCGTACTGGGTGCCGCCCGCAATGATCATCTTGCGCGTGAAATTCACGATGATGAAGGTGTCGCTGCGGGTGCCGTCGGTGGCCGGGTCGGCCTTGAACGACGGAATATTCAGCACCGTCCAGTCCTCGTGGAAGTTCGCCCGCTCTGCCTCGCTGGGCCGCACAAACATGTTGCGAATAAACAGCGAGTGGTAGGCCATCTCGGTGACCATGCGGCAGCCAATGCGGTAGCGGGGATCAGTGCCCGCGTACACCTGCTGCACAAACAGTTCTTTGTCGGCCGCGTAGCGGGTCATCTTGTCCAGCAGGCGGTCAAACACGTCCGCGCCAATAGGGGTGTTAAAGCCGCCCCACCACACCGTATCCCGTGTTTGCTCGTCTTCCACGATAAAACGGTCCTTGGGGCTGCGGCCGGTTTTGTTCGTGCGCACGGTCAGCGGCCCGCAGGCGGCCTGCACGCCTTCGCCCAGACGAATGGCGTGGGCATACAGCTCGTCCACGCCAGGATTCAGATGCACCGTTGTTTTGATGCCGAGATCGGCCAGGGGATTGGGGGCGGTCAGGCTCATGGAAACCTCCGGGAGTGGGAACACTGCAGCCCTGCAGTGGAAATGACGAACAGAGTTCGTGTACGGAATGACCCTGGAATTGTCGCTCGGGAAGCGGTTCCATGCCAACTTTAGTGGTGTCACGCCTGAGGAAACAACAGTCAGAAAAACTGGATTTGGCCGCCAACTTGGCGGGTGAACAGTGTCCTCAAATCCTTCCAGCTGTTTGGCAGGCCAAACGGGCGTTCGTTTGCCACACGCCAAAAGCCCGGCCATTCATGCTGGACGCATGGTCCAGGCCGGTGAGGTGGGTCTGTCGCCCTTTGCACGCTGCGAAGGCGGGGCGCATTCGAATCAGATGGCTGAGAGGGAAGAGTGCCGAGGTCAACGTTCGGTTCAGCGTTCGCCAGCTCTGGCCCAACAGGGCGGAGCAAGCCAAAAAAGTGTGAGGGCCCTCTCCGGCCCCCACACTTCTGGCAACTATGCCGCTGGGTTCAGTTGGTCGCGCCCGCCGATTTGCCGCCCTTGGTGTCCGCCTTGGGGGCGTCGCTCTTGGCCTTGGCGGCTTCGGCGTTGGGGTCGGTGACCTTGGCCTCGGTCTTTTCCGTTTCGGCGGCTGTCTTGGCGGCAGCGGGCGAGTCCGGGGCCACGGCGCCGCCCCAGGTGGCGCCCGTGGTGGCCGCCTGGGTGGGGCGCGCCGCACCGGGGGCCGGGGTGGCCTTTTCTTCCTCAATGCGCTCCAGCCACATGGTGCCAATCAGGTTGCGGGCGTTGCGGCCGGCCTGGCGCAGCGACTGCGCGGCTTCGGGGCTGTAGCCCTCCACGGCGTTCAGGATGCCCTGACGGGCGGCCGGCACGCGGGCCAGCACCACGGCGCCCGTGCCCAGCAGCACCAGGGCCGTCACGCCGCTGCCCAGCCCCGAGCCGCGCTTGTCGTCGCGGCGGGCGCGCTGGCGCTGCTTTTCCAGCAGGCGCAGTTCGCGCGTCAGCTGTTTTTCCAGCGGGGCCATGCGCTTGGCCACGGCCTTTTCCAGCTGGCGGGCCTTCAGGGCCTTCTTACCACTTTGCAGGTCGCGCAGGGCCTCGCGGCGGGCCTGGCGCAGCGTGCGCTCGGCGCGGCGCTTGCGGGCCTCGTGGCCGTCGGCGGCTTCGTGCAGCACATGGCCCACGCGGTCATGCACGCTGGCCAGCAGTTCGCGCCCGGCCCCCTGAGCATCGGCCACAGTGTGGCCCACGCCCGCCTGCGCCACATGCAGCACCTGCTTGGCACGCTCGCCGCCGCGTGCGGCGACGTGGGCGGTGGCCTGCCCGGCCTCACCCGCAAGGTGCAGGGCGCGCTCCTGGGCCTGGCCCACCAGTTCACCCGCCACATGCGCCACCTGGCTCAGCAGGGCGCCGGCCTTGGGCACACCTTCCTCGCGCAGGGTGGACGCCGTATGCACCGCCACTTCCTTGGCCGAGTGCGCCGCGCCCAGCAGGGCAGGGGCCAGGGTGCCCGTGACGGTGTCCTGGGTGCCGCTCCAGGCTGAGCGGCTGCCGTGCACCAGGGCGCGGCGGGTGTCCTTGTTCAGGGCCAGGGCGGCCAGGCCCCCCAGCAGCAGCAGGCTGCGCTTGCTCACGCCGCCCGTGGATTCATTGGTCATGGCTGACTCTCCTTTGTTCACTGGTGGCGCCTGCTTCCGGCCCGCGCCGGTCTGGCCCGGGGGAACGCCACCCACGGCCGTCATTGTGGCCGCCCCAGGCCCTGCAGAACGTGGGGAGACTGTAACGGCAATTTCATGTTTGAAGTCGAGAGGAAAACCCTCGCTATACGGGGCGGATGGGTGGCCAGTGAGGGGGCGCCCAGGGCGGGGAAGCTGAGAAGGCAAGAGAAGACGACTCCTCCGGGAAGGACCATGCCGCGCCACTCTGGAAACGGACTGCTGCTCCGCCCGCCTCACCCGGCGCCGGGTGGAAACCGCGTCGCATTCGGGCCAAGTGTCTTGGGGGTAGACTCGGGGGCGTGACCCGAAAGGCCCGCGTGCGCGCAGCAGATTCATCGGCCGTGGCCCCAGCGCCCCAGGCGCCGGCCCCGGCTGGCCCGCCCCCCCTCACCCGCCTGGAGGTGCGGCACCTCGCCACCATTGAGGCGCTGAGCCTGGATTTCGGCGCGGGCCTCAGCGTCTTTACCGGCGAAACAGGCGCGGGCAAAAGCATCATCGTGGACGCCCTGGGGCTGTTGCTGGGGTCGCGCGCCAACACCGATCTGATTCGCAGCGGCGAAACCGATCTGCTGGTGACGGGCTTCTGGGCCGACGACGTGGCCAGCCGCCGCGTGACCACCCAGGGCCGCAGCACCGCGCGGCTGGACGGCGAGGTGGTCAGCCTGCGCGAACTGCAGGACTGGGCCGCCCGGCGCCTCACCATTCACTGGCAACACAGCGCGGTCAGCCTGCTGACCCCGGCCAACCAGCGCGCCCTGCTGGACCGGCAACTGCCAGAAGAGACCGCCGCCTACGCCAGCGCCCACCGCGCCTGGACGGAAGCCCGCGAGCGCCTGGACGCCCTGCGCACCAGCGAGCGCGAGCGCGCCCGGCAGCTGGACCTGCTGGGTTTTCAGGCAAAAGAGATTGCTGACCTGGGCCCGCAGCCCGGCGAGGAAGAGCCCCTGCAGGCCGACCTGACCCGGCTGGCCAACCTGGACACCATTGCCCAGAGTGCCGCCGCCGCCCTGAACCTGCTGAGCGACGGCGACGAGAACGCGCTGGGCTTCCTGAACGAGGCTGCGCGCGCCCTGAACGCCAGTGCCCGCTACGACGACACCAGCGCGCAGCTGCAGCGCGAATTGAAAGAAGCCTTGGACAGCATTCAGGCGGTGGTGGGCGAACTGCGCGGTGTGGCCGAGGATCAGGCCCCCGACCCCGAGGAACTGGCCCGGGTGGAAGCCCGCTTGGGCGCGCTGGGCAAGCTGCGCGCCAAGTACGGCCCCACCCTGGACGACGTGGTGGCCTTTCACGCCCAGGTGGAAGAGGAACTGGCCGCCCTGCAGCGCGACGAGCAGGACGCCGGCACCCTGGATGCCGAGGTGGAGCGCCTGTTCACCGAGGTGCGCCGCGCCGGACAGGCCCTGGACCACGCCCGCGCCGAGCACGCGCCCCCGCTGGCCGAGGCCCTGCTCGCCGTGATTCGGCAACTGGGGATGCCGCACGCCCGGCTGGCCTTTCACCTCGCGCCGCTGCCCGAGCCGGCCGGCTACGGCCTGAGCGACGTGACCCTGCACTTCACCGCCAACCCCGGCGAGGAACTGGCCCCTCTGGCCGACGTGGCCTCGGGCGGCGAACTCTCGCGCGTCATGCTGGCCATCAGCACAGTCCTGGGGGCCGATACTCCCGCTGTGGTGTTCGACGAGGTGGACGCTGGGATTGGCGGCAGCGCCGCGCACGCGGTGGCCGCGCAGCTGCGGGCCCTGGCGGGGTCACGGCAGGTGCTGGTGGTGACCCACCTGGCCCAGATTGCCGCGCAGGCCCACCACCACTACAAGGTGGAAAAGAGCGTGGAAGGTGGCCGCACGGTGAGCCGCGTGCGCCTGCTGGACGAGGCCGAACGCCTGCAAGAAATTGCGCGGATGCTCAGCGGCAACACTAGCGAAGCGGCGCTGCAGCACGCCCGCGAACTGCTGGGCACCCCCGCCTGAGCGGCGCGCGTTCCTCTGCATTGGGTCAAGGCCCCCTTCAGTCCCCGGTCAGACGGGGTCCATAAGCTGGGCGGCATGAAGCGAATTCTCCCCGTCGTCCTGCCCCTGACCGCAGGCCTTCTGAGCGCCTGCACCATGACTGGCCCCGGCAACCTGCGGGTGCACGAGGCGCTGCTGTACGGCGGCACCCAGGAGCGCGTGGTGTGGGTGTACGGCACCGCCCAGGGCGGCCAGAGCAGCGTCAAGATTGGCAATACCCCGGTGGACCTGCGCGCCCAGGGGACCGGGAACTTGGCCCTCAGCGGGACGCTGAGCGTCAATGGCGGCGCCACCTACCGCCTGCCCACCACGCCCATGACCCAGAAACTGAGTGTGACCCGCGCGGCCAGCGGCCTCTTTACGGTCAGCCCGCAGCCCGGCGCGGCCCTGAGCGCCGTGTACTACACCGATGGCCGCACCTGGACCAAGCTGGCCGGTGTGCAGGGCACCGTGGCCGGCACCCCCGTGGATGGCCTGGCCGGTGCCGGACGCCTGACCGCCGACGAGGCCCGCGCCCTGGGCCGCGAACTGCTGAACCAGGGCCCGCTGGCCGTGGCCGTGCTGGACGAGCGCAGCCTGCCCGACGCCCCGCTGACCATTGAGCCCGCGCCCAGCGAATACCTGCGCACGGGGCTGTACATCCTGCCCAACGTGCCCCAGGCCAGCACCCCCACCTCGCCCACCCCGGGCACCCCCACAGGAGGCGCGCGCGTGACCTTTACCGAAGTTGCCAGCGGCACCAATGCGACCGCCACCGCCTTCAGCGCCCAGCTGGCGACCACCAGCGCGGCGGCCCTGAACCTGTACGCCCAGGCCTACGGCCGCCAGACCGGCGCGCCCACCCCGCCCAGCCTCAGCGGCAACACCCTGGTGGGCGTGTTCCTGGGCCAGCGCCCCACGGGCGGCTACACCGTGAAGGTGACGGGCGTGGCGGCCAGTGGCAGCACCCTCACCGTGACCGTGCGGGTGACGGCCCCCAGCGGCTTTGCCACCCAGGCCATCACCAGCCCCTGGACAATGGTGCGCGTGCCCGGCACCTACACCCGCGTGACCGTGGTGGATGAACAGGGCCAGCCGCTGCAAGGCGGTGGCGAAAGCCGCTAAGAGGAGTGGAGAAAGAAGGCGCCGGACGAGAAGGTCCGGCGCTTCTATTTGGGCAAGGGTGGAGAGTCGAGAGCATGGTTTATGAGCTGGCCAAAGCGGTATTTGGCGCTTCCCGGTTGGGATGGAGAGGGACAGCAGCCCTTCGTCTTGGTCTGTAGAGGTTGAGCCGCCCCGGCCCACGGTCAGCTTTGGTCGAGGTGGGGCGCGGTTGACCTGATGCGGGATGCCACTGCTGATGGGCCGGGCAGAGGGTCAGGACTTCCTCGCCGCAAGGGTTCAGTGTGAAGGCCATGACTCAATCCAAACCTCAGCACAGGACGTCTGTTTGCGCCCATCCTCCTGAAGCCCCAGAGTAACCGCGTCGCCTTATCTCCTTTCCCAATGCAAACAGCGCGCCCACATAGAGCGCGCTGCGAACAGAGGAGAAGCTTACTTGGTGGGGACCTTGATGGCGCCGCTGATGATCTTGGCCTTCACGGCTTCGACCTTGGCCACCTGGGCGCTGCTGATCAGGGCCCGGTTGTACTGGTCCACGGCGTAACCCACGCCGCCTTCGCGCAGGCCGAAGCGGCGCTCGCCACCCTTGAACTTGCCGTCCTTGACGTCCTTGATCAGGGCGTACACGGCGTTGTCCACACGCTTGAGCATGCTGGTCAGGCCGTGGTTCATCGTGGCGGGGTTGCCGTCGGTGTCGCCCTGGGGGTTCTGGTTCTTGTCCACGCCGATGAAGAACATGGGACGGGTGTTGCCCGAGCAGGCCTTGGTGTAGCCCGCGCTCTTCTTGATGCTGGCGAAGTTGTTGGTGTTGAACTTCACGCCGGCGGGCAGCTGGCTGGCCTTGAGGCACTGGGTCTGCTTGATGTAGTCAATGACGCCGTTGCCCGACGCACCAGCGGCAGCGAAGATGATGTCTGCACCCTTGGCGCGCATGCTGCCGGCAATTTCCTTGGCCTTGGCGGGGTTGTTCCAGGCTTCAGGGGTGGTGCCCACGTACTGGGCGATCACGCGGGCCTTGGGGTTAGCGGCCTTCACGCCAGCGGTGTAACCGGCTTCGAACTTGTGGATCAGGGGGATGTCCATGCCGCCCACGAAGCCCACCACGCCCGTGGAGGAGTTCATGCCGGCGATGTAGCCCACGAGGTAGCTGCCCTGCTCTTCGTTGAACACGAGGCTGGCCACGTTCTTCTGCTGCGAGACGTCGTCCACCAGACCGAAGTACAGGTCGGGGTTTTCCTTGGCCACCTGCGAGATGCTGGCGTTGTTGGCAAAGCCCACGCCGATGGTCAGGTCAAAGCCCTGGTTGGCGAACTCGCGGATGCCCTGCACGGTCTGGCTGGGGTCGCTGGGCTCGAAGTCCTTGGTCTGGATGCCAAAGGCCTTGACGGCGCGCTGGCTGCCTTCGTAGGCGCTCTGGTTAAAGCTCTTGTCGAACTTGCCGCCGGCGTCGTAGGCCAGGCCCACGCGCACAGTCTGGGCAGAAGCGACCGAGACGGTCAGGGCAAGGGCGATGGTCAGCATTTTTTTCATTGAGATTCCTCCGGAGAGTGGGATGGGATGTGGATGCTTGAACAGAGTATACGGAAATCGGCAGGTGTCTAGACCCTGTGGGGGGTCACATTGACCTGACGGAGATAAGGGCGTAGGTATGAGCACTGTTCAGATCATCTTCACGCCTGAATTCTCACCGGAGTCTGACAGGGCGCAGCGTTCAGAGCAGGGAGAGCGGTCCACCTCATACGGCTTCCGAAAAATTCCGTGACGTATTACGGAATTTTTCCGACCTGAGGGACAGGGAAAGGGGACGGATTTTCCGGGAATTGAAGGAACATCCAGCTCTTTTCTGAATGTTACGGAAATGGACGACAGTCCATATCAGAGGGGTAGGAGAAGGGTTGGATGGTGGCCCGCCGCGAGGGGAAAGGGGAAAACGAACGGCCAGTGGTCATCTGCCGCCGCCCACCTCTCTCGACTTCTTGACACCCTCGACCCCTCGACCTGTTTCATCTTTCATGCTGTCCCGCCCCCGCCTGCACGCGCCGTATCCTGGCCCCCATGAGCCAGGCCGCGTTCGACCACTACCTCGCCCTGAGCGCCGAGGTCGCCCGTCACAACCGCGCGTACCACGAACTGGACGCCCCCCTGATCCCCGACGCCGAATACGACGCCCTGGTGCGCGAGCTGCGGGCCCTGGAAGCCCAGCACCCCGACTGGGCCGAGCGTGCCGCGGCCCGTCTCGGCGGGGTCAGCCCGGCGCAGGCGGTGGGGGGCGCGCCCAGCAGCGCCTTTGTGCCGGTGAACCACCCCACGCCCATGACCAGCCTGGACAACGTGTTCAGTGACGAAGAACTGAACGACTGGCGCGAGAAACTGGCCCGCGCCCTGAACCTGCCCCCCGAGCACGACGACTTCACCTTTACCGGCGAGCTGAAAATTGACGGCCTGAGCGTGAACCTGTACTACGTGGACGGCGAACTGCAGTGGGCCGCCACGCGCGGCAACGGCGTAACCGGCGAAATCGTGACCGCCCAGGTGCAGACCGTGTCTGGCATTCCGGCGCGCCTGGAGGGCCTGCGCGGCGAACTGGAGGTGCGCGGCGAGGTGTATATGAGCCGCGCCGACTTCGCCGCCTTCAACGCCCAGGCCGAAGAACTGGGCACCCCACTGCTGAAAAACCCCCGCAACGGCGCGGCCGGCGCCCTGCGGCAGAAGGACCCGGAGGTCACGCGCACCCGTAACCTCAAGGCCATCTTCTACGCGCTGGGCAAGCGCGACGGCGTGCCCGCCACCACCCAGGGCGAGGTGCTGGACTGGCTCTCGGCCCAGGGCTTTCCGGTCAGCCGCTATACGGAGCGCCTGCAGGGCCTCCAGGCGGCGGCCGACTACCACGCCCGCATGATCGCCGGGCGCCAGGACTTTGAATTTGACGCCGACGGCACCGTAATCAAACTGGACCCCCTGCGGCTGCAGGAGGAAGCAGGCTTTACCAGCCGCGCGCCGCGCTGGGCCATTGCCTACAAGTTCCCGGTGGAAGAGGTGGAAACGGTGCTGGAGAGCATCACCGTGAACGTGGGGCGCACCGGCAAGCTGGCGCCGCTGGCCCACCTGCAGCCCCGGCTGATTGAGGGCAGCACCGTCAGCAAGGCCACGCTGCACAACGAGGACTACATTCGGGGGCTGGACCTGCGCCTTGGCGACACCGTGGTGGTGCGCAAATCCGGCGGCGTGATTCCGCAGATCATGCGCGTGGTGCTTGAAAAGCGCCCCCAGGACGCCGTGCCCTTTGAATTCCCCACCCACTGCCCGGAGTGCGGCCACCCCGCCGTGCGCCACGAGGACGACGCCAACACCTACTGCGAGAACCCGGCCTGCCCGGCGCAGCAGTACCGCATGATTCAGTATTTCGTCTCGCGCGGGGCGATGGACATTCAGGGCATTGGCGAGAAACTGATTGCCCAGCTGCTGGAAACTGGGCTGGTGAAAGACGCCGCCGACCTCTACAGCCTGACTGCTGAGCAGCTGGCGGGCCTGGAACGCGGCGGCGAGAAAAAGGCGCAGAACATTCTGGGCCAGCTGGAGGCCAGCAAAACGCAGCCGCTGTGGCGCCTGATCAACGCGCTGGGCCTGCCGCATGTGGGCGAGCGCAACGCGCAGGTGCTGGCCCGCCACTTTGGCAATCTGGACACGCTCATGGCTGCCTCCCCCGAGCAGATTGAGGCGGTGCCGGGCCTGGGCAAGGTGATCGGCGCGGCGGTGGCTGTCACCCTGAAAGAAGAGGGCACCGTGCGTCTGCTGACCAAGCTGCGCGCGGCGGGCATCAATCCCCAGGGCGAAACCGAGGCGCGCGGCGCGCAGCTGCGGGGCCTGAACTTCGTGATCACCGGCACCCTGGGCCGCCCCCGCGACGCCATCAAGGCCCAGCTGGAAGCCGCCGGGGGCCGCGTGACCGGCTCGGTGACGGGCAAGACGAACTACCTGATTGCTGGGGAGGAGGCGGGCAGCAAACTCACGCGCGCCCAGGAACTGGGGGTCACCGTGCTGGACGAAGCCGGGCTGGCCGCGCTGCTGGCCGAGAAGGGGGTCGTGCCGGCGCAGGGGTAAGCACGCCAGAACGTGCGCCAGGGGCCGGGCACCGCCCAGCAGCGCCCGCTGGGGTCCGGGTCGTCCGCCCTGCCCATGTGCGCAGACGGGATACACTGAAGCCTATTGGCGCGCCCAGGCCCGGTGCCAAGACGGGCGCGCGTGTGGAGGCAAGAGCAGCATGGCTACACCAGAAATCGAGATCAGCAAGAATGTCCTGATGGACATTGCCGTGACCACCCTGGACGGCATTGAGGGCACCGAAGTGGCCTCGGCGCCCCTGAAGATGGGCGAGGTGCTGCGCAACCAGACCCCCGGCCGCCGCCCCCGCGCCCTGCGCGTGACCCGCGAAGGCCAGGACGTGACGGTGGACGTGGGCCTGAACATTGAGTTCGGCCGCAACCTCGTGGCCCTCTCCGAGCAGGTGCAGCAGGCGGTGCGCGAGAACATCGAACTGATGACGGGCCTGAAGGTGCGCGCCGTGAACGTGAGCGTGCACAACGTCTGCCTGCCCAAAGGCAGCCCCGCGTGACCCGCCGCCGCGAGAAAGCCGCCGCCCCTGTGGGCACCCGCCGCGCTGCCCGCGAATTCGCCTTCCGGGTGCTCTTCGAGGCCGACCGGGGCGACCTGCCGCTGCAGAGCGTGTTCAACCGTGCCGAGGGCGCCATGCGCGCGGGCGACGACACCTTTGCGCCGCTGAACGAGGAGGCCCTGGCCTTTGCGCGCGAACTGGTGACGGGCCTGGGCACCCACCGCCCGGACATTGACGCCACGCTGCGCCGCACCATTCGCGGCTGGAGCTTCGACCAGATGGCCCAGACCGACCTGAACGTGCTGCGCCTGGCCACCTACGAACTGCTACACACCACCGAGCCGCACCCCCCGGTCATCGAGAGCGCGGTGCGTATTGCCCGCAAGTTCGGCGGCGACGATTCCGGGCGCTTTGTGAACGGCGTGCTGGGCGGCCTGAGCCGCAGCCTGCAGGAACCGCGCGGCGGGGACCGCACCGCGCCGGAGCCGCAGGAGTGACCGCTGGCCCCGCCCGACCCCTGCCCGGTGCGCCCGCTGCCCAGGCCCTGCTGGCCGAGGCTGCCCGGCGCGCCGCCGCCCTGGGCACCCCCCCGGGGCTGGCGCTGGTGCGGGTGGGCGATGACCCCGCCAGCGTGGCCTACGTGCGCGGCAAGGCCAGAAAAGCCGCCGAGGTGGGCCTGCGCAGCACGGTCCACGCCCTGCCCGAAGCCACCCCTCAGGCCGAGTTGTTGGCCCTGATTGCGCAGCTCAACGCCGACCCGGCGGTGCACGGCGTGCTGGTGCAGCTGCCCCTTCCTGTTCACCTGGACCCCCAGCCGGTGCTGGACGCGGTGCTGCCGGCCAAGGATGTGGACGGCCTGCACCCAGTGAGCACCGGGCACCTGTGGGCCGGGCAGCCGGGCCTGCGCCCCTGCACGCCCGCCGGGGTGATGGCGCTGCTGGCCTTTTACGGCCTGCCGGTGGCGGGGCAGCGCGCGGTGATCGTGGGCCGCAGCGCCCTGGTGGGCCGCCCGCTGGCCGCGCTGCTGCTGAACGCCAACGCCACCGTCACCCTGGCCCACAGCCGCACCCCCGACCTGGGCGCCGTGACCCGCGAGGCGGACCTGCTGATCGTGGCCGCTGGCCGCGCGCACCTGATCACCCCGGACATGGTGCGCCCCGGCGCCACCGTGATTGACGTGGGGATCAACCGCGTGCCCGATGAGACCGGCCAGGGCCGCCTGACCGGCGACGTGCACCCCGGCGTGGCGGGCGTGGCCGGGGCCCTGACCCCGGTGCCCGGCGGCGTGGGCCCCATGACGGTGGCGCAGCTGCTGATGAACACGGTCCTGGCCGCCGAAGCCCAGCAGGCCCAGAGCCCCCAGCCCCAGACACCCGAGGTCAGCGGTGGACTCCTTCGCTGACCTGTTCGGCAACCGCTGGCTGTGGGTGGCGGTGCTGTCCAGCACGGGCGCGCAGGTGCTGAAGGTGCTCCTGATTCTGCTGATGGAGCGCCGCTGGCGCCCCGCCGCCTTTATGGAAACGGGGGGCATGCCCAGCAGCCACAGCGCCATGGTGGCGGCCCTGACCACCGGCGTGGGCATCACCGAGGGGGTGGGCAGCCCCCTGTTCGCGGCCTGCGCGGTGTTCGCCCTGATTGTCATGTACGACGCCACGGGGGTGCGCCACAGCAGCGGCCAGCAGGCCCGCCTGCTGAACGAACTGGTGGAAGAGCTGCGCGCCGTGGTGCGCGAGGGCTTTGCGCCGCTGCCGCTGCGGGTGCTGCTGGGCCACACCTACCTGGAGGTGCTGGTAGGCACCCTGATCGGCGTAGGCGCCGGCTTCATTGCCTTTGCTGGGGCGGAGTAGGGCCTCAATCATAGAAAGCGGCGGCGATCCGGGGTGTGGATCGCCGCTTGCGGTCGGTGCTCTGTGCGGGAACTAGACGGCCCGCACGCCCTGCAGGGCGCCGTCCAGCAGGGTCGCCAGTCGCTCGCGGGTAAAGGAGCGCTTGCCTTCCAGCAGCCCCGCGCTGCCGGCGTGCAGGTGCCAGTGCTTGCTGCCGCCCATCAGGCGCAGCGAGACGCCCTTCAGGTCGGCGTGGCGGGGGCTGACCGCCGCGATCATCAGGGGTTGGCCCCCTGCAGTCACGCGCACACTCATGACGGTGGTGGGCAGGTCGTACGGACGCTCCATGCGGTAGATGTAGTCCGGGAAATCCGCCACCTTCTCGAAGCCCAGGCCGCGTGAAGCCGCCTCGGCCTCCAGCCAGCCGAGCAACTCCACCCACTGCGCGTACAACGCCGAGTCGTGTGCATGTGCCATGTGGCACAAGTGTAGCGCAGTGGGGTAGAGCGTGGAACGTGGGGCATCGAGCGTGGGCAAGACAGGGCCGTGGGGACGCTGGGCAGGAGCGGGGTCCCACAAATTGAGGGCCCAAGGGTCATTGTCATGCCCAATGGGAACGCCCAGCCCTTCTCAAATCCATTCTGTATACGATTGAAGCGGCGTCGTTCTCGAGGCTTATGGGTTTACTCTGCCGCAAGGCTGGCCTGGGCGCGCCATCTGATACGAGCAAGAGTCGCGTCGCCACGTCATCTACGAACTCTGTCCGGTGGCTGGCCCTTCTCTCAATCCTGCACCGAGAAGCGGTAGATCGTCTGGCTTGCAAAGGGCTCGCCAGGGTTCAGGCGGGTGCTGGGAAAGTGGGGCTGGTTGGGGCTGTTGGGGAAATGCTGGGTTTCCAGGCACACCGCCCAGCGGTGCCCATAGCGCTGACCGCCGCGCCCCGTGATCGTGCCGTCCAGAAAGTTGCCGCTGTACACCTGCAGGCCCGGCTGGGTGGTCTGCACCTCCAGGCGGCGGCCACTGTGCGGGTCGTGCAGGGTGGCGACGGCCTGCCCGGTGCCGGGCTGGTCCAGCACGAAGTTGTGGTCCAGCCCGCCCGCAAAGGTCAGCTGCTCGTGGGGATGCGCCAGTACGTCGCCCAGGCGCTGGGGCTGGCGCAGGTCGAAGGGCGTGCCGGCCACGGGCTGCACCTCACCGGTGGGAATCAGGGTAGGGCCAGTCGGCGTAAAGCGGCTGGCCTGCACCTGCAGGCGGTGGTCCAGCACATCGCGCCCGCCGCCAGCCAGATTCCAGTAGGTGTGGTTGGTAAGGTTCAGGACGGTGGGGCGGTCAGTCTGTGCCCGGTACTGAAGCCGGAGTTCGGCCACGCTCAGCGTGTACGTGACTTCCACCTGCACGGTGCCCGGATAGCCTTCCTCGCCCTCTGGACTGGTGCGGCGCAGGTGCAGGCTCACGGCATTGGGGCCGGTTTCTGGGGTGGCCTGCCAGAGCTGCTGGTCGAAGCCCCCCGGGCCGCCGTGCAGGGCGTTGGGACCGTTGTTGCGCGCCAGGGTCACCGGGTGCCCATCCAGCACGAAGCGCCCTTCGGCAATGCGGTTGCCATACCGGCCGATCAGCGCCCCGAAATACGGCGAGGTCTCGCGGCTCAGGTAGGGGGCCAGCGCGTCGTGGCCCAGGGTCACGTCGGCCAGGGTGCCGCGCCGGTCCGGGGCCTGTAGCCCCACCAGCACGCCGCCGTAGGTCATGATCTGCGCGCGCAGGGGGGCGGCGTGCAAGGTGTACAGCGTCACCGCGTCGCCCGCTGGGGTCACGCCCCAGGGCTGGGCTTCAATGGAGGGAGTCTGCGTCATAGGGCCATCCTTCATGCAAAAAAGACGCAGGCCCTGGGGTCTGCGCCTTGGCGGACGAAGCGGGCAGGGGAGGGGGCCGTGGTGACGCTCCCCGGTCCCCAGCTTACGAGCCGAAGCTGTGCATCAGCTGCTTGGCCTGCCACTCCGGGCTGTAGCCAAAGGGATCAGGCACCTCGGCGGCGTTGACCGTGCGCGGGTCGCGCCGTCCGGCGGTGGCATGCCGTAGGCGAGCAGGGTCGCCCTTGAAGCGGCGGTACTCGTCCAGCAGGCCGTTTTTCTCCTGGAAGGTGTCGGTCAGCTGGGTGTAGCAAAAGCCCGCCAGCCCCTGGCTTTCGTGCACTGCGCTGAGCAGCGATTCGTAGTGGGCGGTAAAGCTCTCGCTGTCCTGGGCGTGGCTGTAGCCCCAGCCGCCCTGGTGATCCGGCATGTAGGCAATGCCGCCAAATTCGGTGAGCATCACGGGCAGGCCCCGGTCGGCCAGCGCAGGGTCCAGCAGCAGGTTGCGGCCCCCGGGCCGGGCGTGCAGCAGGGTTTCGCGGGTCTGTTCGCGGGTGCCGTAGCGCTCACGCAGCACCTCGGCCGCCGGGGTGTAGTCGTGAATGGTCAGGATGTCGGTGGTGTCGTTTTCCCAACCGTCATTGCCAATCACCGGGCGGGTGGGGTCCAGCGAACGGGTCAGTTCGTACAGGGCGCGCACCAGCGAGCGCGAGCGCCCGCGCCGGGTCAGGTCTGGCACGCCCCAGGACTCATTGAAGGGCACCCAGGCCACCACGCAGGGGTGCCCCCGGTCGCGCATTACGGCTTCCATCCACTCGGCCGTCACCGACTGAATGCTGCGGTCACTCAGGCGGTAGGCGCTGGGCATTTCGGCCCACACCAGCAGGCCCAGGCGGTCGGCCCAGTACAGGTACTGCGGGTCTTCCAGCTTCTGGTGCTTGCGCACGCCGTTAAAGCCCAGGCGTTTGGTGAGTTCCACATCCGCGCGGTACTGGTCGCTGGTGGCGGTCATCAGCGATTCGGGCCAGTAGCCCTGGTCCAGCACCAGCCGCAGCGGGTAGGGCGAGCCGTTCAGCAGGAAGCGGCCCTGCTCAATGGTCACCGAGCGCAGGGCGGTGTAGCCCACCACGCGGTCCAGCACCTCGCCGCTGGCGCTGTCCAGCACCTCCACCAGCGCGTCAATCAGCTGGGGGTGCTCGGGGCTCCAGAGCAGGTGGCTGCGGTGGCTGTCAATGCCGCCGTCCAGCAGCGGCACCACGCGGTGCAGTTCGGCGCCTGTCAGGCTGTACACGTCGTCGGCCAGCGTTTCGCCGGGCACGCTGAGCAGCACGCGCACCTTGAGCCCCGGGCGGTACCCCTGCACCAGGGCGCGCACATGCACGCCCCAGGTGTCCAGGTCCGGCTGAAATTCCAGGCGGTCCACGGCCGTGCCCGGCACCCGTTCCACCCACACCGTCTGCCAGATGCCCGTGGTGCGCGGATACCAGATGGAATGGGGCTCGGGCAGCCAGTCCTGCTTGCCGCGCGGCTGGTCCAGCGCCAGGGGATCGTCCTCGGCGCGCACGACCACTTCAAAGGGTTCGTCGGCCACATCGGTCACGTCTACGCAGAAAGGCGTGTGGCCGCCCCGGTGCTCGGCCACCTTGCGCCCGTTCACCCACACGGTCGCGTGGTAGTCCACGGCCCCAAAGTGCAGCAGGGTGCGCCCGGCCGTCCACTCGTGGGGGCATCTGACGGTGCGCCGGTACCACACTGCGCGGCCATGCGCCTGCTGGTGAAGGCCGCTGGCCCGGCTTTCGGGCGGGTAAGGCACCTCAATCTGCTGGCTAAAGTCCACGCCGGCCGGGTGCCCGTGCGCGGCGTGCGGGTCAAAGGCGAAGTCCCAGGCGCCGTCCAGAGACGACCACAGAGGACGCTGCATAAGCGGACGGGGGTGAACGTTTCGCATCGGGTCTCCTGCAGGGCGCCGGGGGCGCACCCTGGGTAAAGCTTCGGTAAAGCCTAAGAGTAGACTTGGTATGTGTCAAGTTGCTTCACGATAAATCTAAGCGCCCCAGCAGACGGTGGGTAGAAGTACGGTAAAGGGCCGCTTCTTGCTGAATTCTGTCAGCGCCCGGTTGGTCCTTCTGAGGTATTGTTATTAAAAAACTTGTGACTTACTGGTGGCTGATGACTGGACACAACTGGACGAAGGCCTTCTCATACGGCAAAAATTAGTCTTTCTTGTCCTGGCAAGCTGAGGAGGCCACCTGCGGCGCGCGGTGCCCCTTCCTTGAGTCCTTTCCTCAAAAAGACTGAAGATGTCTTCATCTGCCTTCATGGTTGTCAGAGCGGCGGCGTGGTAAACGCTCCATTCATCGGCAAACAGCGGGCTCAGCCTCGCTGGCTGTCCTGATGTTGAGCTTCCGGGAAGGGTCTCATGCCTTGGAATGTCAGAAGCTTGTCAGCGGCCCCTGGGTGCCCGGAGGGGAGAGCCGTGAAGCCAAGGGGTGCATCCATCTGCACTCGCTCGCTCGAGCAAACCAGGGCAGTAACCCAGACGCATCGGCGTGACCCAGAGCGGTTGCCATCAAGATGTTGTTGCTTCCTGACCGTCTCGCCTTGTGGGACTCGAAGAGCTGCGCCGTACAGAGGGCCTCGCGCCGCGAGGGATGAGGGGGTCCTTTAGTCAACCGCTCAAGAGATTGGCCGCAAAGCTCGGGCCTCCGTTAGGGACAGTCGGGCAGCCTAGGTGTGCGCGACTGCCACCACATCTGGGTCAACTTTTTTAGAAGTGTGACGTCCCGCTCCGCTGAGCGAAGACCAGACTCTGTCACTACCAGCCTCAGGGCACGCGGGGGGCTTCGCCGGGGAACACGTAGCTGGTGCGCATCACAATGTCCTGCTCGTAATTGCCGAACTTGCGGCCAAACAGCGTCATGCCGCCGCAGTTGCGCGCCTCGGCCCGCACTTCCAGGCGCACCTTGATCTGGTTGGCGCCCTGCAGGTTCAGGTCCCCAATGGTGAGGTCAGACAGCCGCTCGCCGTCAATGTAGGCCCCCTGCGCGGTCACGATCCAGTGCTTAAGCAGGCCGTGGGTGGTCTGATCCTCGTTCCACCAGCGCGGCGTGAGGTGGGTGCGCGCGCCGCCAAAGTCGCCGGGGCTGGTGTAGGTGCCGACCTCGTGGCCGTTGATGAACAGCGTGATGTCTGAGGGCCATTCGGGGTCGTACTGCGGCGCCTCGGAGCACAGTTCCATGCTCAGGTCCAGGGTGTCGGGCAGGGCGCCGTAGGGCAGGTTGTTGGGAAAGGTGTATTCCACGGAGCCCGCGCGGCCAAACCACAGAATCTGTGCGTACACATGGTCGGGTTCGTACATGGACCGGGGATTGTCCAGCATGCCGATGATCTTGGTTTCCGAGGCGAGGCCGCACGTAGGCTGCGCCTCAATGTGGGTGTAGTTGCCAATGGGCATGGACACACTCACCTGATGCGGATTGGATTCCACATCCACGCCGGGCAGCTTGTACACAATCTCGTCGTAGCGTTTGGAGCAGAGCTTCTGCGAGCCGCGCGTGCCGGGTTCGTACTCAAAGGAGATCAGCCCAGCGGCGTGCAGGTGGTTCAGGTTGAAGTTCACCGTGGAGTGCGGCAGGTTGAGGGCGTCGGCCAGCTCAGAGACGTTCATGACGTTCTGCGACAGCTGGCTAAGCAGCAAGAGCCGGGTCTCGTTCGCCAGCGCCTTGAGCACCACCAGCGCCTCCTGGCCTTCCACTCTGAGGACGCGATGTCTGGACACGGGCATAAAAACTCCTTCCGGGCGACAGCCGCGCCTGGGGCGCCCACCCTGTCACAACAGCCCCGAATATAACAAGTTTTAAGTACGGGTTGTGATGAGTGGACTGGGGCGCAGGCTGGGCTGTCTGGCCTGCCCATGCGTCCTGGACGCCCCCTGTTCCAGCTCACCCGTCAGGGCTCCTCTTAAAAATCCTCATTTTTTGTTGACTTGTAACAACTTCTTCCGTTACTATCGGTCCACCAGATTGACAGAGTGCTGTGCAGCGCGTGCTGCGGGTGGGTTCGGGTGTCGTGCCGGGGGTGTGCCCTGGCCGGGGGTCCGGGCGGCCTGAGCGCCCAGCGCGCACCCGTCTCCTGCTCTGGCGCTGTTGACGATCCGGCCGTCTTGTCCTTCCCAGGAGGCACCTATGAACCGTTTGGCCCGTTCCCTGAGTCTGGCCCTGCTGCTTGCGGGCACCGCGACCGCCCAGAAAGTCAGCCTCACCTACCTGCACGGCTTTACTGGCCCGGACCGCCCGGTGATGGAAGCCCTGATCAAGAAATTCAACGACACGCACCCCAACATTGAGGTGCGGGGGCAGGCGCAGCCCTGGGGCACCACCTGGCAGCAGCTGCCCGCCCTGGTGGCCTCTGGCCGCGCGCCGGACGTGGTGGTGATCAACGAAGACCAGATCACCGGCTTTATTGCGCGCGGCGCCCTGACGCCGCTGACGGCCCCCGAGATGAAGACGGCGGGCCTGGACAAGAACAAGTTCTTTGGACCTCTGTTCAAAACGGCCGACTACAAGGGCCAATCCTACGGCGTACCCATTTCCAGCGTGGCGTACGTGATGTTCTACAACAAGGACCTGATGAAAAAAGTTGGGCTGGACCCCACCAAGCCGCCGCGCACCCGCGCCGAGTTCCTGCGTGCGGCGCAGCTGTGCACGGTGGACAAGAGTGGCAAGAACGCCACGCAGGCCGGCTTTGATCCCAAGAACCTCGACACCTGGGGGGTGAGCCTGTACAACAACTGGGTGGGCTCGCGCGCCGCCTACGCCGCCATCCTGCAAAACGGCGGCGCCCTGACTGACCGCAACCAGAACGCCGCCTTCAACTCGCCCCAGGCGATCAGCGCCGTGCAATTCCTAGTGGATCTGGTGCAGAAATACGGCGTGGCGCGCCCCAACGCCACCGAGGAAGCCGAACTGGCCGCCTTCTCGCAGGGCAAGGTGTGCATGTTCCCCAGCGGGCAGTGGTACTTAGACCGCTTTGAGAGCCAGAAGATGAACTTTGGCGTGACCTTTATGCCGCGCATTGGCGGCTCGGTGCGCGACGCGGCCTGGGGTGGGTCGAGCCACCTGACGCTGCCGCGCCAGCCCGCCAGCTACAGCGCCGCCAAACGCCGCGCCGCGCTGGAATTCATGGCCTGGATGGCGCAGCCCGAGCAGAACCTCGCCTGGACCGCCACTGGCAGCCTGCCCACCCAGGCGGCTGTGGCTGGCAACCCCCGCTTCGAAACGGCCGCCATCAGCGGGATTTTTGACCGTCTGAACAATGTGTACGCCACGAGTGGCTTCCCCTGGGTGGGGCAGGTCATGGGGCCCTTTGACGCCGCGTGGGAAGCCGCCTACCTGGGCAAGAAGCCGGTGGCCAAGGCCCTGAACGACGGCGTGGCCGAGGCCAACAAGCAGATTGAGCAGGCCCGCAAGAACTTCCGCTAAAGCCGGGGCGTGGGGTGGGGGCAGCGGCGCCGGCCCGGCAGGGGCAGGCCCCGCCACCCCCACCGCCCGTTTTCCCCCGGCCGCCTGCCCTTCTCCCTTTTTCATACGGATTCCGGATGATCCGTTCCAGCCCCTCCGCTTCGCTGCGGTGCTTCCACTGCTCTCCGTCACCGTTTTTCCTTCTCCCTTCGGTCGGATTAATCAGCTATGCAATAGCTGATTAACCGGAAGTCTTATCAGAGGTGAACCGTGACCACCACCCAGGCGCCCGCCACGCACGCGCCGACCGGCACCCGCCGCCGGGGCTCGCTGGAGCCGTACCTGTACCTGCTGCCCCACGCGGCGCTGTTTTTCATGTTCACCGTCTATCCCATCGGGTACGGGCTGTACATCAGCCTGCACCGCTGGGATCTGCTGAACAACACCCAGACCTTCGTGGGCACCGAGTTCTTCCGCAACCTGTTCACCAGCGGCACCCCGCAGTTCGAGTTCTTCTGGCGCACCCTGTGGAACACCACCTTCTTCACCCTGGTCAGCGTGCCGCTGCTGGTGGCTGCGGCGCTGGGGCTGGCCGCGCTGCTGCACCGACCCATTTTTGGGCGCACCTTTTTCCGGGCGGTGTTTTTCATGCCGGGCATCCTGACTGTTTCCGTGATGGGCATTCTGTGGCGCTGGATGTTCGATAACCAGATTGGGCTGGTGAACGCCGCGCGCGACCTGATGACTGGGGCGCCGCCTATCGCGTGGCTGTCCACCGAGGGGTTGGCCTGGGTGCCCATCGTGGTGGGCACGGTGTGGTGGACGGTGGGCTTCAACATGACCCTGTATCTGGCGGCCATGAGCAACATTCCCCACAGCCTGTATGAAGCGGCGGCGCTGGACGGCGCCACGGGCGGGCAGCAGTTCCGCTTTATTACGTGGCCCATGCTCACGCCCATCACGCTGTTCGTGGTGATTACCACGGCGCTGGCGTCCTTTCAGCTGTTTGGGCAGTCGCTGGTGATCACCAACGGCGGCCCCACGCGCTCCACCCAGAGCGTGATTCAGTACATCACCGAAGAGGGCTTTACCAACTCGCAGATTTCCAGCGCGGCGGCCATGGGCTTTGTGTTTGGTCTGATGATGCTGGTGCTCACAGCCGCGCAGTTCCGCCTGATGGCGCGCGACGTTCAGAGCACGGAGGAGAAATGACCACGGTGCCGCCCAAAGGGGTGCCCGTCCGGACGCCGCCCCGCCGCCGACGCCTGCCGCGCGAGTGGCCCCGTTTTCTGGTGCTGTGCCTGCTGTCGCTGCTGTTTCTGGCGCCCGTGTACTGGATGATCAGCACGTCGTTCAAAACCGAGGCTGACGCTATTGCCTCGCCGGTGCAGTGGTGGCCCGCGCATCCCACCCTGGAGAACTACCGCGCGGTGCTGACCTCGCCGGACGGTAACATTCTGCGCTGGACCTGGAATTCGCTGTTCGTGGCGTTGACCTTTACCGTGCTGCATGTGGCCCTGTGTGCCCTGACCGCCTACCCGCTGGCCCGCATGCGCTTTCCGGGCCGCAACGCGTGGTTCTGGTTCATCCTGTCCAGCCTGATGATTCCGGGCATCGTGACCCTCGTGCCTACCTACATCATGATGCTGAACTTCGGGTGGATCAATTCGTTCCACGCGCTGATCTGGCCGGGTATCAGCGGGGTGTTCGGGGTGTTCTTGCTGCGGCAGTTCTTTGTGGGGATTCCCCGCGAACTGGAAGAAGCCGCCCGGCTGGACGGCGCGGGCAATTTTCAGATTCTGTGGCGCATCATCCTGCCGCTCAGCGTGCCCTCGCTGGTGACGCTGGCAGTGTTTGCCTTTATGGGGTCGTGGAACAACTACCTGTGGCCGCTGTACACGGTGACCGACGTGGACAAGATGACGCTGCCGGTGGGCATCACCACCTTTTCCCAGCGCTACACCACCGAGTACGGCAAGTTGATGGCCGCCACCACCCTGGCCGCCGTGCCGGCCCTGGTGGCCTATCTGATTGCCCAGCGCTTCCTGGAAGCGGGGCTGTCCACCACCGGCCTGAAAGAGTAGCCCTTTCCCACCTGGGCGCCCCACACCTGACGGGGCCCCGCTGGAGACTTCATGCTCAAACCCCTGTTTCTGGCCCTTGGCCTGCTGGTGGGCTCCTGGGCCCAGGCGGGCGGCGCCGCAAGCCCCCCGCCCACTGCGGCCACCACCACCTTCAGCAACCCGGTGCTGGACGCCAATTTCCCGGACCCCTTCGTTCTGCGGGCCGGCACGCAGTACCACGCCTACGCCACCAACGGCAGCGGCGGCAACGTGCCGCACGCGGTCAGCCGCGATCTGGTGCACTGGGAGCGGGCAGGCGACGCCATGCCCGTGCTGCCCGCCTGGGTACAGCCGGGCCTGACCTGGGCGCCCGAAGTGGTGCAGTTGGCCGGGCGCTACGTGCTGTACTTCACTGCCCGGGACCTGAAGAGTGGCCGCCAGTGCATTGGCGTGGCCACCGCCGCGCAGCCCGCTGGGCCGTTCAGGGGCCAGGGCAGCGGGCCGCTGGTCTGTCAGGTGGAGGAAGGCGGCAGCATTGACGCCAGCCCCTTCGTGGACACCGACGGCCGCGCCTACCTGCTGTGGAAAAACGACGGCAACTGCTGCAACCTCAGTACCCGCATCTACCTGCAGCCGCTGGCCAGGGACGGCCTGAGCCTGACCGGCAAGCCCACCGACCTGATTCAGAATTTTCAGCTGTGGGAGGGCGCCGTCATTGAAGCGCCCACCCTGCACAAGGCGGGCGGCACGTACTACCTGCTGTACTCGGGTGGGCCCTTTGACAGCGACCTGTATGCCGTGGGCTACGCCACCGCCAGCAAGGTGACCGGCCCCTACAGCAAGTCTGCCGACAACCCGGTGCTGACCAGCCGGGGCGCGGTGGCAGGCCCCGGCCACCAGTCGGTGGTGACCGACGGCGCGGGGCAGACGTGGCTGGTGTACCACGCCTGGACCACCGGCCAGATTGGCGATCAGCTGGGGTACCGCAGCATGCGCCTGGACCGCGTGACCTTCAGCGGGGGCCGGCTGAAGGTCAGTGGGCCCACCCTGACGCCGCAGCCCGCCCCCCGCCCCGCCCGATGACCGGCCCCCGATTTCCCGGCTACTTTGCCGATCCCTTCGTGCTGGCGTGGCAGGGGACCTATTACGCCTACGGCACTGGCCTGCACGGCCATGAAGAGGGCGGCAACGGGCGGGCCTTTGAGGTGCTGTCCTCGCCCGATCTGCAGCATTGGACCTCGCACGGGGGCGCCCTGACGCCGGTGCTGGCCGAGCGGCGCGACTACTGGGCGCCCGAGGTGGCCGAGCAGAACGGCGTGTTCTACCTGTACTACTCGGTGGGGCAGGGCGACCAGGGCCACCACCTGCGCGTGGCGACGGCCACCCATCCCCTGGGGCCCTTTACCGACCAGGGGCTGAACCTGACCCCGGACGAGCCTTTCGCCATTGACCCCCACCCGTTCCGCGCGCAGGACGGGCAGTGGTATCTGTACTTTGCCCGCGATGAACTGGGCGGCGAGCGCGTGGGGACCATGCTGGCCGTGATGCCCCTGCGCGACCCCCTGACCCCAGCCGGACCGCCCCAGACGGTGCTGCGGCCCTCGGCCGACTGGCAGCTGTACAGCCGGCAGCGGCCCATGTACGGGCAGGTGTACGACTGGCACACCCTTGAAGGGCCGTTTGTGGTGTTCCGCTTCGGCCAGTACCACTGCTTTTATTCCGGCGGCGCCTGGACCAGCGCCACCTACGGCGTGGGGCACGCGGTGGCCGACCATCCGCTGGGGCCCTGGCACGAACCGGCCGGGGCAGCCACCGTGCTGCGCAGTGGGCTGAACGGCTGGATTGGGCCGGGCCACAACTCGCTGGTGGCCGGGCCAGACGGGCAGGACCACATCGTCTTTCATGCCTGGAATGCCGGGCACACGCACCGCCAGTTGCATGTGGCCCGGCTGGACTGGACCGGCGGCGTGCCCCGGGTGCAGGAGGAAGAAGGCTGAGCAGGGGAGGAGGGGGCATGGAAGGGCCGTCATTTGTCCTCACTCCGCTGCGGTGCGCCCGGGGATGTCTTCCCTGACGTGATCACTTGAACAGCACCAAGCGCGCCCAGACCTGTTTTGGCTGGGCGCGCTTGGTGCTTCAGATCGAGTCGAGAGCCGGCGCAGTGCTCTGCTGCCGCGCTGGTCCTCACCCTGCAGGCCGACCAGGGACCACCCTGAGCAAGCAGAGCTATTCAAAGACAAGCCGGACTGAATCGGTTCCCTGCGACGTCTCCCTGAGCATGGCGATGAATTGCCCGTCACGAAATGTTGCCACTGCCGAGGTATGGATGAAGCGAAGCTTGTCGGCATCAGGCCAGCCTGGACCACCCCAGAGGGCGTCCCAAAAGGCATCGAAATTTCGACCAGAGTCCGGGCTTTCTGGCTTCACATCGCGCACGTAGGCCGCCCAGAAGTCCTGTTCGGAACGCACGCCAGAGCAATCGACAATTTTGGTTCGAGTGTTCATCCAATGGTTTGGACAGTTTTAACATTCCACAGAGGACAACCTGACAAGCACGCTGTTTTTCCCCTCCCCCCTCGTGGGGGGGGTCGGGAGGGGGGGAAGCGAGCCAAGCGTCCCAGACGACGTTTCTTCCACGGGCTACTCGACACGCTTGAAAACTGTCCGAACCACTGTCATCACACCACTGTCTGATCGAGTCACCCTGGCCTGTCCAATGGGCTCAGCCTACCGTGCCTCCACGCCTCACCCCTGCAGCAGAATCCGGCCGCCAGCAGCCTGCACCGTCACCTGACCGCCGTGCACCGTCTCGCCGCTCAGGGCGTCGCGCCACTCGCCGCCGGGCAGGGCCAGCGCGACCTCGTGGGCCTGGGGGCGGCGGCTGATAATCACCGCCGCGCGCACGACGTGGCCGTCCTCATGGGTGTATTCGCGCAGGAACGCCACGGCGTCGTCCTCGGCGTGCAGAAAGCGCAGGTTGCCGCGCTGCAGGGCCAGCTGCTCGCGGCGCACCGCAATCAGGGCCTTCACCCGGGCGCGCAGGGGCTGGTCCCACGCGGCCTCGTCCCAGGGCATGGCCTCGCGGCACCACGGCATGGCGCCGTCGCGTGACTGGCTCAGGCCCACCTCTGAGCCGTAATAGGTGCAGGGCACCCCGGCGTAGGTCATCAGGAAGGTCAGGGCGGCCTGGAACAGCGTGCGGTCATTGCCCAGGCGGTACAGGGCACGCGGCACGTCGTGCGATTCCAGCACGTTAAACATGCTCAGGGCCACCTGCGGCGACAGGGCGTGGTAGGCGTCCCAGAGCAGCTCGGCCAGTTCCTCGCCGCCCAGGTTGCTGGGTTCAAAGGTGAGGTTGCCCCGCGCCAGCCACTGCATCACCGGCAGGCCAAAGCCGTGGTAATTCATGGAGCCGTCCTCGCCCTGGCCGTCCAGCGCGTGCTCGGGGTCGTAAAAGCGCTCGCCGAACACGTAGGCGTCGCCCCGCTCCTCGCGCGCGGCGCGTTTGAGGGTGCGGTGCAGCGGCAGGTTGTCTTCGTCGGTGCCGCCCGTGCCGATCATGTGGGCCACGTCCAGGCGCCAGCCTGCCGCACCCCGGCGCAGCCAGTGGCGCACCACGGACTCCTCGCCGCTGAAGAATTCGTCAATCGCCGCCGGGTTGCGGTAGTCAATCTTGGGCAGCGTGGGCACATCGAAAAAGGCGTGGTACGGCGGCTTGCCGGGCTCGTCGCGCCAGGTGAACAGTTCGCGCTCGGGGGCCGCGTGGTCGTCCAGCGCCGCCTGAAACAGCGCGTGCTCGTTGCCCACATGGTTGAACACGCCGTCCAGCACCAGCCGGATGCCCGCCCGCTGGGCCGCGCCCACCAGTTCGTCCCAGGCCGCGTCGCCGCCCAGGTGGGGGTCAATGTGGCGGTAATCGGTGATGTCGTAGCGGTGGTTGCTGGGCGACACGAAAATGGGGGTCAGCCACAGCCCCGTGATGCCCAGGTCCTGCAGGTAGGGCAGCGCCTGTGTGATGCCGTTCAGGTCGCCGCCGTAATGCCCATGAATGTCGCCCCAGGCGTCGATGGGGGTGTTCCACGCCACGTGCTCTACAGCCCGGCCGCTGTACACGTATTCGCCGGTCTGCACGTCGTTGCTGGGGTCACCGTTGCGGAAGCGGTCGGGAAAGATCTGGTAAAAGACGCTCTGCCAGGCCCATTCGGGGGCCGTGTGCCCGGCAAGGTACGTGAACCACGAGCGAAAGCCCCGCCGGGTGCGGTGCAGGCCCAGCGCCGTGAGGTGCAGGTGGTCGTTGCCAAAGTTCAGCTGCCACGCGTAGCGCACGCGGCCTTCGTGCACGGGCAGATCGGCCTCGAACCAGCGGCCGGGGAGGTCGCCGGCCACCTCCACCTCCCGCGCGGGGTGCGCTTCAATTTCGCCCACGCGCACCAGCTTGAACTTCACTGACGTCACCGGCAGGGTGGTGCGCAGGCGCACGCGGACGGTCTCGCCCAGGGGCGCGCCCAGGCGCCCGGTGTAGGCAGGGGTGTGGTCGTGTTGGGTGGACAGCAGGGGAAAAATAGACATGTGGCGTTAACCTCCGGCACGGCAGCAGCGCAGCGGGCACGACCTCTTGCGTGAATGCAAAGAAAGGTCGTGCCCGCTGCGGACAAGCGTTGCCTGTGAACTGTTTGCCCCAGTGTGAGGTTGCTGCCGCCCTGCGGTCAAGGGGAAAGGCAGGGGGTGGACTGCACAGGCCCTCAGGGTTTATCGGTCAGGTGTTCTTGACTCAAAAGTTGCACGGCTTCATCCCACCCGTACCGCCGAGCCAGATCCGCTGCACACTCGCCATTGTCATCTCGTAAGGTCGGATCTGCCCCCTGCTCCAACAAGAAGCGCAACAAATCGAGTGTGGCGGGTTCACCAGTCTGCCAGGCGCCGTCTGCCTCAACATCAACGGCATGGATTAAGGGCGTCCAGCCGCCGAATCTTCGCACGTTGACGTCTCCGCCATGTGCCAGTAACAGCTGGAGTCCAGGTTGCCAGGCTTGCTCAACGGCAGCACTAACGGGTGGAAACTCAGCGCCATCGAAGCTGCGATTCGGATTCGCTCCTGCCTCGAGAAGCAACTGGGTCATTTCAAGGTTCTGGAAGAATACCGCCTTCACCAGGGCGCCGGTCAGTTCTTCCGTTGAATGCCGTGTGAGGGCAAGGGCGTGTTTGACCTGATCCCACTGCTGATGCTCTGCAAGGTGGATGAGCCTGGTCGGCATGGCTTACGCTCCCTCGCTGCTCGGCCACAGTTCCGCCCACATGTTCTAGCCGCCCCTCCCGGCCAGCCCGGCCTTGGCGGCCACCGCGCCCCCGGTGGTCATGCCGGTCAGGCGCCCCACGAAGGCGGCCACCTGCGCACTCAGGCGACTGGGTGCGCGGCCCTCTTCGGCCTGGGCCACGGCGCGCTCCATGGCGGGCCCCGGTTCACGCACCACGGGGCCGTGCCCGGTGGCCAGAAAGTGGGCAGGCACGGCCAGCAGCGCGCGGGCGCTGGCGGTGGTCCCGGCCGGGTCGTGGGTGCCCAGGGTGGGCAGCGGAAACACGGCGCTCAGCACGCTGGCCGCATGCAGCCCTGGCACGTTCACGAAGGTGTCGCCGCCGTACAGCGTGCCGTCGCGCTCATCCAGGTAGGCCACATGGCCCGGCGAGTGGCCCGGGGTGTCCAGCACCACCAGGGAGCCCACGCGGTCCCCGGCGCGCAGCAGGCGGGTGGGGGCGGTCTGCACCCCCAGCGCCGCCAGCCCTGGGGCGTCGTGTTCGCCCAGCAGCACCTCCAGCCCCGGGTGCGCCGCCGCCAGGGCGTCCAGGCTGCCCGCATGGTCGGCATGCGCGTGGGTGATCGCCACCCGGCGCAGCGGCCGGCCCAGGCGGGCAATCAGCGGGGGCAGACGCCGTTCCAGGCCGGGCAGGCCCGCGTCAATCAGGGTCAGGCCATCGGCTTCGGGAACAAGGTAGGTGTTGACCAGCCCAAACTGGGCCAGCCGGATGGGCGGGTGGGCGCTGTGGCGTGCCGACATAGGAGACCTCCGGGTGGCCGGGCGGCCACCAAAGCGAACGGTGTTCGTCTTGTGTAATTACCGTACACCCGCGCCGGGGTGGCGTCAAGGCGTACACTGTTCGCCATGCCTTACCCCGCCAAACTCACGCCCGAGGCCATTCAGGCGGCGGCCTGGGCCCTGCTGGAACAGGGCGGGCCCGCGGCCCTGGGCATGCGTCCCCTGGCCGAGGCCCTGGGCGTGCGTCCCAGCAGCCTGTACCGCCATGTGGGCAGCCGCGAGGCCCTGCTGACCACCCTGGCCGAACAGGCGGCCAGCGCCCTGCGCACCGAATTGACGGCGGCGGCCGGGTTGCCCCCCCGCGCGGCGTTGGCGGCCGTGGCGCAGGCCTACTGGCACTTTGCCCGCACGCGGCCCCACGCCTACGACCTGCTGCTGACCCCTGTGGCGCCAGGAGCACCGGGCCTATGGACTCCGGCCGGCAAGGCCCTGTGGGGCGCGCTGCTGGAACGGGTGGGCGCGCTGACCGGCCACCCCGACGACACCGGGCACGCGGTGGCCTACTGGACCTTTCTGCACGGCGCAGCGGCGCTGGAGCGGGCCGGGCTGTACGGCCAGAGTGGGCCCCAGGGCGGCGTGGAGATCGGCCTGGGGGCGCTGCTGGACCAGATGGAGGCGGCCGGGCACCTGTCCTCGCGGGCAGCGGGGGCGCCCGCGTAGACTGGGGGCATGACCCGCCGCCAGACCGTCAGCGTGAACGTGGGAGGCGTGTTCGTGGGCAGCGCGCACCCCATCGTCGTGCAGAGCATGACGAACACCGACACCGCCAACGCCGAGGCCACGGCCATTCAGATTGCCCAGCTGGCCCGCGCGGGCAGCGAGATCGTGCGCGTGACTGTGAACACCCGCGAAGCCGCCGCCGCCCTCCCCGAGATCGTGGCCCGCCTGCACGAGGTAGGCCTGAACGTGCCCATCGTGGGCGACTTTCACTACAACGGCCACATCCTGCTGCGCGAATTCCCGGAGACGGCCCGCCTGCTCGCCAAGTACCGCATCAACCCCGGCAATGTGGGCGCCGGGCAGCACCACGACGCCAACTTCGCCACCATGATCGAGGTGGCCAAGGAGTTCGACAAGCCGGTGCGCGTGGGCGTGAACTGGGGCAGCCTGGACCAGCAGGTGCTGGCGAAGCTGATGGACGAGAACACCCGCGCCGGCAGCCCGAAAACCGGCACCGACGTGATGATTGACGCGATGGTGGTCTCTGCCCTGGACAGCGCCCGCTACGCCGAGGAACTGGGGTTGCCCCACGACAAGATCCTGATTTCGGTGAAGGTGAGCAGCGCACCCGAACTGTGGAAGGTCTACCGCCAGCTGGCCCCGCTGTGCGACTACCCCCTGCACCTGGGCCTGACCGAAGCCGGCATGGGCATGAAGGGGATTGTGGCTAGCAGCGCGGCCCTGGCACCCCTTCTGATTGACGGCATTGGCGACACCATCCGCGTCTCCCTGACCCCCGAGCCCGGCGCCAGCCGCAAGCTGGAAGTGGAGGTGGCCCAGCAGATTTTGCAGAGCCTGGGGCTGCGCCAGTTTCTGCCGCAGGTCACCTCCTGCCCCGGGTGCGGGCGCACCACCAGCACCTTTTTCCAGGAGCTGGCCCAGAAGATTCAGGATTACATCCGCGACACCATGCCCGAGTGGAAGGCGAAATACCCCGGCGTGGAAGAGATGCAGGTGGCGGTCATGGGCTGCATCGTGAACGGCCCCGGCGAGAGCAAGCACGCCAACATCGGCATTTCGCTGCCCGGCACGGGGGAAGACCCGCGCGCCCCCGTGTACCAGGACGGCAAACTGCTGACCACCCTGAGGGGCCCCCGCATTGCCGAGGATTTTCAGGACTTGCTGGAACAGTACGTGGAGCGCCGCTACGGGCAGGGGGTGGGCGTGTGACCGTCTGGGGGACGGGCAGCCTGGAGAACGAGCACGCCGCCGCCTTTGTGGCCGAGGTGGTGCAGGACGGCGCCTACGCCCTGGCCGAGGCCTTTGATGTGGCCTTGGACCCCGACAACGACCTGCTGGACGCCGAGGAAGGTCACCGCGCCCTGGCCGCCGCCGAGATTCTGGCGGCGGTGCTGACGGGTGACACGGCCAGCCTGACCGACGCCGGGCTGCGCGCGTGGGTGCAGGGCGTGAACCCGGCCGAGCTGGCGCCCCTGCGTGAGGTGGCCCGCGAGGCCCTGGACCGGGTGCTGGGCCCCGGCAGCGAGCTGCCCGACCTGTGGGAGGAGAGCGACGACGCCGAGGCGTGGCGCGAGGACGTGCAGCGCCTGCGCGCCGAACTGGGGTAGGGGATGGCCCCGCCGCTGGACTGGCTGCGGGCCGAGCTGGACGCAGCCGATTCAGGGGCTGCTCAGCGCTGGACGGCTGATTTGCATGCCTGTGCCCAGGCCACGGGCTGGTCACTTGCCCCCTGGGCGGCCACCTCCTCCATGACCGAGTTGCGGGTGTGTGAATTGGTGGCGCCGTATGGTGCGCAGCGGGTGGAGGTGCGCGCCCACGGTTGGTTGCCCCTGCTGGCTTTTGTGGCCGCGCCAGAGCACCGGCCGGCCGGCCTCCCCGGCGAGCCCTGGGAACCCGCCCACCACCCCTACATCAATCCGCCGGAGCTGGCCGCATGGTGGCAGGCCCGGGGCTGGGTGGTGCCGGACGCTGCCTGGCTGAACGGTCGGCCCACGGCAGAGGAACTGGCCCAGCTCAGCCCCCGGGAGGGCGGGTACTTGAAGCGGCTGGGCTGGAACCGGGGGGACGCCCTGCTGCTGTACTGGTAAGCGTTAAGGCGTCGCTGGTCGTCCCTGCTGCCGGGCGTAGTTGCGCCGGAACATCAGGTTGGCCCACCGCAAGCCCAGGCCCTCGTAGAAGGGCACCAGATCGTCGTCGCAGGCCAGGTCCACGGCGTAGAAGTCGGCCAGTTCCGCCAGCAGCCGCTCCATCAGCGCGCGGCCAATGCCTTGCCCCTGATGCTCGGGCCGCACTTCCAGCAGCGGAACAAAAGCGGTCAGCACGCCGTCGCTGACCGCCTGCACAAACCCGATCACCTGCCCGCCCTGCACCGCCAGCACAAAGCGGTACGACCCCGCCAGCAGGCGGTAAAACGTTTCTGGGCTGGGCGGGTTGGGCCACCCTACGAAAAACCCCGTGAGCTGCGCGGGCGAGATGCCCTCCAGCGTGGTCTGAAGGCTGTAAGCAGAAGAATCTTGTTCGGTCACGCCGTCAGGCTAAAGACCCCCCGGCCAGGCCGCATCCGCCACCTGCCCTATCGCGCCCCGCTTCCCGCCTCCTGCTCCCCGCTTTAAAACCGCAGTTCCAGCCCCACCCCGGCCCCCAGTTGCCCGGCGCTGCTGGCCCGCACAAAGGCCCGCCAGCCGGCCGGGCCCAGCACGGGGCCGCGCAGGCCGGCCTCGCCGTACAGGGCAAAGCGGCTCTCACTGCTGCCGCCCGGGGCGGGCGTGGGCACAGTCAGTTCGCCGCCCACCGTGGTAAAGGCGTCCACGCGGCTGAGGGGCAGATTCAGGTCGCGCAGGGTCAGCCCGGCGGCGTAGCGGCTGGCGGTGCCTGCGCCGGATTGCCAGGGGCGTTCGGCGCTGGCTTCCAGCCCCAGGGTGCCCAGCAGCGGCACCGGCAGCAGCGCGGTGCCCGCATGTACGCCGTAGCCGGCGGTGGTGGCATTCACCCCCGCCCACACGGCCGCCGCAGAGGCAGAAGAACAGAGCGTCAGGGCCGCGACAACAGGCAACAGGGCACGCATGGCGCCGAGCTTAGCGGGCAGCCATGAGTGTTGCCCTTCCCACCACCAACACCCCACGGCCCACACCCCTCCTTACCCGTCCAGCCGCACCTCGGCCACCTTCGCCAGCATGCGGAAGGTCTGGAACAGGTGATAGGCGTTGTCGCTCTCCCAGCCCACGGTCACGGCGTCCACCCGGGTCACGCCGGGCACCCGTTCGGCAGCGTCGGCGCGGGCCTGATGGTTGAAGCTCAGCTGGGCCTGGGCCGGCCAGCGGGTGGTGTGAGGACGGGCCTGGGCAGCTTGTTCCACGGCCCGCCACGCACCTTCCTGAATGCGCTCCAGGGCGGTGTGAGGATGCAGGTGGACGGCGGCAAAGGCGCTGAGGCCCTCCTTGACCACCACTGTGACCACCTCCTCGCCCAGTTCTGCCCGGATCTCGGTCATGGCCACATCGTCGCCGCTGGCAAACAGCACCGGCACGCCGTAGTGGCCGGCCAGCAGGGCGTTCAGGCCATATTCGCCGGTCGAGGCCCCATTGATCCGCACGTCGCGGATGAAGCCGTTCCAGGTGTGGGCCAGCGGGCCGCGCACGCTGCCGGCGCGGGCGTGGTAGCCCACGAACAGCAGGCCCACCACCCCGGCCTCCTGCACGCCCTGCACCATGCTCAGCGGCTTGTCGTTGCCGGTGGTAAAGCGCACGCCTGGGGGCAGCAGTTCGGGCAGCAGGTTGCGCATGGTGTCGTGGCTGTCGTTCACCAGTACGTCGGTGGCCCCGGCGTCCAGGGCGCCCTGGGCCGCTGCCGCCGCTTCCAGGGTCATCTGGCGGCGGGCGCGCTCGTATTCGGCGGCGTTCACCAGACCGCCAAATTCCGGCGGGCTCACCTGCACCCAGCTTGAGACCCCGCACACGCCTTCCATATCCACGCTGATGACCACCCGGCGTTCACCCATAGGGGCGAGGGTAGCGCGCGTGGGCCGGCAAGAGGGAGCGGCCGGCGGTTCGTGACACGGGGCGCTCACCGCTCTGGGTGCCCCGTGTTAGCCTGCTCTGTTATGAGCCGCGTTGCCCTGAAATCCGCCCGCGAAATCGAGATCATGCGCCGTGCGGGGGCGCTGGTGGCCGAAACCTTCCGGGTGCTGGAACCCCACGTCAAACCCGGTGTGACCCTCAAAGAACTCGACCGCCTGGCCGAGGAGCATATTCGCAAGGCGGGCGCCACCCCCGCCTACCTGGGCTATGGGCCGCGCACCAACCCCTTTCCCGGCACCATCTGCGCCAGCGTGAACGAGGTGATCTGCCACGGTATTCCCGACAGCCGCCAGCTGCAGGAGGGCGACATCATCGGCGTGGACATCGGCGTGCTGCTGAACGGTTACTACGGCGACGCCTGCTACACCTACACAGTGGGGCCGGTGCGCCCGGAGGTGCAGGGCCTCGTGGACGCCACCCGCGCCAGCCTGAACGCCGCGCTGGATCTGGTCAAACCCGGCGCGCGCCTGGGCGATATTGGGCACGCCATCCAGTCGCTGGCCGAGGGCCGGGGCTACAGCGTGGTGCGCGAGTACACCGGCCACGGCATTGGCAAGCGCCTGCACGAGGAACCCACCGTGCTGCACCACGGCGCGCGCTACACCGGCCTGAAGCTGCAGCCCGGCATGGTGTTCACCATTGAACCCATGATCAACCTGGGACGCCCCGAAACCCGCCTGCTGGGCGACGGCTGGACCGTGATCACCGCCGACAAGAGCCCCAGCGCGCAGTTTGAACACACGGTCGCCGTGACCCAGAAGGGCTGCGAGATTCTGACGCTGTGACGCGGCCCGCCCTCCCAGTGGCCCCCAAACCCCCGAAGTTGGGCAACCTGCGCCCCCTGCCTGGGCCACTGGAGGATGAAGCGGTCTACCGGGAGGTGGCGTTGGCGGGCGACCTGCCCGGCGGGCAGACACTGCGCAGCGTGACTTTTGAAAAGTGTGTGTTCCGGGGCGTGACGCTGCGCGGCGTGAACTGGCAGCGGGTACGGTTTCAGGACGTGCGCTTTGAAGGCTGTGACCTGAGCGGCGCCGCGTGGGACGACGTGGCCCTGGAACGCGTGGAGGTGTCTGATTGCCGGCTGCTGGGGCTGCAGGCGCCGGGCGCACGCCTGCGTCATGTTCGCCTGGACCGCACCGTGCTGGCCCTGTCGGTCTGGCTGAAGGCCGACGCCGCGCACCTGCGGCTGGACGCCTGCGACCTGAGCGAAGCGGTGTTCATGGGCGCGAAGCTGCCCGGGGCGGTCCTGCGTGGCTGTCAGCTGGCCCGCACCGACCTGCGTGGGGCCCTGCTGGACGGCGCCGATCTGCGCGGCTGCGACCTGCGGGGCGTCCGCCTGGGGCCTGCCGAACTGCAGGGCGTGACCGTCGAGCCCACGCAACTGCTGGACCTCGCCCACCTGCTGGGCGTCAAGGTTGAGACCCTGGAGGGCTGACCAGCAGCAAGGGAGGCGGGGGGCCGATTCGGCCCCCCGCCCCCCTTGCCCGACCTACCGCAACCGGGCCTTGTCGTGCAGCTTCTTGGCGATTTCCATGATCTCGCCCATGTCCCATTCCGGCGAGAAGGCCGCCGAGTCGTGGCCGCCGTCCACCGTGGGGCCGCCCTGGATCTCGGTGTACTCGCCCACGCGCACCTCGCTGCCGTCTTCGGGGTGGGTGCCGTTCCAGATGGCGCTCAGCTGGGTAAAGTCCGTGTCGCTGAAGCGGTAAAGAATCTGGTGCACGCCCTGGTCCATCACGCGCTTGGCTTCGGGAATCAGGGAAGTGGGAATGTTGGGCATGGGCAGCAGCTTTTCCATGTTCACGCCGCTCAGGGTTTCCAGGGCCTTGGCATAGGCGATCTGGTGCACCCCGCCGCGCACCAGCAGGTAGCCCACCAGGGCCTTGGCGGTGGGGTCGTCCACCATCTCGTACACGCGCAGCTTGTTGTGGCGCGCCGCGCCTTCCAGGAAGAAGTTGTGGGTCAGGTCCAGCATCAAATTGCCGCTGGAATACACGTAGTCGCCGCTCCAGGCTTTGCCGTGCGAATCCGCGATCATGGTGCCGGGCCCGGCCGCAATGAAGTGCTTGGCGTAGCGCACGTCCTGCGCGAACGAGAAGGGGTGGGTACTGGGGTCCACCGGCTCTTCCTGGGCCTTGGGCTCGGGGCCGGCCAGCAGCGCGTTGATGGTGGCCGAGACCAGTTCAATGTGGCCCAGCTCCTCGGCAGCGATGTTAGCAATCAGTTCGTAGTACGGCCGCAGCGTGTCCTTGCCCCGGAAGTTGAACGACTGGGTCATGTAGTTCATCAGGGTGGACATCTCGCCAAAACGGCCGCCCATCAGTTCCTGGACGGCCGCCGCCCCGTTGGGGTTGGCTTCTTTGGGCAGGGGGAGGTCAAACTGCAGTTTGTCAATGCGTAGGAACATGGTGGGGCCTCCTTGGCGCGCCGCGCGCGAACCTTGGGCAGCACACCCCAGGGCCCGCGCGCACAAGGTCAGCGCCCCCACCTTGTGAGGCCGGTCCTAACGCGCGCCCCCCATCTCTGAGGCTGCGGTGAGTTCGGCTGGGCGCCGGGCGCGGTCCAGCAGAAAGCGCCCCTGGGTCAGCAGGCGGTCGGCGGCGGCGTGGTCGTGGGCCAGGGCCTCGGTCACGGCGCCGTTAATCAGCGCCAGTTGCTCGCCCAGCAGCGCCTCGGGGCTGTGGCCCTGCGCGGCCAGTTGCGCCCGCCCCGCCGGGGTCAGGTGCAGGTAGGCGCGCAGGGTTTCGGGCAGATAGGTGTCGCGCGCCTGCCGCAGCACAAACAGCGTGCGGCCCTGGGCGGCCTGCGGGGCATCTTCCAGGCGGCACAGCAGGGCCAGGGCATACAGGCGGTGCGGTTCGGGCAGGCGCAGGGCCAGGGCCGGGGCGTCGTCCGGCGCGGCGCCTGCGCTCAGGGCCAGGGGCGCGCTGGGGCGGCCCTCCCGCTCCAGGCGCTCCATCTGGTGGCGGTGAATCATCTGGCGGCGCAGCAGGGGAAAGCCGAACAGACTGGCGAAAAAAAACAGGGGAACCAGCACTTCTTCCACGGTGAACCTCTGGGGGGGCAGGGGACGGGGGGCACGCGGGCGAGGGGCTCACGGTAGCTCCGGGGGGTGGGCTGGGGCGTCCGCCTTAAGGGGGAAGCGGGCGGTGGGGCGCGCGCCTGCCCGGCGGGCCCCGTACAATTCCGGTCATGACCAGCAGGGCGAGGCAGGAGGCACGGCCATCAGCGGCGTGAGTACCAGGGGGCGGCGGGAACGGGTGATCGGCACCGAGACGGCGGTGGCGGCGCGCGACCTGCGCAAGAGTTTCCGGGGCGCGGCCCAGCCGGTGCTGGACGGCGTGACGTTGGACATCCGCCAGGGCGAGTTTTTCAGCCTGCTGGGGCCGTCCGGGTGTGGCAAGACCACGCTGCTGCGCCTGCTGGCAGGGTTTGAGCAGCCGGGCGGCGGCAGCGTGATGATCGGCGGCCGGGACATGACCGGCGTGCCCGCCCACCGCCGCCCGGTGAACACCGTGTTCCAGAATTACGCGCTGTTCCCGCACCTGAACGTGCGTGAGAACGTGGAGTTCGGCCTGCACATGGCCGGGGTGCCGGCCGGCGCGCGGCGCGAGCGGGCCGGGCGCGCCCTGGAACAGGTGCAGATTGGCGACCTTGCCGCCCGGCGCCCCGATCAGCTGTCGGGCGGGCAGCGGCAGCGGGTGGCCCTGGCCCGCGCCATTGTGAACGAGCCGCAGGTGCTGCTGCTGGACGAACCCCTCAGCGCCCTGGACCTGAAGCTGCGCAAGGAACTGCAAGTCGAACTGGCGCACCTGCAGCAGACCCTGGGCATGACCTTCGTGTTCGTGACCCACGATCAGGAAGAAGCCCTGGTCATGAGTGACCGCATTGCCGTGATGAACCGGGGCCGCATTGAGCAGCTGGGCCAGGCCGAGGCCCTGTACGAGCGCCCCCGCACCGCTTTTGTGGCGACCTTTCTGGGCAGCAGCAACCTCATTGAAGGCACGGTGCAGGCGGTGGACGGGCCCCACGCGACGGTGCAGACCGTGCATGGCCCCCTGCGCACCGCCCTGGGGGCGGGCCTGCGCCCAGGCCAGCGCGTGACCCTCTCGGTGCGCCCCGAGAAACTGCGCATGGAGCGCGACGACGAAACCGAGGGCAACGAGATCCGCGCCCGCGTGGACGACATCGTGTACACGGGCGCCGAGAACCAGTACGTGCTGGAAGCGGGCGGCCAGCGCCTGCACGTCTTTCAGCTGAACGCCGACATCGGCGCCGACGAGGACTTTGATTACGGCGAACAGGTGGCCCTGTACCTGCCCCCCGAGAACCTTGTGGTGCTGGAGGAAGGGTGAGACCTCGCTGCGCTCGGTGTCGAAGGGTCAAAGGGTCTAAGGGTCTAAGGAGATGGGGCCCTCATTTCCTTAGACCCTTAGACCTCTCGACCCTTAGACCGCGCCGGAGGCGCGCGTGACCCCCCGCCGCTTTCTCGCCACCCTGGGGCCCGGGGTGCTGTGGCTGCTGGCTTTTCTGGTGCTGCCGGCGCTGATCATGCTGGGGTATTCGTTCCTCACGCGCACGGATCTGGCGCAGGTGGGCCCGCCGTGGACGCTGGAAAGCTGGGGGCGGGTCATTGGCTACGACGCGCTGTTTCAGGAATGGACCGGCGACAACCTGCGGGTGCTGTGGCGCAGTGTGTGGGTGGCGGGGCTCAGCACCGCCCTCTGCGTGCTGCTGGGCTATCCGCTGGCCTTTTACATTGCCCGGCAGGACGCGCGGCGGCGCCAACTGCTGCTGCTGCTGCTCATCATTCCCTTCTGGACCAATTTTCTGATCCGGGTGTACGCCTGGATCATCCTGCTGCGGCCCTTCGATCTGGTGCCCAGCCTCACGGCCACCCTGCTGGGCATGGTCTACGCCTTCCTGCCCTTTTTCGTGCTGCCGGTGTATGCCAGCGTGGAGAAGGTGAACTGGTCGCTCTGGGAAGCGGCGCAGGACCTGGGCGCGCCCCCCGCGCGGGCCTTCTGGAGCGCCGTGGTGCCCCAGACGTGGCCGGGGCTGGTGGCGGGTATCCTGCTCACCTTCATTCCGGCCCTGGGCACCTTTGTGGTCAGCGACCTGCTGGGCGGCGCCAAGACGGCGCTGGTGGGCAACCTCGTGCAGAACCAGTTCGGGCAGGCGGGCGACTGGCCGTATGGCAGCGCGCTGAGCTTCCTGCTGATGGGTCTGGTGCTGCTGGGCCTGTGGGCCTACGCCCGGGTGGCGGGCCGCCGGGGTCTGGAGGAACTAGTATGAGGGCGCTGCGCGCCGCAAATGGCCGATGGCGGATGGTTGATGGACAAAGACCATCAACGCTCAACCCTCACCCATCACCCGGCCCCAAGGGGGCCGCATGACCCGCACCCACCCCCTCCTGGCCGCCTGGGCGTGGCTGGTGTACGCCTTCCTGTACCTGCCGATTCTGGTGCTGATCGTCTTTTCCTTCAACGAGTCGCGCTTTGGGGCCGAGTGGACGGGTTTTACCACCAAGTGGTACGGCGTGCTGCTGGGCCGCGCCGACGTGCGCGCGGCGCTGGGGCACACGCTGCAGGTGGCGCTGCTGAGCACCCTGGTCAGCACGGTGCTGGGCACGCTGACTGGCCTGGGGCTGTGGCGCTACACCAGCCGGGCGCGCGCGGCCCTGTCCACGCTGCTGGTGCTGCCCATCGTGATTCCCGACGTGGTGATGGGCGTGATGCTGCTGATGTTCTACGCCGCCGTGCGCGCGGGCCTGGAGCGGGCCGGCTGGACCTTTGACAACGGGTTCTGGACCGTGCTGCTGGCGCACGTCACCTTTCAGATCAGTTATGTGGCGCTGACCGTGCGCTCGCGTCTATCGGGCTACGGCCCCGAACTGGAGGAAGCGGCGCGCGATCTGGGGGCCAGCGCGTGGCAGTCGTTCTGGCGCGTGGTGTTACCGCTGGCGTGGCCGGGTGTGCTGGCCGGCGCCCTGCTGGCCTTTACCCTGTCGCTGGACGACTTCGTGGTCACGTACTTCACCAGCGGCTCGGGCTTCCAGACCCTGCCGGTGCTGATCTATACCAACGTCAAACGCGGCGTGACCCCCGACATCAACGCCCTGAGCACCCTGCTGATTCTCGTCACCGTGGTGGCGGTGCTGGTGGCGAACGCCCTGCTGCGCCCCCGGAGGAAAGCGTGACGCGCGGCGCACGGGGTCGAGGGGCCGGCAGGTCGAGGGGTCTAAGCGAGTGGGCCGCTCAGCTTCTTCGACCCTTCGACTCTTTGACCCTTCGACGCGGCCAAGGGCCGCTCCTGGCCCTCTGCGCCCTCCTCAGCGGCTGTTACCGGGTGGAGAAGCCGGCCGTGAAAACAGCGTCCCCTGTGCCCCCGGGCGATGGCCGCACCCTGCGCGTGTTCATCTGGTCGGAATACATGGACCCGGACATCGTGAAGGCGTTCGAGGAACAGACCGGCGCGCGGGTCATTCTGGACACCTTCGAGAGCAACGAGGCCATGCTCGCCAAGCTGCAGGGGGGCGGGGCCACCTACGACCTCGTGGTGCCCAGTTCGTACGTGGTGCAGACGATGGTGCGCGCCGGGCTCCTTCAGCCGCTGGACCGCGCGAGGCTGCCCAACCTGAAGAACGTGGCACCCGAATTCCTGAACCCGCCCTATGACCCGGGCAACCGCTACTCCGTGCCGTACCAGTACGCGGCCACCGGGCTGGCCTACAACAAGAGCCGCTATGTTCCCCGAAGCAGCTGGGCCGAGATCTTTGGCCCCGAGGACCGCCGCTCGTTTGTGCTGCTGGACGACCCGCGCGAGGTGATCGGCGCGGCGCTGAAGTACCTGGGCCACAGCGCCAATACGGCCGATGTGGCCCAGCTGCGCGCCGCCCGCGACCTGCTGCGCCGCACGGTGGCCAAAAAGGGCTTTCAGGGCTTTGACGGCGGCCCCGGCACCCGCAACAAGCTGCTGGCCCGCCAGATTGACCTGGGTCAGATCTACGTGGGCGACCTGTTGATCGCCACCGAGGAAAACCCCCAGGTGCAGGTGGTGCTCCCCCGCGAAGGCACCACCATCAGCATGGATACCCTGGTGGTCTTAAAGCGCAGCCCCAACCCGGCCCTGGCCCACCGCTTCATCAACACCCTGCTGGACGCCGAAGTGGGCGCGCGCTTAAGCAACTACACCTACTACGCCACCCCCAACGCCGCCGCCCGGCCGCTGCTGGACGACTTTCTCAAGGCCGTCCCCGCCCTGAACCCCCCGGCCGACTGGCTGAAAAACGGCAAGCTCAACTTTATTGACGAACTGCCAGACCGGCGGGCCCAGCGGCTGTATGACCGGATCTGGACGGAGTTGAAAAGCAGGTAGCGGGGCGCGGGTCGCCGGGAGCGGGAAAAGCTGACCTGCGTGCCGGGCAGTCCGCCGCCCCCTCTCTCCCCACCACAAGCGGCGGGACGCAGGCGGCGCTT